>JAVCCF010000109.1 GCA_030765625.1 Candidatus Tenebribacter burtonii
ATATGGTTCAGGTGCCTGGATTGGAGGAGTACATCCAGCTACAGCATTAAGCGTGTTACAGAATCACTTTAAATATGATCTCAACTCAAATTATGATCAAAGAAATAACTATACATTATCAGTTTGGAATTCAATGCTGAAAACAGAATTGGATAACAACCGTCCGCTTGTGTATGAGGGATATAACAGTGGTTATAGTGATGGTCATGCTTTTGTAATAGATGGTTACACGGGTTCCTCTAATGATAGTTATCATGTCAACTTTGGTTGGAGCGGATCTTATAATGGAGATTACACTTTAGACGCTATAGCACCTTCTCTACCCTCATATGATTATAGATTTTTTCAGGCAGCGCTTTTTGGAGTAGAGCCAAGAAAATGGAGACCATTGCCGGATGTATCAATTGATGTGTCTCAGTTAGCGTATACCGGAGTTGATCTTGATTCATATTGTGAAGTATCTGCACCATCCTATAGTGTAGCAACAGATCTTACAGGGCAGGAATTTGCTCTAACGATCAATAGTAATAATGAACTTTATTTCACAGCTAGTCCTTCGGTAACAAGTAATGTGAATATTGACATCATAATTCGAGCAGCCTATACAGGAGGAACAGCTGACGATACATTTAACTTTATAATAACTGGTGCATCCTCAAATTATGATTGGGGCGATGCACCAGATCCAACATATCCTACACTTTCAGCAAGTACAGGGGCATATCACCAGATTGTGGCAGGTGTGCAACTTGGAAACACTATTGATTCAGAACCTGATGGTCAACCTGATGCCACAGCAACCGGTGACGACAACGATGGTAATAATGATGATGATGGTGTCGTTTTTAATTCTGCCTTAATTCCTGGCTCAACAGCTACTGTAACAGTTACAGCATCTGTTCCGGGTATATTAGAGGGATGGATCGATTTTGATGGAAACGGAAGCTGGGCCGATTCGGGTGAACAAATAATTACGAATGTTTCTGTACCTGCAGGTTCGACTATCCATAATTTAACAGTTCCGGTTTCATCAATAATAAGGTCAACTTATGCCCGATTCAGATTTTGTACACAAGGCGCAACACTATTTTTTGGGCAAGCTCCTGATGGTGAAGTTGAAGATTATTTAGTAGATATTACTACTCAAGGAAGTTCACTCAAATGGGAACAACCCCCTGATCTTACTGTGAACGGCATGGATGTTTCTTGTAGTAATAATCCTGAATCTAATCCTCCCGTTGTTTTGGCTGATGATTTTGAGTGTACAACTACCGGACCGATTACGGATATTCATGTTTGGGGTTCATGGTGGAACGATATGCAACCGGAAGATATGAACACGGTAGTTTTTCGTTTAAGCATTCATGCTGATATCCCTGCTGGAGGTCAGCCACCCTGGAGTATGCCGGGGGATGTTTTGTGGACGAGAGATTTTATGTTCGGGGAGTATGATTCAGAACTCTACAATGTTGGACAGGAATGGTGGTATGATCCCTTCCAAATGTATTTTATTCCAACAGGTGATAATGAGTGCTGGCTCTATAATTTTTATATAGATGAGGCAGAAGCATTTATACAGGAAGGATTTCCTGATTTTCCTATAATTTACTGGTTAGAAGTACAAGCTATTTTTAATGATCCAAATGGCATAATGTTCGGCTGGAAAACCAGCGAAACTCATTGGAATGATGACGCTGTCTGGGCTCAGGCTGTAGCATCATTTACGGGTACTTGGAATGAATTGAGATATCCACCTACTCATCCATATGAGGATGTCTCTATTGATCTGGCATTCCGAATAACCACTACGCCGGATGAACCCCCTGATGAATACGATTTCGGTGATGCACCTGAAGGTCAAAGTTCAATTGCTTATCCTTCAACTGGTGTAAACGGTTTATTCCCAACTTGTATAACTGTAGGTTCAGCTAGTTCTTATATCCAACATGGAACAGGAGAAAATCTAGCTTGGTTCGGACCAATGGTAGATGTCGAAGCTGATGGTAACGCCGGATTATGTTCTAACTGTTTCCCAACTTATGATGATGATGAATGCTTCCAGGATGGAGATGCTGGTCTTATGATACCGGATTCTTACACAATTGATGCAACCGGTTCTGTGATTCCTTGTCCTAATTCTACAGCAGGTTCATCACTTGGTATCATTTGCAATACTGCAACCTGGGGTGTCGATATCGATATTTATGTACAAAATACATCGAATGCAGATCGTTTAGTGAATGTTCTATTTGATTGGAATCAAAATGGTTATTGGTTAGATGATTCAACAACTACATGTTCAGGCATGATGATTCCCGAACATGTCTTGATCAACTTCGTGGTTCCTGCTGGCTATATCGGTCCTTTATCCGGTTTAACTCCACCTTCGTTTGTTATCGGACCAAATGCAGGATACTTCTGGTCTCGATTTACAATTTCAGATTTGCCTGTAACTGCAGGTCAGTGGGATGGAAGCGGTGTCTTTGAAGATGGTGAAACAGAAGATTATCTGCTTTATGTTGAAGATGAAGAACCGGATGAACTTGATTTCGGTGATGCACCTGACGATACAACCGGTACTTTGTATCCAACATTGGTAATCAATGATGGTGCTCGTCATACAATTAATTATCAAATCTATATGGGTGCTAGTATTGATTCAGAAATTGACGGACAACCAGATGCAGCTGCAACCGGTGATGATAATGATGGAAATGATGATGAAGATGGTGTCACTTTCTATACTCTAAATATAGGTCAAGGAGCTAATGTAGATGTTACAACTTCTGTTGCTGGATATATTAGTGCTTGGATAGACTTTGGTATCGATAATAGCTGGGGTGAAGCAAATGATTTAATAATTAATAACGTATATGTAGCTGCAGGAGGTACTCATACATTTGCTTTTAATGTCCCGGCAAGTTTAACAGTTGGAACTACATTTGCCCGTTTCAGATTTAATACAGTTGGAGGTTTAACCTATACTGGTTTAGCTGATGATGGTGAAGTAGAAGACTATCAGGTGGATATTTTAGAAGAAATTACTTATGAATACGATTTCGGTGATGCTCCTGAAGGAAACGGTGCACTTGCTTATCCTTCTTTAGGTGTAGTTGGTAATTTCCCAACTTGTATCACTATTGGTACACCAAATTCTTATATTAAACACGGATGCGCGAACAATGCTTGGTTTGGACCTATGGTTGATTGGGAAACAGACGGTAATGCAGGACTCTGCCCGGGATGTTTCTCAACTTATGATGATGATGAATGCTATCAGGATGGAGATGCAGGACTCATATTTCCAGAATCTTACACAATTGATTCAACCAATACTGTAGTTCCTTGTCAAGGGTCTGGAGGAGATTCTCTGGGAATTGTCTGCAACCTTGCGATCTGGGGTATTGATATTGATATAGATGTAACGAATACTTTATATGACCCTGCGTATGTTAATGTACTATTCGATTGGAATCAAGATGGACAATGGTATAATGATTCTACTACCGTTTGTGGTAATAGCGTAGTTCAAGAACATGTCCTGGTTGATTTCGAAATACCGCTGAATCATATAGGGGCTTTATCTGTCTTGAATCCACCAAACTTCCGGATTGGACCTACTCATGGTAATGTCTGGGTAAGATTCTCTATTACTGACTTTGAAGTTGGAACTAATAATTGGGATGGAAGTGGTGTCTTTTTCGAAGATGGTGAAACTGAAGATTACCTGCTTTATGTTGAGGATGAAATAGTTGATGAACTTGATTTTGGTGACGCTCCCGATCCTGCTGGAGCAATGATGTATCCAACTACTCTTGCAAATAACGGTGCACGGCATGTGATTGATTATGTTACTTATCTTGGTGCCCAAATAGATGCTGAACCGGATGGTATCCAGGATCCTAATGCCTTAGGTGATGATAATAACAATCTTCCTGACGAAGATGGTATTGTCTTCAAACAGATCATGACTGGCAGTCCTGCACAAGTAGAGGTTACGACAACTGCTATCGGATACTTACAGGGCTGGATGGATTTCAATGCTGATGGTGATTGGAACGATGCAGGTGAACAGATATTTACAGATGCATACATCAATTTTGCTGGAACTGTCTGCTTGAACTATTATGTTCCAGCATCTGCAACAACTGGTATAACTTTTGCCCGATTCCGTTTCAGTACTGTAGGTGGTATTGGAATCATAGGCCAAGCACCTGATGGAGAAGTGGAAGATTATGAAGTGGATATTATTGAAGATCCTTATGTGAAATGGTCACAATTACCATGTGAAAAATTACCTGGATTGCATGCTCATGATTATAGTATAACTCAATATACTCAAATTATTCTTGCTGATGATTGGTTGTGTAATGGTGGTATTGTAACAGATATTCACTGGTGGGGGAATTATGAAATGAATGCCGGAGTAGAATTAAGAGGAAGTGGTATTGATCATTTTCACATTAGTATTCATGCTAACGATCCGACTGGCAGCTGCTTACCTTTAGATCCTGAAATTGTAGGAGTTGATGTTCTTTTCAACAATATAACTGAAACTAATACTGGATTAGTCAACTTGGAAGGTTGCCCAATCTATTTATACGAACTTATCTTAGATAACCCATACCCACAAATTGAAGGTAATCAATATTGGCTGGATATTAATGCGATTTGTTCAGATCCAACAGATCCCGCATATTGGAGATGGCAGGAATCCTCGCGAAGTAACAACCGGATTTTATGCGGGGCTGTTGATAAAATAAATCCAACTCCTGGAATCTGGAATACTATTTTATGGTCAGGGGCACCTGGTCCTAATAGATATTCTGATATGGCATTTGAGATCACATCGGTAGAATATGTTGATGAACTTGACTTCGGTGATGCACCCGATCCAACATATCAAACTCTCTTGCCTAATGGAGCAAATCACATAATAGATGGAGTTACATTCTTAGGCTTCAGTGTTGATGCTGAACCTGACGGTCAGCCAAATGCTTCAGCTACTGGTGATGATATTATTGGAAATGATGAAGATGGAGTCTTGTTTGTTTCACCTCTAATCCCGGGAGAGCAAGGTGCAGTCTATGTTCTGGCAAATGTACCTGGTTTCTTAAATGCTTGGCTCGACTTCGATGGTAACGTTTCCTGGGATGCAAGTGAGCAGATATTTACAGACGAACCTCTCATTATGGGTTGGAATCCTCTCAACTTCACGGTTCCTAATTCAGCAGCAATTGGAAATACGTTTGCTCGTTTCAGGTTCAGCACAGTAGCTGGTCTTGGAATCACAGGTCAAGCTGATGACGGTGAAGTTGAAGATTATCGTGTATTGATCGAAGAAGATCTGCATAATGGACTCAAAATGCATTATCATCAATGGCCGGATACAACACAATTTGGTGTTGATGTTTGTGTGGTTGAAGAAATTGATCTACCAAGAAGGATTGTTGCAGATGATTTCTTATGTGTCGAATCAGGACCGGTAAACAGCATTCATATCTGGGGTTCATGGAAGTATGATGAAGTAATATTTGATAATTTAATTTTTGATCTGGCTATCTGGTCTGATAATCCAGGACTACCTCCAGATATATGGAGTGAACCTGAAACACTGTTATGGGAAAGACAATTGATGCCGGGTGAATATAATGAATTCCCATATTATTATATTGCTAATGGAGAATGCTGGTATGATCCATGTACAGGTGACTTCCTAAATCCTGGTGATTATACAATCTGGGAATATGACTTTATAATTCCAGATGCTGATGCTTTCTTCCAGGAAGAAGGTAATGTTTACTGGTTAAGTGTAAAAGTTTATGTACCTGATTCTAATTTCAAATTCGGCTGGAAGAGCTCAGTTAACCATTGGAATGATGATGCAGTCTATCAATGTAACTTCCCGATTGATCCTTGGATAGAAATGATCTATCCAGCAGGACATCCCTTCAATCCAATTAATGAAGAACATGTTTCGATGGACATGGCATTCTATATTGCTTGTCATCCTGCTAATCCTGTGAATTTCACAATAACAAAAGTTGGAACAAATATGACTCTTCAATGGGATCCCTCCTGGTGTGCTGCATATTATAATGTTTACAGCTCGACTGATCCGTATGCAACATTCCCGGGAGGTTGGACACTGGAACCAACAGGTACACACATAACCACAACAACGTGGAATGATCCTCTTCCAGCGGGAAGTAAGAAATTCTATCGTGTAACTGCTGAAAATTAGCAGTTATTTATAAAGTTAGTTAAGAAGGCGAATCCAGTTTGTATATTATGCAAGCTGGATTCGTTACTTTTTATACTACACTTTGAGCGTTCAAGCTTGAACAGAATAACAACTTATATACAAAAAAATTGACAAAAATTAAGAAAAACACAATTAATACATACTAAATCAAAGGAGGAAAAAATATGAGTAAGAAAATTGTTTTTATTTTAGTAGTTTTGTCGTTACTATTCATTACGAATCAAGTTGATGCTAAAAAGGTCGACAGTAAATATTTGATCCGTACAATCACTGATGAGAACGGTGTTCAGGTGGATGAGATCATCGTACCGGGAAGACCACCCAAAGATTTTAGGATGCCAATAGCAGAACCAACAGATGCTGCTGTCACTCTCTCAAGTGTTCCTGCATTTGATTGGAGTTATGGTTGTTCAGCTACTTCAGGTGCTATGATGGCAGGTTATTATGATAATGTAAGTCATCCCAACATGTATGCCGGTATAACCAATGGTGGAGTTTGTCCTATGGATAACAGCGCCTGGGGAAATATGGCAGGAGAATGTCCGCTTAGTGCAACACACATGGGATTTGACGGACTTGGTGTAAAAGGACATGTAGATGATTACTGGTCTGCTTATGGTTCATCTGTAGATCCTTATTTTGGAAATTGGACGGAACATGGTTATGCTGACTGTACAGCGGATTATATGGGAACAAACCAATATAATAATTGGCTGAATACAGATGGCGGAACATCTTTTTATTTTGGTACTGACGGATCCCCAATGTATGATTTTTCTGCATGCGAAACTTACATTCCAGCCAGAAAAGATGGTTGTCATGGGTTAAGACAATTCTTTGAATCTCGAGGATACACTGTAACTTCAAATTATTCCCAATATATTGTAGAACATGGTTTAACTTATGGATTTTCATTTGCCCAATATATGGCTGAAATTGATGCCGGACGTCCTGTACTTATCCAGGTGGACGGTCATACTATGCTGGGTTATGGTTATGATGCAACCGGTACCGTGGTTTATCTACATGATACCTGGGATTACAGCAATCATACAATGACCTGGGGCGGTGTATACTACAACGGCGCAACACCAATGCAACATTATGGAGTTGGTGTATTTGTACTAGTTCCTACCAGTGGACCTCCAGGTGTTCCGTCAAATCCAACTCCTTCACATGGAGCTATTGATATAGATGTTGATACAATGATCACCTGGACTAATGGTGCCTTAACAGATGATGTAGATGTCTATTTCAGTGATGATCCAACACTTGTTACAAGTAAAGATCCAATGGTTGTTATCTCTTCAGGAAATCTTATTACAGGCATAGATCCAAGCGGTGTGTGGTCTCTTTCTAATGACACAACATATTATTGGCGAGTTGTTTGTAATAATTCTTTCAGGGCATCGACCGATGGTCCTGTCTGGTCATTTACCACTGAAAGCTCACCTACTATTGAAGCCACACTAAGTTACTATCCGGATATTACTTATTATATAACTGTTCCTGATGGAAATGGTATAAGCAAATTTGGAGTATACTATACACCAGCAGGTGAATGTGATCTGACGAAAATAAAAGCCTATTTCTATGGTACAGCAGGGATACCAACTTCTTGTGATCTGAGAATCTATGATGCTCTTGATGACGGAACAGGTGTAGAATATCCCAACAACTTATTACATACGGAAAATGTTCCTATTGCTTCAATTGTCGCTGGCTGGTCTGAACCGGAATTTACACTTGCAACACCAATTCATTTCAATGCTGGTGAAAATTTCTTCATAATTTATGAAATTGTTGGAACCGACCCAACAGATGTTGTTAACATATTAAGAAGTGAAGGAGCTACCGGAGGAACGGAGGGTTCACATTCCATATGCGAATTCGCTGGAAATTGGAGATACCATTTAGATCTATGGGGTTCACCATTCGAGATGGCTATGGATGCAACAGTTGAATATGCTGGTGTGATTCCACCTAATTTCACAATAGATCCGGCAGCAGTAAATTTCGGACAAACTGCAATTGGTGGTTGGAAAACTCAAACTGTAACTTTACAAAATGCAGGTGGAGGGCAGGTTGTGGTAAGTGGTGTTTCTATGGTTGGAAATACGCAAATACAACTTTATGATTCCAATACCTACCCCGATACGCTTTTCAGTAATGAGTCAATTAATATAATAGTTGCCTATGGTCCTGATGCTTTAGTAGGGAATAGTGCTACAATAACTGTTTCCGAGACAAGTAGTGCCAGAACAGATCATTTTATTGATATTACCGGGGAAGGTTACATTCACAATAGTTGGGCTTCCGATTCACCTGTTTTTGATCAGTCACCAGCAGGTAACCAAGGTGATAATGGCTGGAGTATGAGTACTTCGGATGCTGCACCAGATTATTTGCATGCTGAGAATTTCTGGAGTCTCACGGAACCAATCGAAGCAGTAGAATTCTGGGGAATTAACTGGTATCATGACGGAACACAATGGGTACAGTCTGATGTAGAAGATCCAATGGATTTTGAGATTAAATTCTATACTGATCATGCTTCAGAGTATAGTCCTGATATAGAAGTAGCATCATTCCCATTAACATTAAGCAGAACTACTGTTGATACAGTTACTTTCAGTAGTGGTCCTGTTTATAGATACTGGGCAAATCTGCCAACTCCGGTTGTACTTACTGATGGATGGGTTTCTATCCAGGGAACAAGTGTCAGCACACCTGATGATCCGTGGTTTATGTGGAGCACGTCTCCCATAGGTGATTTAGGAAATGTTTCATGGAATACTTCTTGGGGTTTTGACGATGTAGATTTAGCTTTTGCTTTATATGGAACTTTACTTCCTCCAGTAGATATCATGGTGGAAATTTCAGGTTCAAATGCAATTATCAGTTGGACATCAGAAGCCGGTAAAGCTTATAATGTTTATAGTGATACCGATCCATACGGAGCTTTTGCAACTCTGGAAGGAACAGTTGATGATGGTAGTGGTACATTCCCCGATGCTTTAGATATAGGTGATGTTAAGAAATTCTATCAGGTTAAGTCTAGCTTACCACTAACACGATCTCACGAGTTCATTCAAGCTGCACCTGTAATTCTTAAATCAAATACCATTCGTTCAATAAAAAATTCTAAGTCAATGAGCGATGTAGAATTAAAGATAATGAAATAAATATCTTTTATTAGAGGTATATGAGGGCAGTCTGAAATAGGCTGCCCTTTTTTTATTAAGGTAAAAAATAATACTAATTACTCGATAATTGATACTTGATTCGGTGACTAATTATATCAATCAAATTTGATTCCCGTTTTATGAGAATTACAGTAAAATAAAAATTCTAATTTACAGTTAATCTTTCCGTCACGTAAGTCCTTAAAAATGGGTATCTTTTTTTTCTTCCCTTCAAAGAGGAGCTAAATGTCACACATCAATAATCTTAACTACTTTTCCTAGTTGCTTTGCATAATTAATTGTGTATTTTGTCCCTTCACATTTGCCATCCCAAAAAGCAATTAGCTCATCACATTTTCCAATGATCAATTTATCGCGAATATGCTTTGCTTTATCACTAAATTTTTTAAAATCGGGTGGAAATTCCAAGAATTCTATTTTATTCTGAATTGCAAATTGTTTAGCAAGAGTATCTGTTCCGAGCGCACCACCGCTGATGATCAACTTAATATTGGGAATCTTTTTCAGAGTTGTTGACAGAAAATTGAAATCAGTAAATTTCTTAGTTCCAATTATTGCTAATTTCATATTTTTGCTAAAAACTTATTCAATTTCTCATCCGTAACTTTCTGATGTGCTGATTTGATTAAAGCTGAAGCATCGTTATTCCCAAGTTTAGTAAACACTTCTGCCTGTAATCCCATTTCCAGTTTATCCATTTGCCTTACAAATTTGCCTTCTTCGGAAGTTTCATATTCAAATTCTTTCCACAAACCTATCAATCGTTTTCCATCAGATAATTGTTCTAAAATCTTTACCACGGCTTTCAATTCCATCTGGCTTTTTTCTTCATCAGTGAAATTATCTACTGGTGTCAGATCACCGATTATACATTCTCCGGTTTCGTGCAATAAGGCAATTTCCAGAACTTTCAATTTATCCAGTTTCTGTGGACACAACAGTAGTGCCAGCATAGTAATTCCAAAAGAATGATCTGCCACCGATTCGGTTTTATCTTCGGGAACATTGTGTTGCAACCAACCCTGTCTATATAGTGATTTGAGTCGCAGAAAAGATTGAAAAACATTGATCACGGTTTCATCATTATCTGGTTTAATATTATATTTCCATTTCATGATTTTGAATCAAAAAGATGTGTTTACAGAGTCAAGAAGAATCATCAAATTGGATTTATATTATTTGTAAATCATCTTTTAATAGCAAATAACTCAAAGCCGTAAAATTCACTAATATTAACTAATCTGTGTTGTTCCTGATAATTTGTGAGTTATATTATTAACTTCAATTTTTGTTGCTAATTCTTCTTCCTCCAAACCGTAACTTGTGAAATTCCATGTTTGAATATTCTAGCATTTTGACGTAATATAAAAGGAATATCAATTGGTTCACTATCCAGTTGGAAATTTTTTCCCAAAATTTCTTTCATTGCATCTAAAGAAGTGAATGGTTCACCATCTCTACGAAAACCACCAAGTTTATTTTCCGGTTTGGTTGTATCGTCCTGCAAATTATAAGTAGATGCGATGATCAAAGTGGAATTAGCATTCATACGCTCATTTATCATCATTAAGAATTTCTTCGGATCGTAAGTTAATTCCAAAGCATTTTTTACTAGAACAAGATCATAGCCTGTATATTTAGGAATTAGGTTGGAAATATCTCCCTGAAAAAAATCTACCTTGTCGGCATACTTTTCCAAACCAAATTCGGATAATTTTTTTTCATGGAAACTGATCAAATCACCTTCTTCTAATAATGTGTAGTTTAAAATTTCTTTATCTCGCATGGCAACACCTGCTTTTAAATGGTGGGCAGTAAAATCTAATCCGGTTACATTTTCAAATTCTCGTGCCAGTTCAAAAGTGGTTCTTCCTACTTTACAACCAATGCTAAGTGCATGTTTCTTGGGCTTTTTGATAACTGCGTTCAAGGCAAAATCAGTTAAAGCTTTCTGAAAATTTGAAATTCCAAAATGTTCTTCTCCCCAATGCATATCACAATAAGGCGTTACATCGGCTTCTTCTTCATACATGTTATCAGGCAGATTTACAGTTTCATCTGTTTCGATATAGCGGAAGCCAACATGCTGATAAAAATGACGCCGGAATGCAAAACGAGCGTGTTTTGTTGCTTCATTTCCGGTTGATATCCAACTACCTCCTTTAAAAAGATTGTGTCGATTATCGAAAGTAGGTGTAGAAAAATCATCATAAAAAGGATGTACTTTAAAGCCAGGAAAGCTGTGTATTGGAATCTCAGTCCATTGCCATACATTACCGATCACGTCATAGAAATCACCAAATCTGAAATGATCTACTGGATAAGAAGATGCTTTATACTCCAGATTAATGTTTCCTGGTGCTTTTCCCCATTGGTGTTGGTCAGGTAAATTGTGAAGATCATAGAATCTATACCATTCGGCTTCCGTAGACAATCGCAGTGTCTTACCAGTTTTGTCACTTAACCAATTACAGAATGCCTTAGCTTCCAAATAATTCACTTCCACCGGCCAGTTCCAGGGCATATTGATAACACTTGCCATAGTTCTAAACTTCCAGTATTCTTCTTCTTTTATCCAAAATCGGGGGAATTCAGCTTGCTGAAATTCTTTCCAATTCCATCCCTCTTCCGTCCAATATTGTTTTAGATAATAACCATTATTTTTTATGAATTGCATAAATTCATGATTGGAAACAAGAAATTTTGAAGCTTTAAATTGTTTGATATTTTCTTCCATAAAACCATATTCACAATCCCAACCAAAAAGTGGATGATTTTCTGATTTTCCCATTTTCACTTTGCCACCTGGGACAGATAATAATTCATTTATTGGAGCTTCTCCCCACACTCGATTGATTTCCCAAAAATCGGTTTGCACCACTTCTTCAATTGGAAGCTGACGGATGAGTACAGAAGAGGTTTCGACATGAATTCTAGAATGTTCAATTCCCATCATAATAATCCAGAAAGGGTTTTCCCAACTTATTGGCATTGTGAGCGGAAGCTGTTTTATCAGACGATCTATTGTATTTCTAACTTTATTTCGGTATGATCTTACAGCTTTTACAGTTGGCCAGTCGTAATGGGCTTTATTTAAATCGTCCCAGCTCATTTCATCTACTCCCACAGCAAACATTGACTCGAATTTTGGATCAATTTTTTTATCCAGGATCCTGGCTAAAACTAACTTGTTGATATAAAATACCGCTGTGTGACCGAAGTAAAATATGAGAGGATGGCGGAGAGGATCTGCTCGCAGAAAATAGCTATCATCTCCTCTTAAAGTTTCAAATAATTTTTCATCCAGATCAAATGAATCATGAAAATATTTTAAGATCTCAGTTCGTTTTTTTTCAGGATCACCTTCACGCAAATTTATTGTTTTAGTTACTCTTTGCACGCTAAAATCCCTCCTAAAATTCATATACTGTTAAAATAAGAAAATTGTGGTTGGAGTTCAAGAAATTTATTTTAAATAATTATTAAATGCAATATCAGATCTATTTTATCAACATCATTTTCTTGGTTTTTATTGCTTTACCATCTACCTTTAATTGATAGAAATATATTCCGGTTCCTACCTTATTTCCATAATTATTTATCCCATACCAAATAGCAGTGTTTATACCCATTTCACAAGTTGCATCTACAATTGTTTTTACCTTTTGCCCTTTAATATTATATACCGTAAGTTCAACTTCACTTTCTTGTGGGATTGAAAACTGGATTGTTGTTGATGGGTTAAAAGGATTTGGAAAGTTCGTTAATTCGTAATTCCTAATTACTAATTCCTCATTATTTATTGGAGTTCCCTGCCATTCGTAGCAGCCCATATCGATAATGTCTTCATAGATTCTTTGGTTACCATCCAGATCATATTCGGGAAGATTTAATCCAGTTGTATCTGGAGTTCCTGCGTTGATACAAGGAGATTCTGCCAAGAAATGGAAATCATTGTTTTCGGGATCAACAAAAAGAGGATCATCTTCAATGTTACCCTCCAGCCAGTTGAATATGACCCAGTCAGGATTACTAATTGTTATTCCGTTTAGACCATTTTCAATACAATTATATTCTAAATCCGCAGTTGTAATTCCATGTCCACTATAACCTCCAGATATTCTGATTTGATTAAAATAATTTCCTTGAAAAATACAATTTATAAAATACAGATTATCCCCACCACCAAAAAATCCATATCCGTAATTATTACATAACGATGTATTGATTATTTCCACATAAGAATCACCACCACAAGCAATACCGTCTCCTTCATAGGGGTTTGGACTTATATTATCGAAAAATGAAGAATTCCTAATAAAGAGATTACAATCATCTACATAAATTCCAGCACCGCAACTCATATCATTATCTCTGATTATTGTATTATTTATCTCTAACTGAGAATCATAAGCCATTAATCCGCCACCTCTGCTTGGTCCACCATTAAAAACTGAATAATTACCATATATTTCACAGTCAGACATATCACACGATGAATTAATCATATACATCCCGGCTCCAGCTCCCCCTGACCATTCACCATCACCATAAACATAATTTCTTGAAATTATACAATGAGATAATTTGAGATAAGAATTTTCAAGATAAATTGCACCACCCCAAGTAGGATAATCATCATAGTTTATTGCCAAATTCCTAGTAATATTTGACTTTTTTATACTCAGCTCTGAATTCGTGCAAAAAATTGCTCCACCATGGTCGGTTCTTCTATTATTCCTGATATAACAATTAGATATCAATACTTTATCAAAAGAATCAATGTCTATTGCACCGCCAAATGCTTTGGTTATCTTGCAATATGAAAATTTAGATGAATCATTGGAAGCAGGAGTCTGAATAAAATTTATTCCTCCCCATAAATTGTCTTCTCTATAAAAAAGAATTGTATCCTGCTCGGTTCCTTCAGCTAAGATTCTACCTTGAACATTAATAGAATATTTTCCTGTAACTATAACATTTACTCCTGGCAGAATGGTTAATGTAAAACCATTCACAATCGTAACACTTCCTACAACATAAATATCATTTTCAATTATAATATCTTCACTGATGTTTCCCTGAATTGTTGTATCAATTATCGTTCCTTCTCCAGAGACAGCTATAGTCGAAATGTATTCATCAGGATCATTCGAATATACTTTTATACTGTCATTATATGCTATAACAAACTCAGGTAAAAAAATTGCTTGCAGCTGCTCATCATCGTCTATATCTATTGAGAATGATGGAATCGTACTAACAAAATCCGGATCATCTGGCCTCTTTATAAAGAAACCTTCGGGTGCAGTGATTGAATCTATTACTAATTGTGCGAATCCAATATTATAAATATTGCTTTCGAATATTTCTGAATAATTATTAACTAACCATGAACCAAAATTCAATTCATCAGGAATTATTTCAATTTCAGGAATCGGGTCTGGTTCACCCTGAAATTCATAGGCTCCTATATCTATTCTGGGATTATTTCCTTGGTATATCCTGAGATTTCCTGCAAGGTCATATTCAGGGATATTCATTCCTGTTGTATCTGGAGTGCCATGATTAATGCATAGTGAATTAGAACTTAAAGACCAATCGGCATTTAGTGCATTATAGTTAATACCTGAACCAGGAGTTGGATCAACAAACAACGGGCAATTATTAATACAATTATCACCAATAATGATACTGGATTGAAGTTCATCCTCTATACAGGAAAAATCTACATTGACTTGATACACAAAGTATAGAATTGTAGATATATCGTTACCGCCATTACTCCATAAAATTGTATTTAGAATATTACAGGCATTTCTGCTTGGTTCTCGAATAATTTCTCCCCAAAAAATGTAAATGCCGCAGTTAGAATTATTTACTATAGTACAATTCAGAATATTTGCATCTGGAGAATAAAAGTAACCATAAGAATAAATACCGTGAGTATTATTTGCAATTAATGAATTAATCACATTTACTTCAATATCTGAAGTATATATTGCGTTAGTGTTATTTACTACTATACAATTAACAACATCGGTGTGTTGAACTTCGGGGTTAGAATATATTCCATAGTAGTTATTAGAGATAGTACAATTATCAATATTTAAAGAATTCTGAATCCCATAATTATTATTGGATACAATACAATTTCCAATAAAATTTGTATTTTTAACTCCAACATTATCATGTCCATCTACTATGCTTTCTTCAAGCTGGTAAAACTGGGAAACACCATATTCTGTATTATTTAAAATTTCAGAATTTGAAAGGGATGCAGAATTATCATTAGAAAAAATCCCTCCATTTTCATTATTTTGAATTTTTAGATGATGAATTAACGGTTCAGAATTTTCGAGGTAAATTGCACCTCCATTAGAGTGTTCAGTGTAGTTATTAGTTATATTGCAATATGCTAATTCAACTTCTGAAAATGAATTACAATATATTGCCCCGCCTTTAGTGTCATTTCCTGTTCCAGTGGCTTTCCCATATTCAATGTGACAGTACATAATCTTTGAGGAATCCAGATATGAAAGTGCGGTTTCGAAACGAAGTCCACCCCAACCAATATCAGGGTCTACACAAGTAAACAAAATACTATCTTGTTCTGTACCAATCGCAAGTAATTGTCCATTAATACCAGAAAATCCTACATTAAGTTCATAATGATCTTGGAATATTATAGTTACTCCTGGTTCAATATTCAAAGTCTCAAGAATAGAAATATCACCTTCAATTAAATAAGGTGAACCAGCCAAATCCCACATGCCGGAAACATCTCCAGCAGGAATTGTAGTTTGAGAGGATAAAATATTAAATAAGAAAAGTAAAATTACAATAACAATCCATTTCATAGTCAACTCCTTCGTTTCCAAGTTAGGATATCGTTAGTTTGTCATCTTCAACTCATCTGGTTTCAATTAACCCAAATCCAATAATTAAAGTCAAGAATTTACCGTTTCACTTCTTTTATTTTAATAGAATTTGAGAAGATTTCTTGATTGGAATACTTAATGTGATTAATGCTGTATACCACTTAAAAGTGGTTATAGTAAATCTATTTTATTATCTTGTCCAAGTTTTTCAACTATCTTCTTAACATCTTCGCTATGGTCTTTATCAGTTATTAAAAGTGCATTCTCACTCTCAACTACGACCAGATTTTGCACTCCGATAAGAGAGACGAATTTTTTGGAATTCACATAATTATTTTGGCTGTTAATAATTTCAAAGTCACAATTCAATACGTTGCCATTTTCATCTTTCTCGGATATATCATAAAGTGCTTTCCAGCTGCCAACATCACTCCAGCCATAATCTACAGGAATTACAACTCTCTTATCGGCTTGTTCCATAATGCCAATATCCACCGGAATTTTTGGCATTAATGCGTATTCTGATGAGATGTTTGCTGTCAGTCCATCTACATCCCATCTACTATTGATATTTTCCAAGATCTCTGCAACTTTTGGAAGATATGATCTATACGCATTGAGAATTGTTTCAATTTTCCACATGAACATACCGCTATTCCAAAAGAAATTTCCGGAATTTAAAAATTGTTCAGCAGTTTCAAGGTCAGGTTTTTCTTTAAATTGTTTAACATTAAACCGTAAATCATCTATCTTTGGACCAGCTTCAATATAGCCGTAACCGGTAGCAGGATAATTCGGTTTAATCCCGAAAGTAACCAGGTTATCCAATTCAGCAGATCCTTCCCCAATTTCCAGTGAAGCCAGGAATTCATCTTTTGAAGCGATCAAATGGTCAGCTGGCAGGACTATCATTTTTTCAGATTTATCATATTTACGAGCCAGATATGACGCACTGAGAGCAAGGCATGGTGCTGTATTCATACCAAATGGTTCGATGATAATATTTTCTTCCGGTAGATCGGGAAGATGTTGTTTAGTGAGTTCCACCTGGGAACTTGCTGTAACAATGTAAATATCTTCCATCTTAATTGACGGAGTGAGACGTTTTACAGTCATTTGAATCATGGAAACTTCCGAAATAATCTTGAGAAATTGTTTGGGATTTGATTTTCTACTTAAAGGCCAGAAACGAGTTCCAATACCACCAGCCATAATTAATGCTATCATAATTTTCCTCTAAAAATACTATTCTTTATAATTTTTTTCAGTTCTATTTATTAGTACGTGTGTCGATAATGCTTGTCTCTTTCGGTAAAATCAATTCAAAAATTTTATCAGGTAATATTTTATTAATTTGAATATCCGAAAATTTATAAATAACATAATTTTTATTTTTATCCATAATATCAAATTCTACGATCATTTTATTTGAGATCGTGATAATAATTTTTTCTTCTTGAGGTGTTAGTAATTTGATCTTAATTGTGTTATCAAATTGCTCTACAAGCTCCTTTTCAGATATATCCCAATAATGAGAAATAAATTTGTCAGGTCTTAATTCCATTTCAAATTCATCTGAAATGATTGCTTGTTCTGCTACAGGATCGTACATTGTCATAGAATTTTTATTTATTAGAAGTTTCTGTCCGTCCGGTTGGGAATAATCCATTAGAAAGTTCTCTTTGTCATAATATAATTTTCCTACAGAACTTTTATAAATATCTATCTCTTCCCAGTAATTTATTTGTAAATAAGAAGCTTCATAAGTGTTTAAAGAAGAGAAGGTTAACAATACATCACTATATGCTTTTTCCAATGTTTGATCGTTTGCTAATAATAAGGTTGGAAGCATAAGAAAAAGCAATATTTTATTCAGGTAAGTAACCATAAATCTTCATATCCTCCTCAGATGCCAGAACTTCTCTGGATTTACTTCCCACATGTGGACCTACAATACCAGCTTGCTCCATCATATCTATAAGTCTTCCAGCACGAGCATAACCTATTTTGAAATGTCTCTGCAGCATTGAGACAGATGCAGATCCGGCTGAAACGATTGCTACTGCTGCTTCAGGGAAAAGTTCATCATCATAATCAAAGCTTCCCTGAAAAATATCTTCATCTTTAATTATCTTAATTTGTTGTTCAGGTTTAGGTTGAGTAAGAAGATATTTTATTATATCGAGAATTTCTGAAGGTTCAATGTATGCGCCATGTATTCTCTGCATTCCGCCAACACCTGTTGAGCTGTAAAGACTATCACCATTTCCTAATAATTTATCAGCACCATTAGCATCAAGAATTACTCTGGAATCAATTTTAGTTGGAACTTTAAACGCAATTCTAGAAGGAATATTAGCTTTTATGATTCCTGTAAGAACTTGAGTTGAAGGACGCTGTGTCGCAAGGATTAAGTGAATTCCAATTGCTCTTGCCATTTGAGCTAATCTTGTTATTAATCTTTCTATATCTTTACCAATTGTCATGATAAGATCTGCAAGTTCGTCTACAACAATAACAATATATGGTATTGGTTCATCTAAAATTTCAGAGTTTTCTGTTTTTTTAGTCTTTTTCAGTAATTCTTTCACTTGTTTGTTATAGGAAGCAATATTTTTTACTTTATGCTTTTGTAAAAGCTCATAGCGTTTTTCCATCTCTGAGACACACCAATGTAACACTTTTAGAGCATCTTCATTATCTGTTACAACTTCCTGGATCAGATGTGGAATTCCCTCATAAACTGATAGTTCAATTCTTTTAGGATCGATAAGAATAAAACGAATTTCTTCTGGCTTCATCCGGAAAATAATACTATTAATAATTGTGTTAATGCAGACACTTTTACCTGTTCCTGTGGCTCCAGCAATAAGCAAATGCGGCATTGCAGCAAGGTCTGCTATTATAGGATTTCCGGCAATATCTTTTCCAAGACCTAATGCGATATGTCCCCTAAAAGATTTCATCTCATCAGATTGTAGAATATCTTTTAAGTAAATTGTATCTCGGTTTTTATTTGGAATTTCAATTCCAACTAATCCGCGACCAGGGATTGGAGCTTGAATACGAATACTTTTAGCTTTAATAGCTAACGCTAGATCATCCGCCAGAGCATGGAATTTACTTACCTTAACTCCCGGTGCAGGTTCAATTTCATATTGAGTTATGATAG
Organism: Candidatus Tenebribacter burtonii; assembly: GCA_030765625.1. GTDB lineage: Bacteria > Cloacimonadota > Cloacimonadia > Cloacimonadales > TCS61 > Tenebribacter > Tenebribacter burtonii. Next base: position 19,525 of record JAVCCF010000109.1, read on the forward strand.
GTCCGATATTTACATTTTTAACTTCTGCATTAACCCCAAATTCTGCAAGTTTATCAATAAGAATCCTGCTAATATTATTGATGTTTCTTTGAATTTCCTCTCTATCTTCTTTTGATGGCTGTACACTTGAAAGAAAGCGAACAACATCTGGTACAGCATATTCCATAAGTATATCATTAATATCATCTTTATTCTGAGTCATTTGTTGAGGATGGATAATAGGCTTTTTAAATTCTTCTTGTTTTTCTTTTCTAACTGCATGGTCAGTAATCTTAGGTGTTTTATTCTTTTTCTGTTTTAAAGGTTTCTTTTTTTTTTCTCTCTTTGGTTTCTTTGAGAATATCATTGAGAATAATGCTTTAATCCCACGACCTACCGTAATTGCAATAAAAATAAGAAATTTCCGGATATTCTCAATATCAAAAATAAAGATCAATGAAATAAAGACTACAGTTGAAGAAATAATACCTGTTCCGGTACGATCAAATATATTTATTAGAAAACTGTATAATTTCCAGGGAATAATTCCTGCAGCATCCAGATATCTTGGAAAAATTACAAATGAACCAATATTAGCAAAGAATGCAAATATAATAAAACTTATTACACGTGTATAAGGATGTTTTTCTTTTATTAGAAAGATCATGAAAAATCCCAGAAACATACTGCCTATAAGCAATGAAATGCTAAAAAATTTGCCGAATATTAGAGAGAACCAATATCCAAAGAATGCTCCAAAGGGACCAATAGGATTAGAAACAGGAGGAAAATCTAATTTAATGAATTTGAAAATATTTAGTTCTGCTTTTTGTAATAGTTGATAATCCTGCACTATTTCACTGAGAGGAACCAAGATTGATACCAGAAACAATAACGAAAACAGCAGTATGATAATTCCAAAAAATATTTGTAGAAATTTATTTTTACCTTCTTTTTCCATTTTTACCTCATTGCGTTATTATATATGAATTTCGCTGATAGATTAATTTAAATATCTAAATCTAAACGCTAAATCTTATATTTAATATGTCTCCATCTTGAACGATGTATTTTTTACCTTCAAGTCTGAATAAACCTTTTTCTTTCAAATTTTTTTCACTACCGTACTGTATTAGATCATTGTATGAGAAGCATTCCGCACGAATAAAACCTCTTGCAAGATCAGAATGGATCTTACCGGCTGCTTCAACTGCATTATCACCTTTTGTGATTGTCCAGGCTCGAACTTCATCTTCTCCTACTGTAAAGAAACTGAGATAACCAAGAAGATCATAAGAAAACTTGGTGAGACGATTTCTGGCGGATTCGCTAATATTCATATCCTTCATGAATTCAATTGCCTCATCTGTATCTAAAGAGTTTAATTCCATTTCAAAGGTTCCTGCAAATTCTATAACATTATATTTTTTACTTAAACTGTTAATTAACAAATCATTATTGCCAAAATTATCTTCATCAGAATTAAGTATTACCAGCAAAGGTTTTTGTGTAATGAATTGAAATCCACGGACAGCTTTTTCTTCATCACTTGCAAGATCAAGAGTTCGAATCGGATTTGAATCTTCAAGATGTGCAATTATTTTTAAAAGAGCCTTTTCTTCAAGTTGAAGAGCTGAATCCTTGATTCCTCTTTTTTTACTTAATTCAACTTTATCAAGTCTTTTTTCTGCAATTATTAAATCTGAAATAATCATATCAGAATCAATTGAATCCACATCAGAAAATGGATCTGCTGCATTACCCGAAATAGGATCATCAAAATTGCGAACTACGAGGGCAAGAGCGTCTGCAGTTTTAACTAGTCCCATTCCAGAATTACTAAATGCATCATTATTGTTTTTATTTTCGGATAATCCAACAAAGTCAATATATTCAATTGTTGCAAAAATAGTTTTCTTAGGATTGTACATTTCCGAAAGCTTTTCCACTCTTTCATCCTCAACCTGAACAATTCCCTGGTTAGGTTCTATTTTTTGAGATGAATAAGAAGTCACTTCAGCTTCTAATCCAGTAAGTGAATTAAATATTGTTGTTTTTCCTGAATTTTGTAAACCAATTAAACCTATTTTCATTTTATTTCCTTTTTGTGTTTGTTTTGCTTGTATAAAGCAATGACGTTACTTCAGAGGGCTTGAGCATTCGCCACATCCCTAATGGAAGTTTATTTAATTTCACATTTCCAATCTGTAATCTTTTTAACTCCAGAACCTCAGAACCTACGCTTTTCAGCATATAGCGAATTTGTCTTTTCCTTCCTTCGAAGATAGTTATTTTAAGTGTAGTTATATTATTTTTAACATTATTTACATAAACAATAGCAGGTTTTGTTTTTTTCCCATTTAAGATAATTCCTTTTCGAAGCTTATCAATACTATCGGAAGTTATATTTCCTTTGATTTTTACTTTGTATAATTTTTGAAGTTTATATTTAGGATGGATAATTTTTTCTGCGAAATCACCATCGTTTGTAAGTAACAACAAACCTTCTGACATATAATCCAATCTGCCAATATAAAATAAATTAGTTCCAAAATCGGGTAAAAGATCATAAATAAGCCTTCTATCAAAATCATCTTTTTTCGATACCAGGTATTTTTTCGGTTTATTTAGCATCAAATAGATGTTTTCTGATTTAGGAATAATTAGTTTTCCTTCGTGTTTTATGATATCCACGTTTGGATTAATCTGTAAAGAAAGATTTGTTTCAACTTTACCATTAATTGAAATTTTACCATCTAAAACTAATTTTTCAACAGATCTACGGGATCCAAGATTGCATTGTGCTAAGTATTTATTTATTCTTACCATTCTTCTAAGGTATTTTTCATTATAATTTCGAAAAGCTTTACAAATATTTCTTCTTGAGATTCAACTTCACTCTTAAATTGACTATTTTCATCAGAAATAGAATATCTTTCTGAAATAACTAAAGAACTATTTTGCCAGAGAACAGTATTTTTTAATAAATCAGTAAAGGTTATATCGAATAAAATACGAACCTCATATTCATCTATTGATGATCCAGAATATGAAAAAATTTTATTAGAATAATCATGAATGCTACATTCTAATTGACAATCAGGGGATAATCCAACTAATTTAAGACGTCCATCCATTTCATAACTATCAATAAGAGAATTAAAGGCTAAATCTAAAAGATCATAATTACTAGTTTGATTTTCAACAGGTAAAATAAGAACAGTTTTAAGATACGGATAACCTGTTGTATAGACTGAATAGCTACAGCCAATTATAAGTAGAGTAATCACTAAGATAATTTCAAATTTCATAAATTTACCAATCTTTTAATAGTTTATCTGTCAAGAAAATTGTCTCTAATACTTGACAAATATAAATATAAAGAAGATAAGAGTTTTAAAAAAATATATTAAAGGAAGAATTTATGGTAATTGAGTATTTAACATTGAGACAAGCTGCTGCATATTTAAAAGTTACTGATTCAGTAATTAAGGAGATGACAAAAAGTAAAATATTTTCTGCAAAGAAAGTTGGGAACACTTATAAAATAGAAAAAGCAGAAGTTGATGAATGGCTTGCAAATTTGAACGAAAGAGAAATTGAACATTTAGCATTAAAAAGGTCAGTTTGCAAATTTTCTGATTATTTTAAACCGAAATATATCCATCTAGATTTTATAGCAGATAACAAATACGAAGCAATTGGAGAGATGTCAAAAAAAGCAAAGGATCTGAAAATTGTTCGTGACCATAGATGGTTGTATCAGGTCGTTGTAGCTAGAGAAGAACTGGTGTCAACAGCAATAGGCAAAGGTGTAGCTTTACTACATCCGCGGCATTTGCATCCTTCAAAGATAAAGAAGCCGAGTATATTGTTTGGAAGATCAGCTGAAGATATTGAGTTCGATGCTTTAGACAATAAACCTGTAAAGCTATTTTTCATGTTATTGTTACATGATGATATTCAACATCTATTTTCAATTTCTTACATATCAAAATTATTAATGAATGAAGGGATATTAAACATTCTAAGAAGTGCGAAAACAAATGAAGAAATTGTTAAAGTTTTAACAAAAAGTTTATTGAAATAACTTCTTGTTTCACGTGAAACATTAATTCAGATTATCAAATTCTCTAATCCATCTTAGAGTCTGATAATATTTATTTGATGCGTTCCAAAGTATGTATCCATCAGAATTTGAATCTTTAACCGCTTGTATTTGTGCAGTAATATAATCATATCCGTAATTGACCTTCCATGAATTTGATTGAATATATGGAATAACTCTACATTCACTACCGGCATATCTTTTTGATAATATAATTCCCTTATAAACGATGAAATATGGCTCATTGTAAAGATTCTCTCTAAATCCAAAATTTTTAGCAAAATGAGATGAATAGATCATTGGATGTATGGCATCGAGATATTTAGTCATCTTCTTGATATCTTGTCCTGTAGCATTTATATCAGCTTTTCTTTGCCACGATACTATAGCAAATAAATCGGCAGTTAATGTGACTTCATATTTGTCACATATCTGTTTTGCTTTTGAAACAAAGTCCATAATAATATCAGATTTTTGTCTGAAAATGTATGTTGAATCATTTTCAGCTTTTGTATAATCTTCTTTTTGAAAGGCAAATATCGCTTCTGAAATTTTTCCCTGAGTTGGGAATCGAACATAATCCAGTTGAATCTCATCTACACCTTTTTGTGCAATTACCTCAATAATATCCAATAAAGTATTTTGAACATACATATTTGATGAATCCAGCCAGGAAGCTTTTTTTCTTTTGCTTTCTTTCCATACTCCGCCATTTGTATTTTCAGGCATTAATGTCGAATCTCGTTGTGCGGTTAACTGATCATGGAACATTACCATTCTGGCAACGGCTCTCATATCTCGTTCATGAGCTGCATTAACTACTTTATTAATGTTAACGATCGGTTTAATATTTTCGCTTGTCAGAAAGCCTTTTTGCGGCATTCTAAAGAAAATGTGTCCATTCATATTCTTGAGATCAAAAATTAAGGTATTTATCCCAGCAGCATCAGCACTATCTAATATCGTATAAAATTTAGGTGTGTTAATAGTATATGCTGTCAAATATATACCTTTTGTAAAATTTTTATATTGTAATTTTATTTGAATGTCTTGTTTGGATTGTTCTTTTTTAATTCTTTGTTTTTCTGGTTGAGTTATTTTTTTTGATGTATCTGTTTTAACAATTACCAGTTCAATAATATTTTGAATTTTATTCTCTTTTTTTTCTGTGCAAGAAATTATTATTACTAGTAAAAAAAATAAGAAGTATCTGATTTTCATTTTTTATCCTGACACCTTTATTAAAAAAGGGTGACCTTAGCCACCCTCTTATTATTTATTCAGAATTCAATCCCAACCGAACAAGAGCTTTTTTCAAGGAAGACTCAGCGCGTCGGAAATTTATATTTTCCTCTGAACTTTTCAGTCGTTTTTCAGCACGTTTCCTTGATGCATTAGCACGTGCAATATCTATCTCATTTTTCTTTTCAATCGTATCACATACAATTGTTACAACATTATTTTCCACTGTAACAAATCCATCATGGATTGCATATTCTTCGCAATATTCATTTTGGAAAAGTTGAAGAACGCCTATCCTAATTTTTGTAATAAACGGTGTATGGTCAAAAGAAATCCCAAAATCACCAGCAACACCAGGAATAATTAAATGATCGCATTCTTTATCAATTCTGATCTGAGTTGGCTGAATAACTTTAATATGAATTTTACTCATCAGGAATACTATTTTCCTTTCCTAATATTATGCATTTTTTCTTCAGCAGATTCAATATTTCCAACATAGAGGAATGCCTGTTCTGGCCATATATCACAGTCACCATCAAGAATTGCCTTGAAGCCAGAAATTGTTTCTTTTAGTGGTACATAAACTCCGGAAGTATTTATAAATTGCTCTGCTACAAAGAATGGCTGAGAGAAAAATCTCTCTAATTTACGTGCTCTATTAACAATGATTTTATCTTCTTCAGAAAGTTCATCCATTCCAAGAATTGCGATAATATCTTGAAGGTCTTTATATTTTTGGATCACTCGCTGCGTTTCACGTGCAACTTTATAATGTTCTTTGCCAATTATCTGTGGATCGAGTATACGACTGGTTGAATCAAGCGGATCAACGGCAGGATAAATACCGAGTTCTACAATTCTTCTGGAAAGTACTGTTGTTGCATCAAGGTGAGCAAATGTTGTAGCTGGAGCAGGATCTGTTAAATCATCAGCTGGAACATACACAGCCTGGATTGAAGTAATTGAGCCGTCTTTTGTAGATGTAATTCTCTCTTGTAGATTACCCATTTCTGTTGCCAAAGTAGGTTGATATCCAACTGCTGAAGGCATCCTTCCTAAAAGAGCAGAAACTTCTGACCCTGCTTGTGTAAAACGGAAAATATTATCGATAAATAAAAGTACATCTTTCTTTGCTACATCTCTAAAATATTCTGCAATACTAAGTCCGGTAAGACCAACTCTCTGACGAGCTCCTGGAGGTTCATTCATCTGACCAAAAACTAATGCTGTCTTTTCAATAACACCAGATTCCTTCATTTCTAACCAAAGGTCATTTCCTTCTCTGGTTCTCTCACCCACTCCGGCAAACACAGAATAACCACCATGCTCGATTGCAATATTCCTTATAAGTTCTTGTATCAGTACCGTTTTCCCAACACCAGCACCACCAAATAGTCCGATCTTTCCACCTTTAGAATATGGTTCAATAAGGTCGATTACCTTGATCCCTGTTTCAAGAATTTTTTCTTCTATTGAAAGATTTTCAAATAGAGGAGCCTGACGATGAATAGGATATTTTTCTTTTGCTGTAACCGGTCCACCACCATCAATAGGTTCACCGATCACATTTATCATTCTACCCAAGACTTCTACGCCCACAGGTACCATTATTGGTTCTGTTGTATCTATAACTTTTGTATTTCTAACCAAGCCGTCCGTTGAATCCATTGATACGGTTCTGACCTTATTTTCACCGAGATGCATTTGGACTTCCAAGACGAGATCCGAGCTTTCTTTTCTCTCAATTTTAAGCGCATTATGAATCGCTGGAAGATGACCTTCTGGAAACTCCACATCTACAGTTGGTCCGATAACCTGTATAACTTTTCCTTCTAACATAAATACCTCTTATATTCTATAACTTTTTTCTATTATTGCTGGATAGCTTCCGCTCCAGACGATATTTCAATTATCTCTGTTGTGATCGCTGCCTGTCTTGCTCTATTATAATTAAGAGTAAGTCTATCAATTAGTTCAGCAGCATTCTCAGTTGCAGAATCCATTGCAGTCATTCTGGCACCTTGCTCCGCAGCGGAAGATTCTAACATTATTCTCCAAATATCAACATGAATATATTTTATTCCAAGTTCAAATATTATTGTATCTTCATCCGGTTCATAAACGTAATCTAATTTGGAATTTTTTTCGGATTCAATAGGAACGATTGGTAAGAGTTGTTTTACCACAATATCATGCCGGATCGCAGATTTAAATTCATTATAAATAACATTGATTTTATCATAATTTTCATCTAAAAACAAACTTAATATTTTTTCTGCTACATCCCCTGAAACACTGAAGTCCATCTCATTGAAAAGATTGATATAATTCTCTGTTACCTTTGTAGAATGTTTTTTGAAATAATCATAACCTTTTTTCCCAATACAGACCAGATCAGCATCAGGATTTTCCTTATGGTGAGCAATTGCCTCTTTTATTATGTGTGTATTAAAAGAACCGCAAAGACCTCTATCGGAAGTTACAACCACATAAGCTGTTTTACCTTTACCTGTAGCTTCAGCCAATAAGGGATGATCGGAAGAAATATTTTTATTCTTCAGTGTTTGAAGCATTTGATTTATGTGATCTGAATACGGTCTGGCATTAATAATATTATCTTGAGCTTTTCGTAACTTGGATGCAGCTACCATTTTCATAGCATTTGTGATCTGCTTTGTACTCTTAACACTTTCAATCCGTGTTTTAATCTCTCTTAAATTAGCCATAATTCCCTAAAATTTTGATAATACTTTTTTGCAAATTTTATGCATAGCTTCTTTTGTTTTGTCGGTAAGTTTATCCTTGATCATGCTTTCCATGAATTCTTTATATTCGGAGTCTAATGTAGAATAAAGTTCCTCTTCAAATTTTTGCACATTTTCCACTTCAATTTCATCAAGATAACCTTCATTTGCCATAAAGATAATGAATGTCTGTTTAGCTACTGATAAAGGTGAATACTGTGCTTGTTTCAGTATTTCAACTATCCGTCTTCCTCTTGTAATCTGTGCTTGAGTTGCTTTATCGAGGTCTGATCCGAATTTAGCGAAAGCTTCAAGTTCCGTATATTGAGCCAAAGCAACACGAAGTTGCCCTGTTACGCTTTTCATAGATTTAAGCTGTGCATTTCCACCTACACGTGATACAGAAAGTCCGGCATTAATTGCAGGACGGATTCCTGAATGGAATAAACGACTATTCAAAAAAATCTGACCATCCGTGATCGAGATAACATTCGTTGGAATATAAGCCGTCAGGTCGTCTGCTTGTGTCTCAATAATTGGAAGAGCAGTAAGTGAACCACCTCCCAGTTCATCATTAAGTTTAGAAGCTCGTTCCAAAAGACGTGAATGAAGATAGAAAACATCTCCAGGATATGCTTCACGTCCGGGCGGTCTTCTTAGAAGTAAAGAGAGTTCTCTGTAAGATACAGCATGTTTAGATAGATCATCATAAATAATGAGTGCGTGTTTTCCTTTATCACGGAAATATTCTCCCATTGTACATCCTGAATATGGTGAAAGATACTGCAAGGAAGCTGATTCTGCTGCTGAGGCAATAACCACAATAGTGTATTTCATAGCTCCACTTGCTTCAAGTGTATTTACTATTTTTGCAACAGACGATTTTTTTTGTCCGATAGCTACATAAACGCAAATAATATCAGTGTCTTTCTGATTTAAAATCGTATCGATCGCAATTGCTGTTTTACCTGTCTGGCGGTCACCAATGATCAATTCGCGTTGTCCTCTTCCAATTGGTATCATTGAGTCAATCGCCTTAAGTCCTGTTTGAAGCGGTTCTTTTACCGGCTGTCTTTGTATCACACCAAGAGCTTTTCTCTCAACAGGATGATATTCTTCAACTTTGATTTCACCTTTTCCATCCAGTGGTTCTCCAAGAGCATTCACAACACGACCCAACATCGCTTCACCTACAGGAACCTGAAGGATCTTCTTAGTCCTTTTGGCAATATCACCTTCTTTGATCTTTTCCGCTTCACCAAATATGATACATCCGACATTGTCTTCTTCCAGGTTCAATGCCATTCCCATAACATCACCGGGGAATTTTATCATTTCGCCTGCCATCACATTGTCCATTCCATAAATACGGGCAATACCGTCTCCTACCTGAACAACTTTTCCGGTTTCAGAAATATCAATATCAAATTTTAGTCCTTTGATCTTATCTCTCAGGATCGAACTTATTTCATCTGGTTGTATTTTCATACTGGCCTCATTTCTTTTTTATTGACTTAACTTTTAACAGCTTTACTAAATTATTTTTGATTGATCCGTCAATTAACAAAGAATCCGTAGTAGCTACAAATCCTCCTAATATATCAGGATCGATTTTTGTTTCTAAAATTACATTTTTTTCTAGAATATTTTTTAATTTTAATGATATAGAATTAATCACATTCTCGGGTAATTCATGAGCAATGGTTAATCCAACTTTGATTTTGTTATGCCTATCTAATATCTTGTTTTCCAAATCTTGCAGAATCTCTGTGATAATATTAAATCTGTGTTTTTTAATGAGAATACTGAATAAGTTTTTCCAAAGCTCTATGTTCTTTAATTTCTGCGTCATACTTAATGCTATTTCCAAACGCTTATTAGCTGGAAATAGATAAGAATTAACTGTCTTTATAAGCTCTGGCTCAGTTTTTATTGAACTGTTCATTATCTCGACATCAGCTAATATTGATTTAATTTCTTTATCATCAAGTCCACTAATAATAGCATGAGAATATCGTTGAGCAACGAGTGTATTTTTCATTTGTTTCTTTTCTCAGAGATAATTTTTTTTATCAATTCTTTATCTCTCTTCTCATCAAGTTTTTCTGATAGAAATTTAGAAGAAAGTTCTGCAATCATTTCTGTCAGTTCATCTTCTATTTCTCCCATAACCTTTACTTTCTCGGTTTTAAGTTGTTTTTCCGTATCCTTTAATATTCGTTTTTCGTGTTCTTTTGCATTTTTCATGATGTCTTTGGCTTTACCTTCAGCATCACTGGTAGCAGCATTCTTCATCTTCCTAATCTCTTCAGCAGATTGCTTTAAATTATCATTTTTTTCTTCAACAAGTTTTTCAGCTTTCATACGGGAAGCCTTTGCTTCATCAATATTGGAAGCTATTTTTTGCTGCCGCTCTTCCAAGATTTTTTTGATCGGTTTATACAGAATCTTATTCAGAACGATCAGTAAAAGTATGAAATTCAGAATCACAATAATGAGAGAATAATCTATACTAATCATAAAATCTCCAAATTAATATTTCGCTGTTGGAAATTATTTCTTCCAACTAGCGTTTAATGTCAGGTTTTGGGTTACTCTTAAGTTGAGAATATCAACAAAAGTGCAATAACCAGTGAATAGATACCTGTTGACTCAGACACAGCCTGACCAACAAGCATAGTACGTGTAATAAGACTTGCATTTTCCGGTGAACGAGCTATTCCTTCACAAGCTTTACCCGCTACAAATCCCTCACCAACCCCTGGTCCTAAAGCACCCATTCCCATACACATTCCTGCACCCAGAAGTGCAGCAGCTTTTACGATTCCTTGTGCTAATGTAATGTTATCCATTTTTCCTCCAATATCTTTATACTAAATTATTTATACTGCAAAGATCAGCAGAAAAGCAACCACTAACGAATAGATCGCTGTTGATTCTGATACTGCTGCTCCGAGAAACATCGTTCTCATAATTTTTGATCTTTCTTTAGGGAATTTACCCATCATATCATTTGCTTTACCGGCAACATAACCAATCCCTGCCCCGGGACCAATCGTTCCCAGTCCAATTGCCATTCCTGCCCCAATCAATGAAATTGATTTTAATAAAATCTTACCTACTGAAAGTCCTATCGGTTGATTTGGAACAGAATACAAAAGCAATAATGCCACAACGAGGGCAAATATGGCAGAAGTTTGTGATAATGCCTGACCTATGAGCATATTTCCCATTATTGCATTACCATGTTTTGGCATTCTTGCTACAGATTTGCATGCTTCTCCACCGGAATATCCTGCACCCAAAGAGGGACCAAATGCACCAATTCCCATAGCCAATCCGGCAGCAAGTAAAGCAGCAGCTCTATACCAACCGCCTTCAGTAATATCAAAACCACCATATATCAACAGCATGGAAATCACTAAGGCAAAGATTCCTGCAGTTTGTGCCGCTGCTTGACCAATAAGCATCGTTCTGAATAATTGGTCATTAGCTTTGGGTTGTCTCATTACTCCCAGAGCACCCTCACCAGCAATTATTCCTGATCCAATGCCCGTGGTAATTGCCCCCAAACCAACACTTATTCCCGCTCCGAGATATGCTGCAATTCTAATATATTCAACAGATAATTCCATTATTACTCCGAGATTTCAACACCGATATATGTAAGTGCCAGCATTGTGAAAACAAATGCCTGTATTGTTCCAACAAACAGTCCAAAGAAAAGAATTAAACCAACTGGTAAAACCACGTAACTAACCAGAGATGAGACAACTGTAATAATGATTGCTCCTCCCAAAATATTCCCAAATAATCGGAAAGAAATTGATACAACCTTAGAAATTTCTCCAATAATGTCGAGAAGGAAAAGGGGGTTTTTAACTGGGTTTACATAATTTTTGAGATGACCCCATACACCTTTTACTTTAATTGCTGTTATATGAACAATGGATACTGCAAGAATTCCAAGTCCAAGTGGAACATTAAGATTTCTGGTTGGTTCCATAAATCCCGGGATCGGGATCATTCCAATCATATTACTGACCCAGATGAATAAAAAAAGAGTTACAATATAGGGTGTAAAATTTACTTTTTCTTTGCCAAGTGTTTCTGTCACAAATTGTTCCAAAGCAGTGTATACCATTTCAAATAATATCTGAGGTTGGGAAGGTCTTTTCAATAATTTCTTTTTTATCAGGAGAGCAATAAACAGTAGCAGAATATCAACAATAAGCAGCATCCGCAAAAGTTGGAATGTTCCAATTGCTGTAGTTTTACCAAATATATTTTTAAAGAATTCATAGGTTTTATTACTACCGTAAATTTTTGGCGTTTCACCGTTTTGACGATAATATTCATCTATCTGGAATTCTTCGGTTATTTTTTCTTGAAGGTCGTAATGGCTCTGAATATTTCTAAAAACAAATTTTCCATCATCAAATCCAATTTGGAGTTGTTTATTGAAGCCACTTGAAACAAATACAAGGGCAGTTTCAATAATGATAAAGAAAATAAAAATCTTTAAGATCGGGCTTTTCTTTTTAGTCATTCTATCCTCTAAAATACTTATTGTTTTTCAAATTACTTACAATTTCAACTATGTATATCACGATCTGTGCAGAAAGCAAACCAGCACCGAAAATAATGATATCCGGTTTTACCAGAAAGAATACTGCAAGTGCAAAGATTGTTAGTATGGCATATCTCGTTAGCGAACCCTTAGCTGCATTAACACGTGATTTCGTTGGTAAAAGTCCTATTCTTTTCTTTAAATTATGAGCCAGCCAAAAAAAATTTCCAGCACTTCCTATTGTGCCCATAATCCAGCTTATAGATTGCTTAAAGAACCACGGTAAAAACAAAAATGCAAGAATGTTTGTCAAGAGAATAATCAGCAATATTTTATTAATATATTTATTATTGTTTTCCATATTTTTTACTTATTCTTTTTTGAATGTTTTTTTTAATAATTTGTATGCTGCAAAAATTCCAACAGATACACCTAACACAACGCCAACTAAAATTAATACTCCATCTGTTTGGAATCTTTTTTCCAGATATATCGCTCCTGCTAAAAAAATAAGTATTGAGCTAACAACGGTAAGACCTAATTGTGTTATCAAGTTTATGTACTTTAATAATTCACTATTCAGCGAGCTCTTTTTTTTCCACATCTTCTGTTATTATTGGCTTTCTTATTGGTTTAGAACCTGAGGTCATAGAACTGCTCCCATTGAAAACTGCTCCTGTATGAATTTTTAAAATTTTTGCAATAATGTCACCATTCATTTTGGCACTTCTATCCAGCTCAATAGCATCTTTACAGGTTACATTTCCAATTACCTTACCGGAAATAAGACATTCATCCGCTTTAATATCTGCTTTGGCAACTCCTGATGCCCCAATGGTTACAAATCCGTCAGATTCAATAGTTCCTTCAATCTCGCCATCAATTCGTATACCACCCTGAACATATAGCGTACCCTTTATTTTACTTCCTTTTCCAATTATGGTTGAAAGTTCAACTTTTCTATTCTTATTCATATTTTATTTCCTCCTACTTTTTAACATTAATATATTCTTCTGGATCGACATTTACCCCATTTAACATTATTTCATAATGCAGATGCGGAGCAGAACTATTTCCAGTATTTCCAACCAGTGCAATAGTCTCTCCCTTTTCCACAGTATTTTTGCCCTCAAAAAATGTTGTTGCAAGATGTGCATAAAGCGTAGCATATTCATTAAAATGATCTATCATTATTACATTACCATAATTTTTATCGTAATATACAGACAGTATTTCGCCTGCTGCGACAGCTACAACTTCAGTACCTGTAGCGGCTGCAAAATCCAATCCGGGATGCTTCTCAGAAAACCGCTGGCTTATAGCAAAATCACCTTTTACGGGAATAATATCCGGCATAAATCTACGTTTCTCATTATAATGAATAACTTTTCCGTAATTTCCATTTACATCTCCATTTTGCTCTTCTAAATAAGTATCCAATAATGCTTGTATTTTCTCTTCATTTGTTTTGGAAAATGAAACAAGATTAATGTCATCTGCAATTTTTCTATTTAATTGCTTTATATATTTTGCTGAAACTACAAGTTCTTCCTGTTGTTTTAATACCAGCTTTTTCAGCTTGATATTTTCTGCATAAAACCAGGCTGTGATTAGTAAAACGATGATCAATAATATTGCAACAATAAATTTCATTTTCCTAATTTATCCAATAATTTTTTCAGTTCATCTTGAGAAGAGTAATAGAAGCTAACTTTTCCCTTATAATTATTATCAGAAATTTTAACTTTAGATTTGAATTTATGTTTCAGGTTTTTTTCAAATTCTTTTAATTCGGGAATATCAATTACAACTTTTTTCTTTTTAGAATGAGAAACTAAACCTGTTTCTTTTATTCGCTTAGCTTCTTCCTCTGTTTTTCTAACAGAAAGCTTATTCTTTATAATAAGTTGCGAAAACTCATCTCTTAGTTCTTCATCAACCTGCAAAATAGCCCTTGCATGCCCGGATGATATCTGATCATTTAATATCATCAGCTGTATATCATTACTCAATTTTAATAACCTGATAAAATTGGTTATAGTTACTCTGTCCTTACCAACGATTTCAGATATTTGTGCATGTGTAAGTTTGAATTCTTCATTCAATTGTTGATATGCTTTTGCTTCCTCAATTGCTGTAAGGTTTTCTCTCTGTACATTTTCGATTATCGCGAATTGCAGTTGCTCTTTAGGTGAAACACTGCGAATAATAACAGGTATTTCGCTGAATCCCGCTAGCTTAGATGCTTCCAGTCTACGTTCACCGGCAATAAGCTCATAATCACCTTCATCTGTTGTAGTTACGATAATCGGTTGGATTATTCCATTCTCTTTCAGTGAATTTGCTAGTTCCTGTAATTTTTCAGAGTTAAATAGCTTTCTCGGTTGATATCTATTTGGTTTGATCTTATCAGTTTTTATTGTGGTTATCCCAGTTGAAACATCTGTAGATTCAGGAACTGCACTTATTAAGGCTTCTAATCCTTTTCCTAATTTTGTCATCTTGCCATCACTTCCTTTGCTAATTGTAAATAGCTTTTAGCACCCGTAGATTTAATGTCGTAATGGAATATTGATTTTCCAAAACTGGGTGCTTCACTCAATTTGACACTTCGATGAATAATAGTATTGAATGCCTGTTCCTGGAAATAGCGTCTCACTTCTTTGGCAACTTGAAGAGAAAGGTTAAGTCTCCTATCGTACATAGTGAGCAAAATTCCCATAATATTCAAATCGGGGTTAAGTCCCTTTTTTATTAATCTAATTGTGTTAAGAAGCTGACTCACACCCTCAAGAGCATAATATTCACACTGAATTGGAATGAGTACATCTGTGCAAGCGGTAAGTGTGTTTACAGTTAGTAAGCCCAAAGAAGGAGGGCAGTCTATAATAATATAATCATAATCATCTTTGACAGGTTCTAAAGCTTCTTTAAGTTTGAATTCACGTGAATATTCTTTCACTAATTCTATTTCTGCACCACTCAGATCTACGTTAGAAGGGACAATATCCAATTTCTCTAATATTGGAGATTTCTTTATAACTTCGCTCAATTTAACTTTGCTTATAAGAGCTTCATAAATATTGGGGCTATTCCCATCTACACCTATTCCGCTGGATGAATTTCCTTGAGGATCAAAATCTATTAAGAGTGTCTTCTTTTCATAAATTGCAAGAGCAGAGGCAATATTAATTGCGGAAGTTGTCTTCCCAACACCACCTTTCTGATTTACAATTGCAATAATTTTTCCCATGTTTTCTCCAAAATATTCAGCAGGTATCATCATCATTCACTACTAATATATTTATCACTACTTTTCAATAATAATTATTTTTCGCTCACCAATTGCAGGATGTGAAACATCGTGTATCCGACGCTTTTTGAATTGCCCTATATCATCAATTAGCTTGCTTTTATACAAAATTATTTTTCCGTTATCTTTTATCAATTTGAATAAAACACTTTTATATTTCGGCAATATTTTCACTGACCTGCACACTATAATATCGAAAGATCCAAACCAGTTATTCTCTAAATCTTCCAATCGTGAAACAATCGTGAAACACGATGAAAGGTCAAGCATTTTAATAATATTTTTCACAGCATTGATCTTTTTATGCGTAGAATCCAACAGGTATAATTCTGTATCCGGAAAGACAAGATTCAAAGGTATTCCCGGCAATCCGCCGCCAGTTCCGAAATCCAGTATTTTTTTATTGGAAAAATCTAAAATCTCAATTGGGAGCAGAGAATCTAAAAAGTGGCGGATCCAGTATTCTTCTTGCGGTGTTTTCCGCGAAATGAGATTAACTTTGGAATTTTCTTCCCATAATACTTCAAGTAGACTCTCAAATTTGATCATAAGTTCTTCTGCTTTTTGCGGTAGATGTTTTTCCAAATATTTCTTAAAGATGCCTTTATTCATAATATTCCCTTCTTCTATCATATTTAATTACGATCGGACATCCTTTTTTGTGTCAAGATATAGATTTGCAATTTAAAATTTATGATTGTTGATTGAAGATTGAAAATGTTAAATTAATTCTTCATTTCTTACTACTGATTCTCATTTCATATTCTCGATGCGGCGAAACGTAGTAAAGACGGTTCACATTATAATTTATAATTTTTTAAGCGACATGCTCGTTATGGGCAATTATTCAATAATTTTTGTATTAACAATTTTATTGTCTTGAATATAAAACCACACATTTTGAATAACAACATTACCAAATGAATTAGAACCTTTAAATTTGCAACGTACAATCCAATTTTTACCATAATTAGTTACTTTTGACCATTCAAGAAATTCAATACTTGTTGCATCTTTTGCATTTAATTTTACATAATTCTTAACAATTAATACTGAACCATCTAATGTATTTTGTTCTGGTTTTTGACCAATTGCACTATGTTTCATTTCTCTATTATTGAAATCATAAGTAATATTTTTACAGTAACTCTCTAATTCCCATAAAGACTTGTGACCTTTCTCAAGAAAATCCTTCAAACAATTTTCATCAACGTTTTTATAATCCTCAATTACATTGGTTTCCACATATATTTGTTGAAATCTTTTTGTATGTCTATTATAGATTATTTTTGCTGGTGCATAACCACTCGATAAGCCAATCCAACCATATGAAATTTCGATAATATCGCATTCATTATTTTTTAATTGCTTTAATAATTCTGTGAGTTCTGTTTCCTTACCAAGAGAATATCCGTCTACACCCATTTCAAAGTCACCTAATTGTATACTGCAGGTTTTTAATGGTGGAGTCTCTTCTTTAATCTCAACCACCTTTGTTTTTTCCAAATCAGCATTATTTCTCTTTTTCATTGGTTTATCTGAACAACTGATTAATATTAAAGTTATTATAAATATCATCCATTTACTTTTCATTTAGCCTCCTAATATTTTTGCCCACAATATTTTACGTATGCAGCGGGATCGGAACGATCCAAATTTCTAATTTCACATTTCAAATTTATTATTGAAAGAAAACCGACGACACGATTGTTATGTACAGTTTCTCTATGGATATTGTGAGAGTACTTCAATTACATTACCATTTAAATCTACCTTTGCTTTTATTGAATTAGTTACAATACCACCAAAAGCGTTTTTACCACGAAACTTCGTTTCAATTAGTAAATAATCACCATAATCACCATAAAAAGTTTCAACATGTTTATAAGAAGATGGATCATGCATAGAGTCTTTTATATACTTTGTTAGTCCATTATGTGAGCCATCCCAAGAACTAAAATGTTTCGATATTAGTTTCTTGCGATTTTCTTCTTTTTGCTTCTTTTGATTTAAAATATTTAATTGATTTTGATAATAATCTAGTTTCTTTTTAAATTTATTATTCTTGGGTTCTAATAATGCTAGTTCTTTATAAATATTAATGTTGGCTTGAAAGTTAGAATAAGGTATTTTTGAAACTTTCATCTTCAAAGTTTTTACGTAAAGTTCTCTAATATTTTTATAATCAATCATATTAAAATTTTTGAATAATTTAAGCTTTGTTAGAGCATTTTCATAATTTTTGTTTTGCAATGCTGTATTAATATTACTATAATAAATTTCGATATTTTTATCAAATTGATTTCTACTTAATTGTGTTTTTGATTTGTTACTTGATTTAGGAAAACTATCTATTACTCCAATTAATAATGATATTGATACAAAAATAATGAATACTATAAGACAACCGTTAGTTTTCTTTTTCTTTTTACCGCAATGAGGACAGAAATCAGCTTTTGAACTAATTTTATTTCCACATTCACTACAAATAATTAATGACATAAAAAATCTCTAATTCTTATATGTTTCAAATTAATGATATTGTATCTTCGATAATAAAATTTAAAAAATTCAAAGCAGAAATTGCATCAGATTTTGTTGCAGTTATGTCTCTTATATGCATATATCTATTTCTTAGCTCAACTAATTTTTTATATGGATTTCGTAGATTACCACTGATAAGATTAGATTTTATTAGTATTTCCCTAATAGTCTCCAAATTTATTTTTTCGAAATACTTAATAGCTTCTTTAGGTATATTTTCAAAATTATCATCTTTTTGTATAAAAAGGTTTTGAATTAATATATCTTTTGCAATTTTTTCAGCAGTAACACAACACATTGCTATACATGAATAAAAATAACCTTCGATATAAACTTGTCTTGCTTCTTTCAAAGATTCAGTATAAACTCCTATATCAACAACTATTGCTGGTAGATTTTTATACCGATCAATAATTTCAGCAATTTTGCCATTATAGTTAGATAATAATGTTTCTGAGATCTTTTTTTCATTTATACTGTCTTTTAGAAGATTAGGAATTGTATCTAAATATACTTTTTTTAATTTGTCTTGTTTAATTTTCAAATTACCTCCATTTTAATAATGTACATAATGTATGTGTCCCCGAAAAAGTTCGTGGATCCGTCGAAAGCCGGACACAGTACCCCCGATTTGGTAGTGTATACGACCTTTTCCCAACTTTCATTTTGCACCTTTATTTATGGATCATTTACTCACTTTAATATTGTAATACTCATTTCCTTATTATGTAAAATCCAATTAATATATTCATTGTATCTCTCATGTTTTAACAAGTACATTTTCACAATCAATAAAATTAAATCTTTGTCAAACTTTTTGTTGATTTTCCACTATTTGTACCTGTTATAAATTTCAGGATTCCCTTCCCTGATTATTAAATTATTTGACACGGTCTCACTCATATTTATAGAATGGTTTTATTATTATTGAGTATAAAATGAAAGAAATTGAAATTATCGTTTCAGGCAGAGTGCAGGGAGTATGCTATCGAGGCTTTGTTCTACACGGAGCGAATGAGCTTAACATAAAAGGGTATGCCAGGAATATGATTAATGGAGATGTGAAAATTGTCGCTGTTGGAGAGGAGAGTATTTTAAATTTTTTTATCAATATGCTCAGAGAAGGACCTCCAATGGCAAGAGTTAATGATATACAAACATCAGAGATAATTATTAGTGAAGAGTTCTCAAGCTTCAGCATTAAATATTAATCTGGGAAATTGAATGAAATGAAAATAGGAAAATGGATGTTGCGAATTACAATATGCTGTTTGATTATTGCGGTATTTTCTACTTTATTCGCACTGTCCAGCAATCCACTGTATGTTACACCTTCAGGTGACTATCATATTGTTAAAAAAGGGGAAACACTTCAATCCATCTCTGCACAGTATTCTCTTTCTATTGAGAAGATCAAATTGTTTAATAATATGACTTCAGACCGTGTATTTGTAGGACAGAAAATATTTCTTTATCCGCATCCGGTTAAAAATCAGGAATTTGTAACCCAACGTAAGATACCCAAAAAAGGTTATCATCTGGTTAAACCAAAAGAATCAATTCACCGTATTGCCAAAATGTACGGACTAAGCGTTTTTGATATCCTTGATTACAATAATTTAAGCACTTATAAACTTGAACCAGGTAGAAAGATCATGTTGATTGCAGGAAAAACAAAGCCGGTAGAAGCTTCCAAACCAACAGGAAAACAGGAAAAACCCAAAATCAGAAAAACAGGAAAGACAATTCCAACACATCCTACGATAACTAAACCAAAAACCAAATTGGCTTTACCTTTAAATGGAACAATTACATCAGAATTCGGATTGCGTAACGGTAGACCTCATAAGGGAATTGATATCGCAGCTGATAAAGGCAATTCTATCCATGCAGCTCTTAATGGAAAGGTTGTTTATTCCGGAACTCAACGTGGTTATGGGAATGTGATAATTCTTGAACATGATAATTATATAATGACCGTTTATGCACATAATGAAGCGAATTTGGTCAGGTTGGGTGAGACAGTAAGCAAGGGTCAACCAATTGCTACGGTGGGGCAAACAGGGACGGCGAGTGGTCCACATCTTCATTTTGAATACCGAATAAAAGGGAAAGCAATTAATCCACGTGAAGTACTTCCGGGATTATAGTTATTATAGGGAAATTATGACAGAAAAAAACAAATTATTGAAGATTGGGGAAGTTGCAAAGCAGCTGGGTGTCCATGATCAAACAATCAGAATGTATGAACGAAAAGGATTATTAAAACCAATCAGATCGGAGCATAACACCAGACTTTTTAATAGGAATGATGTTACAAAAATTACCACGATCATTACATTAACACTTGAACTTGGAATGAATCTTTCAGGCGTGAAGATAGTTTTTTCTTTAGCAAAAAAGCTAAATATGAACAATGATGAGCTTCTTGATTTTATTTATGATCATATTCGTGAATTTCATGTTTGAAAAAATTGTAGACAGGATAAACAGGATGGACATGATAATAGGAAAGATAAAGTGGAAGAAGAAGAGACATAATCCTGTTGATCATGTCTGTAAACAAAAAAGGAAAGTCTTATGAAGGATTTTAAATATGCTGACCTGACAGATAAAATTATTGGTGCATGTTATAAGATTTATAATACATTAGGTAGCGGATTTCTTGAATCTGTTTATGAAAATTGTTTAATCATCGAACTAAAGAAGTTAGGATTATATGTAGAAAATCAAAAATCCATTCAGGTGTTTTATAATGATCAGGAAGTTGGATATTTCATCGCAGATATTATTGTTGAAAATAAAATCATCTTAGAACTGAAAGCAATTAAAGAACTTGCAAAAATCCACGAAGTGCAACTTGTAAACTATCTTACTGCAACTGGTAAAGATGTTGGATTATTAATAAATTTTGGTAGTAAAGAAGTACAAGTAAAAAGAAAAGTAAGAGTTTTAAGCTAAGATAAAACAAAAGAGTTTACAGGATGAACTGGATAAAAATTGTAAAAAGGAAACAAAAGAAGAAGAGACATAATCCTGTTGATCTCGTTAATCCAGTCTGAAAATAATTGGACATAATTTACTGGATGAACTGGATAAAAATTGAAGGAATAGAGTGGAAAGAAAAGATATAATTTAATTAATCTTGTTAATCCCGTCAAAAGTAAAAGGAATAATTAATGGCAGAAAATGTATTTAACGACAAAGCTTTGCAGAATTATCTTAATCAGATTGCTGAGATAGAACCTCTAAGCAGAGAAGAAGAGCATGCTTTGGCTATCAAAGCTCAAAAAGGTGATAAGGCTGCTATCGAAAAACTTGTTACTTCCAACCTTAAATTTGTAGTTAAAATTGCAGCTAAATATCAAAATAGAGGGCTTACCCTTTCAGAACTAATCAGTGAAGGCAATATGGGTTTGATAAAAGCAATTGATAAATTTGATCCTAAGCTGCATAATAAACTTATTTCTTATTCTGTTTGGTGGATCAGGCAAAAAATACTTTTTGCTCTTGCAGAGAAAACTTCGCTTATCAGGATGCCGCTTGGAAAAGCAACACAGGCAAATAAGATCAAATATGCCAAAGATAAAGTTTTCAGTGAAACTGGACATAGGGCAACTATTGAAGAAATTTCTAAGATCACAAATCTTGATAAAAACGCAATAAAAAAAGTAAGTGGCCAAACAAAGAATACACTTTCTATTGATAATGCTAATTTTTCTAGAAATCATAGCAACATTGCACTTGGTGATTTGTTAACGGATAGAAGTCAAATTGACCCCAAAACTTTGTACTATCGCGAAAAAGTAGAAAAGAGTATTGATAAGTCTATAAATGCTCTTGGTTCTCGTGAAGCTTATATTGTAAAACAGTATTTTGGTTTGGAAGGTGGAAGATCAAAGAACTTTGCACAGATTGGTGAAGAACTCGGTTTATCACGTGAACGTGTAAGACAGATACAGAAAGCAACACTAAAAAAAATACTGGAAAATTCCTACGATAAAATTGAAAATGACTTTGATAATTTATTGAAATAGTTAATTAATATCTTGTTCCCAATTCCCCGGTTATCTCTCGTTTCCAAAGTCTCTTTGGGAATGTAGAAACTATACCTCTTCATTTTCTAAAATTATATTTTCTAAGTGTCTATTTTTAATTATTTTCACATCACCAATTATTCCAACGTTTCTTCCAAAATAAACATCACCTGTAACTTTTAGCGTCCTGCATTTTTTCAAAGACGGAATTCCATCTGCAAATCTTTTTTTAAACTCATTTATATCTTTATAGAATACTTCTTTTAATTCAATATGCGGTACTTTATCATACTCATTTACTAACTTCAATTTATAATCAGATGTAAGTTCATAAGCATCACTTAAAATTGCCAGCATATCATTTGTCGTTTTTACCGGCGCAAATCTATCACGATGGATTATAATTGCTCTGGAATTTTTAAATACACTTATTGCTGCTCCCATTGCGGATTCCACCTGATAAACTTTTTCTCCATCAACTTCTTTTTTATTCAATATCATTGTTAATGGAAGCAAATATCTGGTCTCATACAAGCGCTGTTTTAATGCTTTTAGATTTATCCAGAGGTTATTAGTATTGAAATAAGAATATCTATTAATATCTTGAAAAAGTTCAATTTCATCATCTGGACATTGTGCAGTTTCCCTGAGCATAAGCTGTCCTTTTTTTGTCTGGGCCAGATGTCCGCCTTTCTTATCCATTTCAGTTCGCTTACAAATTTCCATCATGAAAAGTAGTTTTTTTTCAGCAAAATGTGTTAGTATTTTTTCATCAATTACAGCACCAAGATTATCGGAATTGGAAATAAATACATACTCAAATCCTTGTGTTATTAGTTTTTCCAGGACACCAGAAATTGCCAGAGCAGTGTATATTTCACCATGCCCGGGAGGATTCCAATTGAGATCATTGTTTTCATTTCTTAGCGGAGAAAGATCACTTAATTTGATCTTGGGAAATTTATTTTGCAAAAAATCTAATGGGATATGAGGGAGAGGTAAATTACTATATTTTTCCAAATAGGAAAGTGAATCTTTCTGAGTATTAAAGCTGTGCATTAATATCAACGGAATATCTTTGCCGGTTTTTTTTCGTAAGTGTAATATTTGCTGAGACATAACATCCAGAAAATTATTTTCTCCTTTAATTTTAAGAAGGGTTTTTGCTTTCTCCAAATCCATGCTTGTGCCAAGTCCACCATTTAGTTTTATTACAGCAAGTTTTTCTAATGGAGAAGATATAGCAGATTCCAAGTTATTATAATCAATAAGATTTTCCTTTGCAGGAGGTTCTATCTCTGATTCTGAAAGTGTTCCGGTTGCACCTTCAAGAATTTTGTAATATGAATTGGAAAATGATTGTATCACCAGATCTTCCAAACCTTCACTTTCCATTATTTGAACAAATTCTGTTAAGTAACTTTTCATGTTTTTCTTATAAAATAGGTTATAAGTTAATTTTTTTAGCAATTGAGATATTATTCTTCTTATTTACTTCTCTATTGCGGTTGATAATCAATTCCCCCAGAAGACCAATCGAGAAGAATTGTAATCCAATTATCATTAAAAGAGTTCCCAGATACAGGAGTGGACGATTATATAATGCTATTCCAAATCCCAGCTTCATAATCGAGAGATAGACGGCAATAATGAAACCAACAATACCAAATCCAAAACCGATTCTTCCAAATAAATAGAGAGGACTGTGGATATATCCGGTTACAAGTTTTACGGTGAGTAAATCAAGGAATCCACGTAAATATCGTTCTGAACCGTACTTGGTTTTTCCAAATTCTCTTTTACGGTGATGAATTGGAATCTCAGCAATTTTAAATCCTAAAGAATAAGCTAAAGCTGGAATGTAACGATGCATTTCACCATAAATATCAAGTTCTTGTATGACCTCTTTTCGATATGCTTTAAACCCGCAATTGTAGTCATGCAATTTTAATTTAAATGTACTGGAAGTCACTTTATTATAAAGTTTAGAAGGCCAAGTTTTGGAGATCGGATCGTGGCGTTTTACTTTCCAGCCCGTAACCATATCATATCCTTCTTCCAATTTTTTAATAAATTGCGGAATTTCTTTTGGATCATCCTGAAGGTCTGCGTCCATCGTGAAAACAATATCTCCTTTTGCAATTTCAAATCCTACATTTAAACCTGCTGATTTACCAAAGTTCTTCCTGAGTTTTATTAGTTTAATATTTTTATCTTCCGCTGCTAATATTTGTAAAATTGTATGGCTGTCATCTGTACTACCATCATCAATAAAAATTATTTCATATTTATACTCTTTAATATTTTCTATGATTTCAGAATACAATTGTTTTAAACTATCTTGTTCGTTAAAAACAGGTATCACAAATGATAATTTCATTTTTTCATCCTCACATTTTTATCTATTGATTCGTTAAAAGAACATATTTACAAAACTCATTATTAACCCGGAAGCTATTGGGATTTTTATATTATCATCTAATGGAATTCTGGAAAATTCTGCAACTGTTGCAGTAAAAGCTCCTACTAAAGCAACAACTGGATTTAAGAAGAGAAGTCCAAAAACAAAACATCCGGCAAAGCAAGCTAAACTTCCTTCCAAACTTTTATTGGTATTCAGTATTTTTCTTTTACCAAGCGGGATACCTACAAGTGCAGCCAAAGTATCTCCAATTGCTAAAAAAGCAAGGGATACAACAGCAATTTCCTTTGAAAAAAAGCCAATACATAATACTGCTGAAATCATCAAATATGTTGCTCCCGTGAAATTATGGATTTCATGTTTTCGCAGTAAAAGACCAACTAAATTATAAAAGATACGCTTGAATGTTTTATGCTCAAGTCTTGCTATATCAATAACCAGCGCAATAACAGTTAGTGGAATAAGGATCAGGAACATCATTTTCCGATTTTGAAAAATGAAGTAATAAGAAAGGGGCAGCAATATCGAACTCACGTGAAATATTTTTCGAAATAATTCCTTCTTCTGTTTTTCTGTCATTTCAGTTTTATTTTACTCACAACAAATGATTTTGCAACATCCAGCATCAATTTAGGATCTCCTTTTACGGCTTCCGTAAATAGAGCTTTTAAGCTGAATTTATCTGAAGGTATTTTTTTACAGAAACCTACTAAATTATTAAATCTTTCATCTGTCATAAAGAGGAATTTTTCTTTCATTGAGTGCATAACTTTTTGTGTATTACCCAATATTTTATCCCATTCTTTGCGATATTTTTTCAAGAATTTTGCATCGAATCGTCCCTTTTTAACTGCTTCTGCAGCTACCTTCCCAGCAATACTTCCAGCTATCATTCCTTGTACAATTCCACCACCGGTTATCGGATTTACCTGTCGTGCTGCATCTCCAACTATCATAAAATTATCTTTAACAATTTCTTTTAAAGTAGCTGAAGTTGGAACTCCACCATACATGGTATAAGTAATTGTTGCATCGGGAAATTTCTTTGCCACGAACTCATCTAAGTATTCTTTGGGACCTTTTTTATGTGATAGATGCCCGGCAATTCCAATTCCGACATTTGCTGTATTATTAGATTTCGGAAAGATCCAGACATATCCACCAGGTGAAACTTCATTTCCAAAATAGAATTCACATGTATCTTTTTTAATATCAAGGCCAGCAAGTGTATACTGTACACAAGTATCAATATCCCTGAGAGCTACTGTTGTATTTATTCCTGCCCATCTTCCCACACGGGATTCTGTGCCGTCAGCAGCAATAACTATATCACATTTTACTTCTCGTGTTTTTCCCATATAACGATATTCTACACCTGTAATTTTATTGTTTTCTTTTATTAGATCAAGAGCATCTGCTTTTGTAATTAATCGTGCCCCATGTTTGGCAGCAAGCTCGCAAAGTGCAGTATCAAATATTCTTCTTTCCAGAACATAGCCAATTCCATTATTATGCATGAATGCACTTTCATTATTAGGAGAGGTAAGTTTTGCAATATCTATCTGCGATGCGATCCAGCGTTTATCAATATCAATAAATGGAACAATGCCGTTATGGGAAACACCTTCCGCACAGCGTACGGGGATTCCCGGTTCTCTATCGCGTTCCAACATAAGAACAGAAGCACCGTTCTCTGCCGCAAATCTGGCTGCAACGCTTCCCGCAGGTCCGGCTCCGATCACGACAATATCGTATCTATCTTTTACCATTATTCACCTTCCTCAATAGCTTTTGCAGGACACACCTTTAAACAATTCATACAATTTGTGCATATATCGTTATCGATCTTAACTTTGAACTCTGTTACGGTAATCGCATCAACGGGGCATACTGCAACACAGGTTCCGCAAATATCGCATAATTCGGGTATAACTTTCATAAAATATTTCTCCATTTATAAGATATAATTATTTTCTCGGTAATCAATAAATTTAAAAGATGAATCTGTAAAAGTGAAGACGACATTATAGGACACCCCTTGTTTTATCTTATTCTCTAATTTCTTAAATTGTATTCTTTGAATATCTCGCTTAGGAAGGTAATCTAAAAGAAGAAATTTTGGTTCAGGGTTTCCCTGCCCGAAGGGTTGCAACAGACTATACTCCATTTTTATATATTCATTAAATTTATCCAGTTCTCTACTGTTGATTACAGCATCAATATCAATTCTTTTGTTATCTTCGATAGCTATTTGATTTTTATCAACATATTCTTCAAATTTTTTAATAAATTTTTCTACTTCACTGCTTCTAACTTTAAATCCAGCAGCTTTTGCATGTCCACCATATTGTATAAGATATTCACGGCAATAAGTGAATGCATCAACCAGGTTAAAACCATTGGTTCCACGTGCTTCTCCAACTGCAATACCGTTTTTATTCTTGATGAAAACTACGGGAATTTTATATTTTTTTGTAATGAAAGAAGCTGAATAACCCAACAGCTCAAATGGTATTTGTTGATCAATATCTTTAAATATATAATAATTTCCCAGTGTTGGAGAAATTTTTGTTCGAATATAGTGACGAATATCATCGAGTTTAGCTTCTTGATTCTTTTGCAGGCTTTGCATTTCAGCAATGATAGCATCTTTTTCTTTATTGTGGGTTACTAACAATTTCATGCTTTTATGGTTACCATTTTTACCTCTACCGTTAGAGAGTAATTTGATAATGTAATGAATATTATTCATCCTCTGAGAATAGTTGATCCCTGGCTCCAGATAAGGATTTAATTTATAAAGGGTATTATTATCAAATGTGTTCCAAGTATCCAGTACTTCCTTTACAAATATTCTATTTACATCCAACAATGGAACTTTATCTGAAATAGTGCCAACCGCAACCCAAAATAGATAGTTTTTATCATCTGTTATTCCAGTTATTTCAGAAATTCTTTTTATTAGAAAATATACTACTCCAACACCTGCTATCATATCAAATGGAAATTTGCAATCGTTTTGCTTGGGATTAACAATCGCCATTGCTGGTGGCAAAAGACTCTCCAGAATAATATGATGATCTGTAACGATAACATCGCAACTATTTTTCATGATCTTTGTAATTGCTTTATTTTCAGAGACACCACCATCAACCGTAATCACTAAATTGAATTTTTCCTCTTTTACTTTATCAATAAAATTCTGTTGAATTCCATGATTGTCTATCAATCTATTGGGGATGTAATAAAAATGATTTTGAGAACCTAATTTCTCCAAAAAGTCATATAAGATATATGTAGAGGTTATACCATCAACATCGTCATGTCCATAAATAATTATTTTCTCTTTATGATGAATTGCTTCAATTATTCTGTCAGCAGCGATATCGATATCTTTGAGCAGGATAGGATCCGGCAAATCGGACATTGATGGGTAAATAAAGGAATTACTAATTCCCCTGTTCGCCTTTATCTGATCAAAGATAGAGTCTTTATCAGAATGTTTAAAACTCCACCTAAAGTTCATTTAGTTTCTACCTGTCTTTATCAGCTTTAGGAATTTCACGGTGTTCAATTCTTTTGTATCGTTTCTTGAAAATATCAAAACCGGTAATTCCTAATGAGAACATAACGGATTCGTCACTGAGTCCATGTTTGTCTACATCCCCACGAGTCGTATAATTAACTGCAAATTCAATTTTTTTATTGGGAGATTTTAGAGGAATTGAAAAGCCAAAAGTTAGAGCTTTTTCAATTATCTTTTCATTGTTTACATCGAATGGAAGCTCACGATAATATCCACCGATCCTTAATGGAATTTTCTCATACCATGAACCATAACCACTTAACGGATCGTATGCAAATCCCAAACCAAGCTTTAATGTATTCTTGTCGTAATTTTCTGTATCTTGCCATATTTGATAATATCCATCAAAAGAGGCTTTGTATTTTTCTAAAAATTTCCAGGTAATTCCACCTGATATTTGTACTGGAACCTCAAAATGAAAATCATCACTTAATGTATCAGCGTAGGGTGTATGAGCATATTTATAGGTTTCGCTTCCTTCCAATTTTACATAGGAAGAATAGACAATACCTAGAGAAACTTTACTGATCTTTTTAGAAAGTCCAACTGTAAATCCGGGGTTTTTGTAAATTTTCTCAATCTCGTATTTTGCATCTTCGTAATCATCATTTTCAAAATCACGATTCCAATACCTGATTCGATGACCAAGATAATAATTCATTGCAACCCCAATGTTTACAATAGAGCTTTTGTATGCATAAACCATATCAGCTTTATAAAGAGAAGTACTCAATCTGTTGATTTCGGAATATTGCAATGTATCTCCAAAACTTACAAAAGGATCACATTCAATTGTATTCTCAATATTCCCGGATGCAATTGAATTAAAGCTAAAGGAAAATCTGTGTTTTTTTATTGGAATAGTCATTGTGAAATACGGCATATAAATGCCATCATCACGAAACTCATTATTATCAGAATCTTTGTACCACATATACCCAAGTGAAGTTGCAGTTGAAAATAATACATTATTCGTTGTAGTTGCAATTGACGGGTTGTGTAAGTTTGGATTTATACGGAATATATCTGCAGATCCTGTTTCACCCATACCCAAGCCATAAACATCATTTCCGTAATATTCCAGCGGCATTCCATCAAATGAAAAAATTGAATTACCAGCTAATAAAGCTGTAGTTAATAAGAATATCATTATTATTTTGTATTTCATTTATAACTCCTGATTTATATACATTATTTAACTATAACAAAAAAATTAATATTCTTTTCTTTGTCAATTTTAAGTTGGAATCTGAAGTATGAATTCGGGTAGATAAACAAAGATTATTTAAAATAAAAAAATGTGTCATCCTGAGTGCTGCGAAGCAGTGTATCGAAGGATGATAAGTAATTATAAAATTTTATAACACTTCGATACGAAACTTCGTTTCTACTCAGTGTGACAATTATACAATCAGATATCGAATAAATCACTCAATTTGGTATGTAGTAGCACAAAATATTTGACAGGAAAATTGATTTTAAGAATTCTTTGGTCAAATTTATAAATGTAATTTTAATTATTTATTTAAAATTAGGCGGAATTATGAAATGTAAATACATTATTACTTTTGTTATTATTTCTATAATTTTTATTGGTGTATGTTGCTATGCTTTAAATTTAGTACTCAAAACTTCTTTTAGTGATAACTCAAATATTGATAGAGCCATACAGATTGGTGTTATTCTTGCAGCAATTTACGCTTCAATTATTGCTTTAATTACTGCAGCATCGGGATTGGACCCTAAACCAAAACAAATTAATAGTATAATCTCTGTTAAAGAAGCAGATGATGAAAAAATATATTACAAAAAAGATATGTCAGATGAGGTAAAAAATTATTTTAAAGCCTATCCTGACAAAATATTTTCATATAAATTTCATTTCGTAGTCAAGAATGAATCGGATTTTGACCTAAAAAAACCTACAATTACAATTAGGATTCCATCTAATAGAAAATGTCCTTATAATAAAAAAAACTCATCCCAGCTTACAGAAAGAGTGATAACTACAAATTTATATGGTTACCCAAAAGACTTAAAAAAGCTGGATAGTGTAGAACATATTATACTATCGAATAATCTTCTACCATTTTTGAATAAAGGTGAACAGATACCTTTTTGGGTTCGCATGATTATTAATAATCAATTCCCAGAACAGATTAGTGTAAAAGTGTCATTAAATTCAGAAAATGCCGAGGGACTTACAGAAGAAGTAGTAATTAATCCTAAAGAATTGATAAGTAACTCTAAATAGAATGCTTCCTCAGATAACAAGAGTGTTTCTGTTTAAGAATGGAGAAAACTATGAGAAATTTAATAGTTATTTTAATTGTATTTAGCTTGGTAATTCAAGTAATTGTAGCAGAGAATCCTGAGAGTAACAATAAAACTCCTGAGGTTGTAACCTATAATTTAATCAAAGAAAATAAGATTCCAATGATTAAGCGAAGCGTAGATATTAGAATTAACCGTCGTGTTTCAGAAGATGAACTTCGTGAAATCGCACTAATGATTAAAGCTAAAGATAAATCCCCATATGAGAGAACATTCATTTGCTATTATCTACCTAACTTGATTGTAGACGAAGGAGCTTGGGCAACAACGCATTTCAACCCAGAACTTGAGATAAAAATATTAGGTGCAACTGAAAATGAATTAGCAATTTTGGGTGAAGTATCAACATCAGATATTGAGAGAGAAATAATAGGTATATGGTTGGATGAAAATATTCCAGCAAGGCTCGTTTTATTTAGAAAAAACGGTAAATCATTTATAGAAACGACATACAAAGACAGCAGCGTTGGTACATACGAGATGATTGAAAAAAATACAAGTAGAGGACTTAGGTTTGATGATAAGAAAGGCTCTGCTTTCGGAGACCATTACCTTATAAACAAAAACGGAGAATTAGAACTTCGTGATGATGAAGGTTTAATTTACATAATCAACAAATCAGATTAAATTATAGATTTATAATGGAGGTGTTATGCGCAAAAAAGATTGCTGGGATAAACTAAAAATTTTCATTTCCATTATTTCTTCCATTTTAATACCAATTCTTATAGCTGTTTATGGTTCTTCTATTAATGCAACATTACAAAAAAATGAAATTGCCGTAAGAAATGTTGAAATTAGTGTAAAATATATCGATATAGCAACAGATATTTTAAGTGATAAGCCTACAGAAGATAATATAGTATTAAGATATTGGGCAATTGAAATACTTAAAGAATATTCTCCAATTGTAATCACTCCTGAAATTGAACAACAAATGAAAGAGAATTCAATTTTTAAGAACTACCTTACAGGGGATGATGATAATTTTTTAACAGATGATGCTGGCAATCGTCTTCAAGGAAATTGAATGTAAAACTGGATTTTAAACGGAAAAACTTATTATTATTTTTGTTCGTTTTGTTTGTTTTGTTCGTTGCTAATCCTACTCCGCCACTACTATCACACCGGTTCCAATTTTGTTTTTGTTATAATAATCCAATAACATAAAACCAAAGGCAATGGGGTAAAAGAGAATATAATAAATTGGAAGAAATATCGCTAACATCTTAGATTTTGAGATCAAAGATAGTGGAATCTTTAGTGCCAGTTTCCAATATATTTGTCCAAATTTTCCATAAGAATATTCAAATGATCTAATTTTAAAACCTGCTCTATCCAACTTGGAACAGATATCTTCTCTGCTGTAACCCGGACGAACATGTTCCGCTGTAAATTTGGCAGATTCATCTAAATTACTGGGTGATGAAATTATCAGTTTTCCACCTTGTGTTAGCACCTTTCTAAAATTCTGTAGAACTTGCACATCATCTTCAATGTGTTCCAGAATGTCGATTGCGATGATCAGATCAAAATTTTCTTTTGGAATGTAATCTACCAAATCTGCCTGTTGAATCGTGAATTTTTGCCAGCCAACTTTTTGTGCATAATTGGAAAATGAATCCATATAATCTGTCTTAATGTCAACAGCGTGAACTAATGCTTTTTTAAATTTGTTTAGAATAAAGTAGGAGTACTGCCCAAATCCGGCACCAGCATCATAAAAGCGCAATGGGTTAATTACCGGAAAATACTTTTTGATCTCTCTTTTTACATACCACTGACGCAATAATAACATATCTAAAAGTATATAAAACATCTTTCTGAAAACAGGAAATTTATCTATTGCTACTGCGAATTTATCTTTCACTTTATCATATTGCATTTACATAACACTCCTGCAAGCCCATAATCCACCTGCAATATTTATATCGGGTTTGGTAATTAAATATACCGGAAACTGAACAAGAAGTTGCTGCCGTATCAGACAATTATGAAATTCCTTCATTAAATCACTTTGATGAATAAATTTTGCATTACTAATTGTGGATGCTCCGGATAGAAAAATTCCACCGTAAGGTTGTATTGTCAATGCCATTACCTGAATAATTATTCCAACACATCTGTAATAAATATTGAGTGCTTCGATAGCATATTTATCACTTCCCTTTACTGCTGCTCTTGCAATTTCAGAAACATCTTTTTTGCTCCACTCAATCTTTTCTAATTGTAAAATTGCTTTGTAAGTTTTGCATAATCCTTTTCCTGAAACAAAATCTTCAAAATTTAAGAAATTTTTTTTAGGTTTTTCAGAAAGAATAATACTAATTATTTCGGAATGCCTTTTATCTAATGGTGGAATCTGAATGTGCTGTATTTCTGAGGATAACACATCTTTTACTTTTTCGCCGGAATGCGTGGTAAACTCTATAATACTTGCAGTTCCAAATCCTGTTCCAGGTGCGATTACAAGTTTGTTATTTATACGATTCTTGGCAGAAAAATCCGGCTTATACAGAATTTCACACTGATTAGATTTAATTTTATCTTTTTCTTCCATATCCAGAATACCATATCCTGCCAACTCCATGTCATTAACCATGATCGTCTTTTCTTTTGGGAATCCCCACGCGATCAGATCCTCCAAAATAATTGTCGGCATATTTTTCCAATTTGTGATATTTACTTTCCGATGATCTATTACTGCTCCAGCAAATCCAATTACACAACTAGTAGGAAAAATGCCGGAGTTAATATTATTCAATGAAGATTTAATGAAGTTTTTTAGTTCTTCTTTAGAACTTATTTTCTGCTTATATTCTTGAAAGGTGTAAACAATCTTTCCTTTCTCAATTATTTCTGCACGGAGGCGAGTATATGTTCCACCTACATCAACTGCCAAATTAAATTTTTTCATAATTTGCTAAATGCAATAATCAATTTTGTGAGTCAATAAAATAAATGATATAAAGAAAAATTGGTATGTTTATTTATAATCATAAAATAAATTAAATCAGATAAAATCATTTAATTCAGCTTCTTCCATCTGACACATTTCCCGGCAGGCAAATTGTTACCTGATTCTGATTTTATTGTGAGGTCAAATGTTTCTATTTTTCCTTTTTTCAAATTATGTAATTTTGTAAGTTCGTTTCGTAATTCAAGATGTCCAAA
Source organism: Candidatus Tenebribacter burtonii (assembly GCA_030765625.1). GTDB lineage: Bacteria > Cloacimonadota > Cloacimonadia > Cloacimonadales > TCS61 > Tenebribacter > Tenebribacter burtonii. Next base: position 53,581 of record JAVCCF010000109.1, read on the forward strand.
ATTTTTGTCGTGACACGAAAGGATTATAAATTCTGGATCATTACTTAGAAGTTTATCGACTAATTTCATTAATTTTGGGAGATCTCTACCGATCTTCCACGTAGTTCCTTTTTTCCCGTGACCAAAAGCAGGTGGATCTAAAATTATACCATCATAAACAGAGCCACGCTTAACTTCACGAGATAGAAAAGAAATTATATCATCGATGATCCAGCGAATATTATTATTTTCTAAATTAGATAATCGGCAATTTTGTTTTGCCCAATTAATACTGCTGGAAGAAGCATCGATGTGAGTGAGGGTCGTTCCTTTTGTAGATGCAAAAAGAGTGGATGCTCCTGTATAGGCAAATCCATTTAAAATATTCAAAGGTCGATATGCTTGAAATATCACATCTCTCAGCCACTGCCAATTTGTAAATTGTTCAGGGAATATCCCTATTTGTTGATTGGGAGAGATCTTTAATTCAAATGTTAAATTATCGCATTCAAAATATGGTAAATTCTCTACTGAGAAAATAATCCATTTATCTTGCAATGGATCAAATTTAGCATGATATTGTTGCCAAATGTCATTTCCTAGTTTTCGTTTCCATGCAGCCTGCAAAGCAGGTCGGCGAATGATAACTTCTCCAACTTGCTCTAATTTCTCAAAATTCCCACAATCCAATAATGTGTAATTACATTTTACTAAATCTTTCATAAAATAATAATTTGATAATAATGAAAATCTGTAAAGCCAAAACTATTATTGATGTAATACGTGATAGAAAAAGCATTAAGATTAATTTTTTAGAATAATAAACATATATTGCGGAACAAATATTGCATTTTAGAGATTGAAGGATTGATTTAAATAAAACTCTTTGCTTTTCTTGACAAATATATTGAGTTTCTATTTTGTCAAACCCATGCAAACTGTATGTAATTTCTTTATATGCAGTTTGTTAGAAATATATGCAGTATGAAATTTGCACTTATTTCAAAAAAATAAAAAATTAATTATAGGAGTAATTATGAAAAAATTATTTTTGTTTATTGTAACTGTGCTGTGTTTTACATCACTTTTTGCAAATGCAGCAATACCATTTAATGAGGAATATTTTCTTCCCAACAGAATAATTGTGGGATTTAAATGGGATACAATTGGCAACAAAGAATGTATTTTGGATTATGAATTTAGCGATGGTATTATTAAAACAGGAATAACAAGTTTTGATCAACTGTCTGAACAATTTGAATTTGTAGAATTAGCACAGCGAATAGATTTTGTGAAAGATCTGGATTGGAACGAAGATGGACTCTATCCAAGATGTATTTACAATATCACTCTGGCAAGTAATGATAAAATCAATGAAGCATTGGAAGCACTTGCAGACGATCCAAATATAATCTATGCTGAATTTGAGCCTGTTTACAAATTTGAGTATGTTCCAAATGATGCATCTTATGATATGCAATGGTATCATCAGTTTATCCAAAGTGAACCTACATGGGATTATACAACAGGAAGCGAAGATGTTATTATCGGAATTGTAGACTCTGGAATTAAATGGAACCATTCTGATCTGCAGGATAATATCTGGATCAATGAACCTGAACTTAATTCAACGTCAGGCGGGAATGTCATGAACATAAATTGGACTGCTGGTACTGTTTCTGGTGGTAATGGAATAGATGATGATGGAAATGGTAAGATAGACGATTGTATTGGCTGGAATTTCTATGGTACCCAAAGTAATCAGTCATATCAAGGTTATGCAGATAATTCTCATGGTACTCATGTTGCAGGATGTGCAGGTGCAGTTGGAGACAACTATATTGGTGTTACAGGTCCAATGATGAACGTTAAACTGATCTCATCTCGCCACTCACCTAATAATTTTGCAACTAATAGTATTTGGTCTGGTGATCTTGGAATTAATTATTGTGCAAATTCAGGCGCAGACATTATTAATTGTAGTTTTGGTGGACCTGGTGGAAGTACAACTTATAATAATGCTATTAATAACGCCATGAGTCTTGGAGCTATTGTTGTTTGTGCTGCAGGAAATGATAATGAAGATATTGGCATATATGCTCATTATCCGGGTAATGCTACAAACGCAGTATGTGTTGCTGCTACCGGTCCTAACAATGATGTAAGAGCTGATTATTCTAATTATGGAACACCTGTTGATGTTTCTGCACCAGGTTCAGGTATATATTCTACGGTAATTGGCGGAAGTGGTTACGAAAATTATGATGGTACTTCTATGGCTTCTCCTGTAGCAGCCGGTGTTGCTGGTCTTATTAAATCTATTCATCCTGATTTAACTTCTGAAGAACTTAAAGCTAGATTGGAATTAACTTGTGATAATATTGATGCAGTTAATCCTACTTATATTGGTGATTTAGGAACAGGACGGGTGAATGCTTTTAAGGGAGCTATGTACGACTTGATTCCCAATATTACAATTTCAGCATTTATAGCTGCTGAACAAACTGGTGATGGTGATGGAGTACCTAATCCGGGTGAGATAGTAAATTTAATAATTAATCTGGAGAATGATGATTTCTGGCTTGATGCAGAAGATGTTACTGCTACTCTCAGTTGTGAGGTTGCCGAAATAACGATACTCAATGATGAATCTTTTTATTCTGATATTTCATCAGGATCTAATGGTTGGAATTCCAGTGATCCTTTTAGCTTTGAAACTCCGCCGGAACTTTCTAATTTCATAATTCCTTTCACCTTGACCGTTTCTGCTAATCAAAGTGCTGCTTGGCCTTATTTGGTGGAACTTGAGATGGTAGTTGAGTTAACGCTGGCTCAAGCTGGCTGGCCTCTGGTTCTGGAAAGTGTTTCAACATCAAGTGGTGCGATTGTAGATCTTGAAGATGATGGTTCAAAAGAAATAATATTTGGTGATTATATGGGCATGATTCATGTTATGCATGCAGATGGAACTCCCGTTGCTCCATTTCCTATTGATACTGGTGCTACAATTGGAGTCGCTGTTGCTGTTGGTTTAGTAGATTGTGATGAATATGAAGATATCGTAATTGGTAATGATGCTGGTCATGTAATTGCATATGATCATAACGGAAACATTATTTTTGATTATCTAGCGGGTGGGATTATAAAAAGTAATCCTATGATTGCCGATGTTGATGGAAATGGTTTAATGGAAGTGATAGTTTGTACGTACCCTATGGGTGCAGTTCATATTATTAATTCAGATGGAACTTCTTTCCCAAACTTCCCAGCTTCATTAGATAGTCCGGTACTGTCTTCTGCTGCTATTGGAGATTTGAATGATGATGGAAATCTTGAAATTCTGGTCATTACATTAACTGGTTCTTTGAATGCTATTTCTTCCAATACGGGTTCCAATCTTACCGGATGGCCCTACGCTCTGGGTTCAGGTTCAACTCAAGGACCGACACTATCAAATTTAGATTCCGATGTTTATCCTGAAGTTCTTATCGCTACGGTTTCAACTCCAGGCAATGTTGTTGTTATTGACAATGATGGTTCTTTAATGCTGGATATAGCAGTTGGTACTCAAGTTCGTACTGCAATTGTAACTGCAGACTTTAATAATAATGAAAACGCAGACATCTGTTTTATCGATTTTGACGGAAATGTGCATATTGTAGATCAAGCTGGAAATGATCTTCCAAACTTTCCTGTTAATATTGGTGAATCAGTTGATTCAACACCCGTTATTGTTGATATGGACGCAAATGGAACGCTCGATGTTGTATTTGGAGATAATGCTGGATATTTGCACTCAATAGATATTACTGGTAATGAAACCTATGCATTCCCAATAAATTTAGGGAGTTCCCTCAAAATAGCTCCTGCCGTAGGATATGCAGATAATGACGGAGATATTGAGATACTTATACCAAATCAAATATCTTACTATTTGATAGATTACAAAAATACAAGTGGAAATGTACAATGGGCTAATTTTAAACGTAATCCTCAAAGAACTGGTAATGCTCTTAATCCTACGTCAGGAAGCCAGCCAGAAGTTGCTCCTGTATTTACGAATACTCTTGGCCAAAATTATCCTAACCCATTCAACCCTGATACTAATATCAGTTTCAGTATTAAAGAAGATAGTTTTGTAAGTTTAAAAGTTTACAATACACGTGGTCAACTTGTCAAAACTCTGATTTCAGAGAATTTGTCTGAAGGTGTTCATTTTAGTTCTTGGAATGGAAGAGATAATAGCAATAAATCTGTTTCAAGTGGAATTTATTTCTATAAAATGAATTCAATAGATTATTCATCTGTAAAGAAAATGATTCTTTTAAAATAACGTAAAGCAAATATTAAATGTTGGTTTTGCGGCACGAAACAACATATATGCAAAAGGGGAAAGCATTAGCTTTCCCCTTTTGCTATAAAAAGCAAAAAAATGATGATAATATAACAAAAAGTATTTCCACTAATTTTAGTGTTCGTATTAAGCACTTAATGATATTTTAAGTAAAAATTATTTGACAGACACTAATATAATTACATAGATAAAATTGGAGTAAGTTAATGAGAAGAATCTTTTTTCTGTTTTTATCTTTGCTGACATGGGTCAATGCCGTTTCGTTAATAGTAGAAACTGCATCATTCACAGATTTTCTGTATGGTTCTACAGAAGATTGTGAATATGACAACTGGATATCTCATATTGTTGAAGGTATTGCGGAGGAAGGTTATAATTTATATTCTCCATGGGAAGTACAATCAGATAGTTTTGGAACTTTTGTACTACCGGATGATTTTATGCTTGCACAATGGCAAAATATAATAGATGCTTTTCTTTTACAAAATTATCTTGCAGTACAGGGTATGTTGGATAGTTACAATTTTCCATATCATGTTGTTGAATTCAATGACACTGATACAGGGAATACTTATTACATGTTGCGTGAAAACTTGAATCCAGGATATTATGACACAAATGGGACACCAGGAACTCATGATGATGAGATTGGTTCTTTTGATTATGGTTGGGGACTTTTCATTCATAATCCGCAATCAATAAATCCGGCAATTATTACAGTTCCACACCCGAATGATGATTTTATAACTCCGGTAATCGGCTATAAGTGCTTTAAAGATTGGAACGCAAAATTCTTGCTTATCTCTGGTGCAGGAAGAGAAGTTTTATGGACGGAACAAGGCAATTATTCCAATTCACGATCTTTATGCGATCCTTCTAGAAATGAAGATGTAGTTTTTAATATAGCTTATAAGTCATTTTGTGATAACGTAAGAGAAAATTTTAATAGACGAGAATTTTCTGCACAGATCCACAGTTATGATTGGAACAGGCATGATAATCATCCCGACTGTCAGGTCTCGGCAATGCACAATTGCCCGAATCTTCCCATCAGAGATCTCTCTGATCTGCATCTTGATATGATAAATGCATCGGAACACATTATGATTCCACAAAATACTATAGGTTCCAATACAGAGGTTTTGCTAAACGATTATTATTCGGTAAATTATTCTCTTTATGATTTCCTTTTCTACAACTGGGAAGGTGCCCCGTATCCGGTAAATGATAATGTAGACCTTCCGGGATATGGCGAAAATAAGCAAAGAATGTATACTTATCAAGATTGGAATGATTATGATATTTTTGATCCTTTCTTCCATATTGAAATGGACGAACTTCCGGGTAGCTATGTAGAATCAGAAGAAAACTATCATTGGTTTTACGGCTTTGATACAGAAACTAATATGTTCCAAATGGATATGCTATTTGATAAAACACTGTCTTATTATTCATATTGGGTAGATGCAATGACAGAGATCTTGCCGGAAACTTTAGAACTTGATGACGGACTTATACCAACCACTCCACAAAACTTTATTGCATCAAATGTTGATCATAATTCAATTAATCTTCAGTGGGAACCAATCTCTTCCTTCGATTTTTATACTTACGAAATTCTATTTGCAGATGAACCGATAACGCAAGTTAATCATGTAATTATTAATAGAGAAAATGTTAGTTATCTCGCCAGTCCTTTACAAAGTGCATACTCTATATTTTCACTTGATATCAATAATAATTATTATTTCCAGATACGAGCAATTGACAGTAATGGAAATTCTTCACCTTTCTCAGAAGAACTTGAAGTATTTACAGCACCTGCACAAATTGAGGATCTTACAGCAATTGGACTCGATACAAGAGCAAATATCACTTGGACAACAGGACAACAAAATGGGAATATGGGATTCAATGTCTATAGAAGGCAACACGGTGAAGAATTTATCCAGATAGATAGTTGGACAAATAATTTTTTATTATCTGGAACTCAAAACCCTGGAGAAGAATATTCATACTTTGATGAAAATTTAGAAAATGGAATAATTTATACATATCAGATATCATCAGAAAATGAGAGCGGTAATGTATTTCTGTATAACCAAGTGAAAAGCTGTTCTCCAAGTAAACACTTCAATATTTATGTTTCAAATTCCAATTCAACTATAATAGATTCTACAACATTTGCAAAAAACCAGTATGCTCATAACTGGCAAGATACCGGTTATGATATTTTAAAAAATATGGAACTGGCAGATGAATATATTTTCTCTGCTTTTTACGAACAGTATTGGTCTCCAGGCGGTGTTTACTTTCAACAAGAAATTCATAGTAATTATTCACCCTTGGAAAGCTATAAAATATGGAATCTGAGAGTAAAAACAAATCAAATTGATGAGCCAGTAGAAATATTTGTCAGCCCTAATTTCTTTGAAAATAATGGAAAACTATATCTGTTAAATATACAAACTGATCAGATCACAGATATGCTTAATGAAAATCTGATCTTCTTTGCTGAAGATACAATTTATTATGATTTCAGGTTATATTGGGGTGATCTGCATCCTATTGTTGACATTACCAATATGCAAAATCAGCTTCTTCAAGGTAGAGACGAGTTATTGATCGAATGGCAATCGAATGTTTATCAATTAATCGAATACTTTGATATCTCATTGCAGAATGAAGAAACCACTATTGTAATTGCTGATTCTGTGGGTCAAATGGAAGATCAATTTATTTGGGAAACTCCGGAAGATATTGAGATACACAATGCACATATTGTTATTGGTATTCACGCTACAGATGGGATAATTTATGAACATACTTCTACCGCATTTTTTGGAATTGTTCCTCTGATTTATATTATTGAATTCACCGAAGGCTGGCAGTTGATAACTAATCCGTGGAACAGTGATAATCCATACTATGTTTCAGACATATTTGGACCAAATTCTGATTTGCTTTTTCCTCTTCCAGACAATAATTTTGAAATTTCTGATATGTTTAATTTTGGAATTGGATACTGGTTGAATGCAGAAGCAGAAGGTTATTTTACCCACTCTAACGCAATCATAAAAGATAATTATTCTATTTCCCTGAATTCTGGTTGGAATCTTATACCAAATCCATACCTTTGTTCATATAACCCACGCAATTTTGGAATAACAAATTCTGGAAGCACCTTCCCATTTGGATATGCTGTGGAAGAAGAACTTATTGCTAATGTTGCTTATGTTTACAGAGAGGGGATATTTGTAGAAACAGATATTATCAATCCATACGAAGCATTTTATTTGTATGTAAATGAGGATGGTTATGATAATATGGAATGTATATTCTATCCCTATTATAGTGGATATTATGCTATCCCTGAAGTAGACTGGGAAATTGCGATTTCAGCAACTCAAACTGATAGTGATGGGTTTATTTTGGGTTGTAGCGAACATGCAACTGATAGTTTCGATAACGTTTACGATTTGCCAGAAGCACCCGTAAAACCTGTGGAAAACGGGATTAAAATGTATCTCCCTAAAAATTCTCATCTCGATTCTCTTTATCTTTATTCAGAATTAGATCGCGAGATAAAATCATCTTTGGAGACAGGATTACCTGAAAGTAAATTGTGGAATTTTGTTTTAGAAATTCAAATTTTAGATGCTGTAACATTTGAATTCGATATGTTAGATCTACCGGAAGGTTATTATGCTGATATACAGATCGATGGTAACAGTTGGAATCAGCTGACAAGCGGAAGCTATATTTATTCTATCATTCCATCTCAAATAGGAGCAATTTCCGGTTCAGTTCTTGTGAGCAATAATGTAGTCACATCAGATGATATAGTCTCTACCAGATATGATTTTATTAATTATCCAAATCCCTTTAATCCTTCCACCAATATTCACTTTAATGTTCCTGAAGAAGGTAGAGTAGAACTATCTATTTACAATATTAAAGGACAGAAAGTAAAAACTGTGTGTAAAGAGATTCTACCTGCTGGAAATCATGAATATATCTGGGAAGGGAAAAACAATTCTGATAATACCGTTGCTTCAGGTATATATTTTATCCGTCTGAACAACGGAGAAAAAACAAAGATCAGAAAAGTATTATTACTTAAATAGTATTTATTTTCTTTTTCTTCTTGATTAAACTACTTCAACAAAACCATCCTTTTAGTTTTCTCATAATTTTCTGTTTTAAGTTTATAGAAGTAAATTCCACTTGCAACTGATTTATTACTTTCATCGGTTCCGTTCCAAACAATAGAATGCTGACCAGCTGGAAGCTGATCACTGAACAGCTGTTTAACTTTTTGCCCTTTCAGGTTAAATATCTCTAGAGTAACCAGTGACGATGTTTGTGTTATTGAAAAAGAGATTGTTGTTTCAGGATTGAAAGGATTAGGATAATTTCCAATTAGCATATTGGTAGATAAAATTAAATCATCTTCCGTATTTGTATAATCCAATGTCATTGTTATTGGAATTATCAATTCATCTTGTGATGGATCGTTATGATAAATTACGATTTCAGCAGTATATTGTCCTACCTCAAATCCATCAGGATCAAAAGAAATGAATATATCTTCATAATCATTTGGCTGAATGATACAGGAATCTAGACTTATTTCCAGCCAACCTGCAAATTGAGATGAATCCATGATTGCCAGTTCACAGTTCAGATCGGATTCACCGATATTTGAAAGTATCATTATTCCTTCATGGATATGGTTAGAAGTGATGGTGATATCTATGGAAAATGGATTGCAATGAATTGCTGGAGGTAAAATACATTCCGTAGACAAAGGGATAAGTAACTCAGGTGTATCAGGGTCATTACTGAAAATTGTCAATTCACCAAAATACTGTCCAAGCTCATCAATTTCAAATTCAATTTCCAGAACTTGTTGTTCTGAATTAGCTAACTCGAATTCTGTAGAACCAAGATAATTAAATCCTTCACCTGCGATATTAATATCAGTTATCCAAAGTGTATCCAATCCTGAATTTGAGATTACTAATTGATGTGTATATGTATAATCTGGATAAGTAATCCCAAAATCTAGTTCAAATTCTGAAGCAATAATATTTGGTAATGTACTATCAATTAGAAAGTTGAGATATTGTCCCATTACGTATGCTTTAGTATTACCAATAGAGCCATCTGCCATCGCACCAAAAAAAGAGGAAGATGCTATTGTTCTATAAAGTCTGGGATTATAATAGATACCCCGTACAGCATCATCCTGTGATTGAGCAAAAGCAGTACCAGAATCAGCTTCAAGTTCATCAAGACCGAAATCAGCATTTGAACCGTAAAGATAATTTAATGAATAACCAGGGAAAATTTCTGTACTATCAGCAATAATTGTTTGAATTTCAGAATATAAAGGAGATGGAATAGAATTTTCACCCAATCCAAAATAAGGACGCAACAAAGCATGATCACCTGTGCCCAAAATAGCACTTTCAAGGTAAACTGCTTTACCAGCTTCTAAAAAATCTATAATTTTTTGTATGTCTTCAGGTCCGACCGGATCTGGAGGAGTCCATCCTCAACCAGCGCACCAAATGCCGGCAGTAGCAAATATAATATCATATCCAGAAAGGTCATCTGCCAGTAAAGTATCAACCTCTGAAGTAAAGCCATTTGCAGATAATGCAGTTTGTATTCCTGCCTCTAAACCTACATATATCCATGGGTCCTCGGGATTGGCTATCTCTGATCCACCATCCCTATCCCAAATAAGTATATTCTGAGCAGGAAGTGCAATTATGTATAAAACAAATATCAGAAAAAATATTTTTATTCTCATTTCCAACCTCATAAACCAATTTATTTTTTATTATGCAATAAATATACCAAAAACCGTCTGTAATTGACGAATGATTAACAAGAAAATTAGTTCTTTTTTAATAAAAATAACTTAATAAGTTTTCCTTACTTCATTAAAATCATTTTTCTTGAAGCAGTATAATTTGCAGTTTTCATTTTATAGAAATAAATCCCGGATGAAACTGACTTACCTCTATCATCTTTCCCATTCCAAACGATCTGATGATTTTTTGCAGGTAATAGGCCATTGATAAGCGTTTTCACTTTTTGACCTCTTAAATTAAATATCTCAATTTTCACATTGCCTGCTTCTTTAAGGGAAAAAGAAATAGTAGTTGTTGGGTTAAATGGATTTGGAAAATTAGAATTAAGTTTGTTCATGATCGGAATTATTGTATTATCGTTGCTATCAGTTGTATTTGAATAATGAATATCATCAATGTACCAGCCTTCACCAGTGATAAGATTTGCACTACCGAACACAAATCTGATCTTTGCAGTTCCGGAATAATCAGATAGATCTAATATAACTTGTTCCCAGTCAAATTCACCTGCAAATACTTCAGTGCCTTCTTCGAAAGGGGATGCGGGATTATTCATTGTCACGCTGGGATAACCACCTAAAGGTTCTATCTGCTCCCATTCTCCACCATTTACAGAGATTTCGATAAGTCCACCATCCCAGGTAATTGGGCCATTTGAACCAACATCCATCCAATGATAAAAAGTAACTTGTGCTCCGGGGAAAACATCAATCTCCGGCATAACCAGGGCAGCGTAAATTAGATTGGAATAATATATTGTACCGGTTCCACCACATTTCATTGAATAATTTCCATCTATGGTATTATTGCGGAAATCATCCAAATGCCATTCATCAATAAAACCATTTGAAAGTACCATGTGTTCCCAGCCTGTTGCTCCATTTTCAAAATCGAAGGCATAAAATCCAATTGGCAACCGTAAAATGGATTGAAATGTAAACTCACTACTATCAATTACATATACATCTATGTCTGCAAAATATTCTACAGGACTGTTTTCATCAACATCAATGATGAATGGTACTGTTGTAGTCTCTATAGAATCAGGAGCAATTGAAGCTATTAGATCAAATCCGCTAACAGACACATAAGGGTCTGATGTATATATTAAATTTTGGGTATCATAAGCAAAACCATTTCCAATATTATGAAAACTTAAAAAAATCTCACCATGCTCTCCAGGATCGAGTATTTGATCGCTTCCATCTAATACATTAAGATTATAATCCCAGTATTCTATAACTGGAGCATTACAGTTAAGTTCAAATCCACTTATCCAGCTTACACCATTCGAAGTGACTTCAATCTCAAATTCAATTGTACTATTATCTTCTATTAAAGAAAGTAATTCGATTGTGAACGCATCAGTGTAAGTTATATTTGATGAAGCCGGAATTTGTGGTCCATTCATAGTATCATTAATTATTATAATTTTATCTGAATCTGTTGTAAGAATTGCTGTAACGGTATTTCCTGTTGGCTGCATTCCAATATTCTGTAAAGTAAGATCTATCTGAAGAGTATCAAGAGACTGATATGAATCTTCTGCATGAACTCCAAGCTCAACATAATCTACATCATAACAGATAACATACATATCCGGAGAAATTATCGCTACTTCCGCAGAATAACGATAATGATTTTGTTTTGTAACTGTAACCTTCATTATATTATTTGGAATCTGCTGTGGTATATCAATTTCTAATGGTGCCCCAGTTCCCAATACAGATGCTATTACTTCTCCATTCACAGTAAGACCTATCAATGCCCCTTCATCAGCAGCAACGGTAAATGATTCCAAGCCTGCCATTAATTCATCAGCATGACTTACAGTAAGTTGTTGCGGCATTTCCGAATGAACAGTAGAAAATGCACATCCATGATGGTGAAAAAGATTATAAGTAACTTCTTTATTATTAGAGTTATATGGCCATGAGGATTGTTGTAGGAAATATTTGCCGGCTGCATTTGCAAATGCAGGTCTTATCCAATCTGATTCCGAAGGAGCACTACCAAATTGAGGGAGAAAATTTTTCCACATGTTATCGTACATTCCCCACACAAATGTATCATTTACGAAAGAATAGGAAACTTCTGAAGCTGCAATAAGCCCAAGAGCACCTTGTTCATGTCTGTGAAAAAGTTCTGCAAAAGAGTTTTGTGGAGCATTGTATTTTCCAGTTAGGCAGTTAATAGAAAACACAAAAACCAGATCATCATTATTTAAACCACTTAAATTTCCAGTATCATAATCTGGTTCACCCCAACCTGTAACGCCACCATGGTCTCTATGTTGAAGCATGAATGCACCACTATTGATCGCATTATTTATATCAATGGCATTTCCACCTGACCAACCACCCAATTCGGAAGGTAAAGCTGGAATGTAGTTTAGTCCATTTGGACCAAAAACATTTAATACAGTATATGTATTTGTAGCTGTTGACCATGGATCAACGTCAGGATTCCCAGCATATATAGCATTTATCCGAACTTGATCTTTTCCCAATTCATTATGCCAGAATCCACCAACGGTTTCCGAACATATTTGGAACCAGCGTTCTGTTTGCCAGCCAAGTGCTGTAACAGGATGATCATAAAAATTCTGATTTATGGATGGATTCCTTTCATAATCGAGAACTTTACCTATCATAGTAGAAAGTTGATCTTCGTCCTGTACAGTCATTCTTGCCAGTACAACATCCGGCATATCATTATTATTTACATCTGCATAAATATTATCAGAGACACAGTAATTATTCCAAATAGGTGAAACGATAGAGCTCCCGGTTGTTCCATAATCACCTAAAAGCAAAACAGCTGAAGGAGGGACATCCCAATTATTATAGGCATCATTTATGTAACCTTCTATTGCGGTTACGGTATTGCCTCCAATTTCAGTTGTTGTAACAACACCTGTTCGAATACCTTGTTCATTTCTGAAAATGCTTAGAGAGTCTGCCCATTGTGTAAAAATTGGATCATCAGGGGAGATGATAATGTAGTCATAATCTTCTGTTCTGTTATTGGAAATTGTTTGCTGAGAAGCTGGTAAAGAACCATAATTCAGGAACACATCACTTAATATACTGTCCCACCAAATGTTTCGTAATCTATCTTCACCAAATTTTTCTGAACCACCCTTAAAGCTAATTCTAATTCTGATATCTTTATAAATTACAAGTTCTTTTGTAACAGGGTTATATTGGAATGGAGTTATGCCAAGGATGGCTGCATCTACTCCACGAATTTTTGTAATTTCAGATAATTGAATGGGGGTTTCCGGATAAAAAGAATCAATTGCATAAACTTCTTTATTTTTGGAATATTCTAAAGATCCGGTCTCTGTATCAAGTGGAATTCTAAATGCCGGTGCAATATTAATATCTTTGATAATTTCTTTCCTTGAAGAAAGAATTTCCAATTCAACCCCAGCACCCATTGGTATAGCAAAGTATCTTCCAAAACCAGGAAGATCAGGCATGCCTTCATCGTTAGGTAAAAAGCTTCCTGCAAGAATCGGTTTGATCATCTTATTGCCATTAACTTCAATTTCTTCTAAACCAATTTCATGTACTGAGTATTCAATAATTAACTCTGTTTTAGAAGCATTGATCAGATTCAATCCTTCCTTGTTCCAGTTATCTGTGAAATTTATAACAGTGGAATTCAGAAAGCTAAAAATACTAATGACTGTAAAAAAACTAATTATTTTTTTCATATTTACCTCAATTTAATTAAATAAGTACTTGATTATTTTTAGGAAAAGAGCGTCAATAAATTTTGATATCAAATATAACAACAAGATTTATAGTCTGGTTATTTATATCTTTGGTTTAATGTCTTCTCTTTTTGTGTGATTTATCACTTCCGGATTTTTTATCATAATTCTTGTGGGGAGTTCCGGAACGGAAGTTCCTCTTTGGGCTGGATTTCTCTTTCCCTTTTGCTTCTACAATTAATGGTTTTTTATTTCTGCCTTTTCCACGGAATACTTCGATGATATGTTCTGCTTCTTCAAAAGGAACATTAGCAAAAGAGAAATTATCATAAATTTCGACATTGCGAATAAGGTGAGAATCAACCATTGCTTCTTCCTGAATTAACTTAACCAGTTTAGGCGGGTCTATTTTGTCTTTACGTCCCAAGGCTATGAACAAACGTGTAATTCCTTCTTGATCAGGAGAATTATCAGGATGTCTCCTGGAAGTAGTTTTATGTTTTTTGCCAGGTTCGTGGATCTCAGTGTATTTTTCAGGTGAGAATTCATCTTTATAGGCATGAGTTAAAAGTGCAGCTATTACCTGATCTGCCGGATATTGTGCCAAAAGTTCATTTGACACATGCATATTTTCATCAAATTTACCTGCAACAATTATTTCATTGATCTTTTCAACTATTCTTTTACGCTTAAGTTTGATAAGCTGCTTAACTTTTGGAAGTGATTCTTTACGAATTTCAGATTTGGAAATCCGCTGGATATTCATTAATTTACGGTATTCAGATGGTGTGATAAAAGTAATTGCTGTTCCCTGTTTTCCAGCTCTTCCAGTTCTTCCAATACGGTGTATATAACTTTCTGGATCTTGCGGAAGTGAATAGTTTAAAACGTGTGTTAGATTATTAATGTCAATTCCTCTGGCGGCAACATCGGTAGCTACCAGAATAGTTACACGTTTCTTCTTAAATTGGCTTAAGATGCGTTCCCGCTGAGCCTGAGAGATATCACCATGTAACGATGCTACATCATAACCACGATCAATTAAAGCATTAGCCAAATGATCTGTTTTAAGTTTTGTACGGCAAAAAACCAGAGCATAAAATTCTTTTTCCACATCGATAATTCGGCAGAGTGCTTCAAACTTATCAGAAGTTCGTACTTCAAAGTAGATCTGATCGGTTAAATTTACTGTTAGTTGCTCCGATTGAACTTTTATTAATTCGTATTCACCCATAAATTTCTCTGCCAACTGCACGATTCTTTGAGGCATTGTAGCGGAAAACAATAAAACTCTTTTTTCTTCCGGTGTTTTAGAAAGAATAAGTTCAATGTCTTCTATAAATCCCATATTCAGCATTTCATCTGCTTCATCTAAAACCATAAATTGAAGGTCATCAAGTTTTAATGTTCCACGGTTCAAATGATCTATCAGCCGACCTGGGGTTCCTACTACAATTTCTACACCTTTTTTAAGTCTGCGGAATTGCTGATCGTAAGATTGTCCTCCGTAAACAGGCAGAATCCCAATACTTCTACCTCCGCGGTAAGAATTCATTTCCTCGGCAACCTGTACTGCAAGTTCGCGAGTGGGAGCTAAAACTAATGCCTGCACTTTTCCTGTGTTTTCTGTTATGTTATCCATTATCGGCAGACCAAAAGCAGCAGTTTTTCCAGTTCCGGTTTGTGCTTGTCCTACAATATCTTTCTCGTTTTTCAGTAGTAACGGTATCGTTAATTTCTGAATGGGGGAAGGTTCTTCAAATCCTTTTTTACTGATTGCCAACAGCGACTTTTCCGATAATCCCAAATTTTCGAATTTTTCTAAATTACTCATATATTTCCTTATACTTTTTAATATTCGCAACAATCAGAAAAATAAGAAATGTTTCTGAAAATTACGTAAACCAAGAATTATGAGTGGGTTATATTAGCAAGGTTTTTGTTTTTTAGTCACGAATGAACATAGATAAAAATTGATAAAGTATCAAAACAATTATCTTCTTGTTCGTTTTTCTTAATACGATAATCAGTATAAAGTACAGAAGTGTTGGATATAAAAAACAATAGCTATAAACCAATCGAATTTATACTCAACTTTTGTATTTTCAGGATTGATAAGCAATGTAACAGTTATGAGTTTTTAAATATTAAATACTCCTTGCTTAAATTCAAAAGGATGATAAAAATGTGTATTATAAATCAGGAGGCGAAATGAAAAAATTGTTTTTACTTTCATTATTGGTGTTACATATGTTATGTTTAGGTCAGAATTGGAGCTGGAATGTAGGCAATGGAGGTAATCCTTCCAGGAATTGTCAGGCCGAAAATGTTTTGTCTCCTCTCACCGAAAACGATGTGTTATGGGAAGGTAGCGCGGTTTTCTCTTACTGGCCCCATCAACCCTTTACAGAAGAGAATATAGTTGTTACCGACCGTACATTCAATATGAGTAATACACTGCACGGTACATGGATAGTGGCTTATGATATTTTGACCGGTGACACATTGTGGATTGTTGATCTACCTGTGGATTTTCCAAGCTCAGACTGGAGGAATCGTGTTTGCGGAACAAATGATGGTGTGATTTATGCAACTAGATCTGGGAATACGAATGCCTCATATTTGCATGCTCTGGATATAAGTGATGGTTCAATAATCTGGACTTCTACAACTTTGGTTGATATGTCATCCACTGAATGTGTTAATTTTGCGGAAAATGGTGATCTTATCGTAGGAAATTTTTATAATATTTGCCGGATAAATGCTCAGGATGGCTCGTTGATCTGGGAAGAAACTCGCAACAGTCCCACTTCTGGTGGTAGTGAAGTTGCAGTGTTTGGTAATAATGTTTATAGCTGGGCAGCTGGTGGACCTAGAATTGTAGTTCACGATATTGATACAGGAGCTTTTCTATATGAAAGTGAAGGAATAGGTGGTGGATTTGTTCAGCAATTGGGTTGTCTGGTTGGACCAGATGGAATAGTATATGCACCGAGAACCCAAAATAATGCAATCTCAGATTCACTGGTTGCATTTACCGATACTGGCAGCTCATTAGAACGAATGTGGCAAATAAGTTTAGGATATGTTCCTTTTGCTACTTTTGGAGTGGATCTGGAGGGAAATATTTATTCCTACACACCGGATTACAGAATTATTCACATCGATTCTCATAGTGGAGAAACATTGTCTCAAACTAGTAGTATAGCTCAAGAAATTCCAGTTACTAGATCTTATTTTATGGGCGGGACTCTATCTATTCCGCGCGGAGAAAATACTGTTAGGATTTCTTATGTTGATCAAAATAGCAGAGAACTAACTATTTTGGATACATCTATTGTGATAGGGAATTCTGCGAATGGCACTGTGTCACCTCAAGCAGCAGTTGATGCTGAAGGATATTTATATGTTTCCAATTATCAGAATACAGTTTACTGTTTTGAAAGTAATCTGGATATTATCTGGCAGGACACTTTTGACCGCCCGGATGGACCAGCAATTTCTATGGATGGGCATTTGATAATATGTGCTGACAATTATGAAATGAAAGTTTATGAAGGACGTGGAAATGCAGTTGTTAATGGTTCAATTTTTGGGAATGTGACCCTGACAGGAGGAACAGGTAATGTTGAAGAAGTACAAGTAATTGCAGGTATTTACTTTACAAATCCTTCTTCTTCTGGTTTCTACACAATTGAGCTTCCCCCAGGTATTTATGATATAACAGCAGACTTAGAAGGTTATCAGTCACAAACAGTCGAGAATGTTACTATATATAGCGGTCAAGCGACCGGTGAGATTAATTTTGATCTGGATCTACTTTCGGGAAATGACCAAAATCTAGAATTGATAGATATTCCATTATCTAATTATCCTAATCCTTTTAATCCTATCACAACAATAAATTTTTCCATCTCGGAAAGATTAGAGAACATTGAGTTAACTGTTTATAATTTGAAAGGACAGAAAGTAAAACAACTTATAAATGACCAGCTTCCAGTTGGACAGCATTCTGTTATTTGGAATGGAACGGATGAAAATGAAAAGCAAATTAGCTCAGGAATATATTTTTACAGGCTTAAAACAAATTATGGGAATATTCAAAAAAGAATGTTGCTAATAAAGTAATTGATTAAAAAAATATTATACAAACAAGTATATTCGTCACATAGCTTCTACTGTGTGACGTTTTTTTTATAATGGTAAACTCAAACTACAAAGAAAAAATTGGGAATATTAATAGAAAAAGTTATAATATTATGATTAAGAAAAATTTGGGGTAAAAATGAAATTCACATTAATAATAATGTTAATGATACTTAGCCTAAGCCTATTTGCTAGTCAGAGATATGTTGTGGGTGAAGTATTTACTATAGATTACGGATGTTGAGGAACAGACAACTTTGCACGGAGTGCATTGAATATGTTAAATGAATCAGCAGAATATCTAATACCCTTGAGCTGGAGTATGTATCTTCACGAGATGTCTCCGGGTGTTCAAGAGAGATACGATTTCTATCAAGCTTCAATATATCCAACAGTTCATTTTGGTGGAACAAATATATTCGAAGGTTGGGATTGTAATATAGCAAATCTACAAGAAGCTTATGACGGCATAGTAACATTGGAAAGTCCCTTCACTATTAATCTTGAGTTTAACCGAATTAGAAATGAACACTTTGAAATAACAGCAAAAATAACGTTAACAGAGAATATCATAAACAACAATAACAAAGTTTTTTTTGTGATTACTAACTGGGTAGATTTCAGCGAAGAAAACCCCTGGTATTTTCTTGTTGTAGCCAAATCGGAGGAAGAGGATGTTACAATTATTAATTTGGAAGAAACTGCCATTTATACCTCTGAATTAAATGTAGAAATGCAACCTGATTGGAATTTGAACGATCTCTATGCTATTGCAATTATCCAAAGTTGGGATAATTATGAAATATTACAGTCTGCGCAAGTAAGATTATTCCCAGCAAATGTTAATAATCCTACTGTTCCTGCAGAAATTTCATTACATCAAAATTATCCAAATCCGTTTAATCCAAGTACAAATATTTCGTTTGAATTAAATACCAGAAGTTCTAAAGATATTGAATTGTTAATTTATAATACGAAAGGTCAGAAAGTTAAGCAGTTTATCAGGAATCAGTTATCAACTGGTCAGCATTCAATTATTTGGGATGGAAATGATGAAAATGAAAAACAGGTAGCATCCGGCATTTATTTATATGTATTGAAATCAGGTACTCACACTTTTTCAAAGAAGATGATATTTTTAAAATAATTTAATCCTTATTAGTTTGGATTGGGTTAATAAAAGTCAATTTAATTGAGTTATGGAGATATTCAAACTGTTTTTAATTTTATAAATTATTTACAACAGAATATAATTTATCCTGTCTTATTTTTTCTATTTTCTTAAAGATTTTCTTAAATTGATCAAGAAAACTGCACCATTTGGTTTATTATCTTCAATGAAAATTGATCCACTCAAACGTTCGATTGTTTTTCTTACAATGTATAATCCCATTCCTGTGTTACCAGATTTACCATAAAAGAATCCTTTATCAAATATTCTATTTTTGTATTTATCTGGAATACCCACGCCATTATCTGCAAATCTTATTTCACACATCTTATCATTAGAAGATATTATTATGTCAATTTGTGTAGAATTACCATGTTTTATAGAGTTAGTTATCAAATTCATGAATACGGAATTCAATGCATCATCAGCAAAAACTTTGCATTTACCCTCAATATTGAATTTGATATTTGGAAACTCAACAATTAGTTCATCGATTAATTTAGTTATTCCTACTTCTTTCAAGGCTGCATTTGAAGCTATAAACTCTTCATATTTTTTATAATTCTCGATGTTTCTTATACTCTTCATCACTCTTTTTTCTATTTCATCGAGTATTGTTACATCTGATGACCTTCTGAAAATATTTACTGCACTTTTAATCACAATGAAATCATTAGCTATATCATGTCGGATAACTTGATTTAATAATTTTAACCGTTCACGACCGATTCTCAGTTCTTCTTGTGCTTTCTTTTGTCCGGTAATGTCCATAAGAGAGACCAATACTTTAGAATATTTTTTTTCATATCCAGGGACTACATTCCATTTAATAGCTATATTGATTAGTCTTCCATTTAATGTTTTATTAATACACTCACCAGTGTAACGAGTTTTATTTTGAGCAATTATACATAATTGTTCTATAAATGCAGGTAGAGAATCTTCTATGAAAATTGAACTTAAATTCGATATCAATTCCTTTTTGTCATTAGCATTAAAGAGTGCGATTGTCCTTTCATTTACATCTAAAATTTGAACCATCTGTGAACATTTTCTAGTTTCATTAAGATTATTTTCAAAATATTCTTTAATGTTCTTGATTCCCCTTTGCTTGAGAGAGGTCAGATATTTATATACTTCTGAAAAATCTTCTTCCCATATAGATGTTGGAGATTGGTTAAAAAGATATTTATATCTTTCTTCACTTTCCTGGATTTCCAACTCGGCTTTTTTGCGCTCAATTGAGATACTAATCTGGCTAGAAATAAATTCTAACATTTTAAGATCCGATTTATCAAATGCAAATTCATCAGTATAGCTCTGAACAGCCAGTACGCCAGTAATTTTTCTCTCTACTTTAAGAGGTACTCCCAGCCAAACTTCCGCATCAACTCCTATCCTCTCAATTTTACTCGATTTCATTAATCTATTTTTTAATTTTTTATTAGCTAACAATGGTTTTTTAGTTATTCTTACATAGTTGGTTAATGTTTTCTCTGCCGGGAAAGTAATCGTCTTATCTTTGGTATCAGTAAGAAAAGGCAAAGAAAAAGTGTTTGTCTCTTTATCATAAAAAGCAATAAAGAAATTAGTTGTGTCAATAATTTTTCCAAGTTCTTTATGTATTAGTTCAATCAGTTTTTCAAGACTATCTGCTGCAGGAATCGCAGTTGAAATATTAAAAATTATTTCTTGAATTTTTTCATTATGTTTTCGTTCGGTAATATCAGTAATTAAACCTTCCAAATGGATCAATTTGCCATTCTCATTATAGATACCGCGACCTCTTTCCCAAACCCACTTAATTTCTCCCGATGCAGTTTTAATCTCGTACTCGGTTTCCACAAGATCATGATTTTTTAAATTTTTCTGCCATAACTCCCATATACCGTCTTGGTATTTAGGCAGGATCAAATCATTAAACGATAGTTTGCTATTCTCTATTAATTCCTCAGGTTTATATCCTGTAAGTTTTAAACAACCTGCACTAACAAAGTTCATTGTCCAGTTCTTATCATTTTCACAATTATAAACCATTCCCTCTAAATTCAGAAGTAGTGTGTAATACTTTAAGTTTTGCATTGATAGAGCTTCTTCTGCTCGCTTACGTTCAGTAATATCATGGGCAATCAAAAGAATACTATTCTTGGTTTTTGGAGTAATTCTGCCTTCAAACCAAATTGTTTTTTTATTTATGATCAGAGGATATTCTATTGTAATATTTTTATTTTCTTTCAAACACTTACGAAAAGACTTAAGGAACATGTCAGCTTTCTTTTTCGGAAATATTTCATGAAGTTTTTTCCCTATAATGTCAGCATAGGGTTTATATAAAAGTTCCGGTGAAGTTGGAGCAATATCAATATATCTGCCATCAAAATCAATTTCCATTACGATATCGGTCATAGCGTTAAAAATTGTTCGCAAATTATTTTCACTTTTCCGCAATGCCGTTGTTGCATGCTTACGCTCGGTCATATCATGGGCAATCAAAAGAATACTATTCTTGGTTTTTGGAGTAATTCTGCCTTCAAACCATATTGTTTTTTTATTTATGATCAGAGGATATTCTATTATTATGGTTTTATTTTCGCTCAAGCATTTATGAAAAGACTTAAGGAACATGTCCGCTGTCGGTTTTGGAAACACGTCATGAAGTTTTTTCCCTATAAGCTCAACTGATGATTTATATAAAAGTTCCGGTGAAGTTGGAGCAATATTAATATATCTGCCATCATAATCAATTTCTATTACAAGATTAGTCATAGCATGAAAAATCGTTCGCAAATTATTTTCACTTTCCAATAATGCTATATCTGCTTTTTTACGCTTAGTAATATCTTCTATAATTCCATCATAAAATTGGACGTAACCATCTTTGTCTTTAATAGTTACTGCCGATATAGAACCATAAAAAGCGGTTCCATCTTTTCTCTTTAATTGTAATTCTTCGTCTTTAACGAATCCCTTTTGAAGCATTTCATTATTGAATTTATTTCTTTCTTCCGGATGAAGATATAGTTCAGAAACATTATGTTCTAAGAATTCGCTTCTATTTCTAAATCCAAACATTTTTACTATAGCTGGGTTAGCTTCAATAAATTTTCCTTTTTTGCCAACAGTATTTCGATAGATACCTACATTTATGTTCTCAGCCAGTATTCTATATTTTTCTTCACTTTCCTGAAATTCTTTGTGTTCAGTGATATCTGACATGAATTGCACGAATCCTGATATTTCATTGTTTTCATCTAATATTGGATCGACAGATACTTTATATAACCTATCTTTTATTAATATATTTAATGATTCTTTTTTCTTTGATTTCTTTGATTTGAGAAATAGACAATTTTCTTTTCTGGTAGTTTTTCCATAGATAATTTTAGAACAATCGTAACCGAATACTTGAGTTTCAGATTTATCAACCAATTTTAGAAATGCAGTATTACATTCTTTTATAATACCATTTACATCTAATAAGATAATTGAATCCTTAATAGAATTAAATATATGATCCCACTTAAAATTACTATTCATTATAACATAACCTCTAAATTAGAATACGTTTCATATTATAGTCAAATTCGAAAGTAAAATTTTATATGTCAAAGCATTAATATTTTTTTGTGGTTTATAAAAATAGAAACTACAGAACAACTCATAAGTAGTAAACATAATTAACTTATTGAAGATACACTTGAAACATCTGAGTTTCATAAGTTTGTAAATATCATAACAGAATATTGTAACTAAAATCCAAAATGTTAAGTTATTCACTATTGTGAAGCCTGTAAGCTTTTCTTAAACAAATTATAAAAGTTGCTCCACTTGTTTCATTATCTGCAAGTGAAATAACACCATCATAATTCTCAATTGTTTTTCTTATAATATGTAAGCCAATTCCGGTATGACTAGATTTACCATAGGGAAAACCTTCATCAAATATTTTCCCTTTGATTTTATCTGGAATTCCAGAGCCATTATCCATAAATTTTATTTTGCAAATATCATTTTCTGAGGTAATAATAATATCAATTTTAGTTGAATCACCATGTTTTATAGAATTAGAGATAAGGTTTTCGAAAACGGAATGTAATGCATCATCGGCAAATATGTTACATTTCCCATCAATATTAAATGTAATCTTAGGGAAGTTAACTATCAGTTCACTGATCAATTGATTAACTTCTATCTCTTCCAAACCCTGATTTGAATCTATAAAGGATTCATATTTTCTATAATTTGCTATCGTTTTTAAACTCTTGTTGGTTCTATTGGCAATTTCATCAATCATTGTTGCATCAGTTGTTCTTTTAAAAATATTAATTGCACTTTTAATGACGAGAAAATCATTAGAAAGATCATGCCGGATGATTTTATTCAGCATTTTCAATCGATCACGGTTGATTTGCAATTCTTCTTCCACCACTATTCTTTTAGCTATATCTTCCTTTAACTCCCTGGTTTTTAGCTGCACCTGTTTTTTTAAGGATGTATTCCAAATAATTATTACCATAAATATTAATACAGCCAGCAATAATCCGGATAAAGTAATAATCCAAAATGTTCTATTAGAAAAAATCGACATTGGTTTCAGGTATATCCAATTATTGATGATCTCTTTCTTTTTTTTCGGAGGAATTGCTTTCAAAGTTTTTGTAATGATCGAATTCAAAACTGGCCAATCTTTACGAGTTTGAATGGACAGTTTTGTTTTGTATTCTGTTTCACCAGCCACTATCAGATTGGAAATTCCTTCCTGTTCTATATAGTAAAGTGCAATTGGTAGAGTGGCAATGAAAGCATCAATTTCATTTGTGGATACTTTGCGTAATCCTTCTGTGACATTTTCTACTCCTACAATTTCGATGTCAGGATGATCCTTGTTGAAAAATTCGTACCACACATAACCTGAGACAATGCCCACTTTTTTATTATAAAGTTTTTCAGTGCTGGTCAAGTCTTCGTTACTTTTAGTTGTAATAATAACTCCGGGAAAGATCAGATATGGATCAGAAAAAAGCATATACTTTTCCCGGTTGGAAGTTTGTGCGGCTGCTGGCAGCATATCAATTTCTCGGGATTTAGCTTTTTTCAGAATTTCATCCCAGTTCTGGCAGTGAATAACTTCGAATTCGATATCCAATGCATCTGAGATCATTTTCATAAAATCAGCTGATATACCTTCATAATTATTATTCTCATCAAACCATTCTATGGGAGGAAATTCCGGATCAGGAGCTATGCGGATAACAGAATGTCCTTTCAGCCAGGCAGATTCTTCATCAGTTAACTGAGTCCAGATCCATGATGCAAAATCATCCGTGGAAAAACCAAACCATTTCTTATAAAGGACAGTTTTTTCATCTTCGCTGATTGCATCTAAAGCCTTATTTAAGATTGCAACTAATTCCGGCCAGTCATTACGAATGGAATAAAGGAGATCAAGTTTTTGTTCATTTTCATTGAATATGTGAGCGATCGCAATATTATCAAAGTATAATTTACGATATTCAGGAAACATCCCAAGCGTAAGAAAAGACGCATCTGCCTTGCCTTCCAAAACAAGTTTGAAAGCATTAATCTCAGTATCGGTTTGTACATGCTTCATTTCTCCAAGAGAAGTTACAAAAATATCCAGCCATTTATTACCCTTAACGCGAGCCAATGTTTTTCCCTTCAGATCGGCTTCAGATCGAATCGTGTTAAGCTTGTCTGGAGTCGTGGCCAAAGCATAATACTGAGTAAGGTAGGAGTGGGTAAAACTGAAGAATTCACTTCTGGCTTTACTTGCTGTAGACTCAGCCAGCCCATCGATCTCTCTACTTTTTGCCTGTTGGACCATTTCTTGCCACTTTCCCGGTACAATTTCAATATTGGCTCCGGTCATTTCATTGATCTTATTGATCAGATCAACATCGTAACCTTTATATTCTCCATTCTCTCTTGGAAAAATGAAAGGAACCCATGATTCACCAATTCCCAGCCGGATAACAGGATGTTCTTCTATCCAGTTTATTTCTTTCTGGGTAAGATCCAAAGCATTCAGGCTAAAACAGAACAAGCTGATTGTGCTTATAATAAATATTATTTTAATTAATTTTTTGTTTTTTATCATGATCTTTCCTTAACAGATTGGAGTTCATATTCTAAAACAACCATCTGGTCTTCCCTTTTTTTGATAATTCCAAGTCTATAATTCACTTTTTCATTTTCCGAAAAACTTTGGTAACCAACACTGAAAATCAGATTCGTAGCCCATAGCACTTATACCCTTTTTTTTCTGCGGGTTATCTTTAAATTTGACATGCCATTTTAAACCCCTATCTGCATCATATCTATAATAACCATTTAATTGATATTTGATAAGACTGATCATAGACTGAATTCCCATCGATTCTATTTTTTTTAAGTCCTGATCAGCAGGTACTCCAATTCCATTATCGGATAGTTGAATATTTATATAGTTATTCTTATCTTTAAATAATTTGATGAAAATTTTACCTTTTTCATTATTTGGAAAGGCATGTTTAAACACATTAGAGACCATTTCATTCAGTACTAATCCCAAAGGTACAGCCGAATCAATCAGTACAAATATTTTATCATCCATTTCAAATTTCAGAGAAACATTTGCAGACAATTGTGAATAGCTTTGTTTTATTTGAAGAACAAGATCTTGGATATAATCATTCAAGTTGATAGAGGAAAGATCATTTGCCTGATACAATTTTTCATGAACCAGAGACATAGCTTTTATCTTATTGTTTACTTCCATGAAAGTTGTATGAACAAATTCATCATTCGAATTGGTTGCTTGTATCTTAAGCATCGAAGAAATAACAGCCATATTATTTTTGGTGCGGTGATACAATTCTTGCAGAAGTGCAGTTTTTATTTTCAGATCTTTCTTGATCTGTTCTTCCGCTTGCTTACGCTTGGTGATGTCTCTTCCCACTCCGATAATAGAAATCACATTCCCACCGTCGTCAAAAACTGCTGTATGTACCCAGTATAGCCAGCGCCAGCCGTCTTTAGTTTTTGCTCTTTGCTCAATGTGACATATGTGTGGTGGTGCATAAAGATTCTGCATAGCTTTTCTAGTAGCCTTTATATCGTCAGGATGAACAACCGGCGTGAATTTAACACCGAGGAGCTCTTTTTCTTTTTTTGCAAAAGTTTTACAGTAGGAAGAGCTCACAAACAAGAAGCGTTCTTCCAAGTCTATTTTCACCAGCATATCCACCTGGTTTTCGATTAGCATTTTATATTTTTCTTCACTTACCTTTAAGGCTTCTTCCGATTTTTCCCGCCGTTCCATCATGAAATTAGTAGCATGAGCTAAGACTACAAATTCTGGAAAATCAGGTTTGGTTTCATCAATTCGAGCAGTCGGGTTCTCCATATTGCGGAAAAAATTAAAGAAAAGATCAAAATCATTCTTAATTTTCTTAGAAATAACTTTGGCTATTATATAAAATGCAATGAGAAAAAAAATACCAAAAATTACCAGTGCCAGAATCTGTCTTTTCACTTTTTGATGCAATTCAAATTCTTCTGCTGCTACAAGTTCATCAATATCATCAATATATATACCAGCTCCAATAATCCATTGCAATTTGTTTATTCCTGTCACATAGGATATCTTGGGCGTAAGTTTAGTTTCACCTAATTTATTCCAAGAATATCGAACAAAGCCGCCTTCTGATTCTGTTACTTTTTGGATTTGCTCCTGAATGATCTTCACACCATTAGGGTCGGTTAGATCCCAAACACTACCTGTTCCAATTGTGATGATTCCATTTGAAAATAGAGGATCGCCCTGATAAGTACTCCCGAAAAAGTAACCTTCTTTACCGAAATGTTGCTTTACCAGATTAGTCAGGATTTCTTCTTTTGCTGCCTTGATATCATGTGTTGATTTTCGACTTACGTAATGTTGAATTAAATTCTTGATGTAATAAGTCATTTTCTGTACTTCATTTCTTATCATTATTTTTTGTTCATTCTCATATTCTTGCTTCAAAATATCCGTATTGTGTTTGAAATCTTTATTTAAATTATGGATTTCCCAATAGCCAAAAATAACGATTGTAATCAGTGCAAAGACAATTATTACAAAAAAGAACATCCTGTGAATACTAAATTCATACTTCATTAATCACTCCCAATTGTTGTTTTTATCATTATTGTTCTCTTTCTGTCATTGAAATCCCTTATAAGTTGTGTAATATGATTAACTGGTATATAAAAGATTTTTTGCAATAATTGTGAACTTTAGCATAGTTAACTTTTCTACCATGTTTAAACTTAGTGATATAAAAATAACTTTGTATTAAATTGATTTTTCGTTTCACTTTTCATACTCCGAATAAACAATTAAGTCAATTCTGCTACTTTGAACTTCCAACTAAAAAAATAATTAAAATATTGTAAAGTTATAAATTAAAAGTACTTTAAGAGATGTCATGGCAAAAAGTATATCCCGTATATTTTTATGTTGTGCAAGGAAAATAGACTTACAAATTTTGGAGTACTTTCATCACAGGATAAATCAAACCGGCAATCAGTAACAGGGTGATAAAAGGGCGATTAATGTTTTGCCATTTATAGTTCTTTCTCTTGAAAGCATCCAGGCCGTGATTGATACCGGAGAAGGAAAAGAAGAAAATGAATGTGAAAAGAATGGTCAATTCTGCCTTGATTCCCCAATTGGCGAAATATACAACTAAAGAAACTACAGCATAAGATAACAAAGCAATTGCCGATTGCTTCTGATAGTTGCTGCCGGTTTCAAAGCCTTTTAATTCAGCAGATTTACTGCCGAAAAATATACCCTCAAATCCAGAGATTCCTGCAATTGCAACAATGATTATGGGATCATGAAATGCAATTGTGCAACAGGATCATAGCCATCTGCAAAGCCAATTTGATAACCAAAAAAGAATGCTATAGAAACACTTAGAATCCTGATAATATCCAATACTTTTAGAAACAATTTGCTCTCCTTCCTTAACTTTCATTTTTATGAATTCAACTTTTTGATAGTAAGAATTACTAAGCAAGTAAAATCCAATAAAAAGTAAAAATGGAAATATTCTACTTGACCCTATTTGGCGATTTGACCAAATAGGCAATGAGTTGTGCGAAAATTAGTGTTTCTTACAAAATTGGAGGTTTTTATGGATAGTCTTGAAAAGAGAAAATATGAAGAATTGGCTCGCATCAGCAAAGCCATGGCTCATGCTACCCGGTTGTATATTATACACAAATTGGATGAACAGGAATATTGCGTAAAAGAACTAACTGAACTTATCGGAGTTGATATTTCCACTATTTCAAAGCATTTATCTATTCTCAAAAATGCCGGCATAATAATAGATGAAAAACGAGGGAATTGTGTCTATTATAAGTTGCAATGCCGTTGTGTCCTCTCGATGTTCAGTTGTCTTATAAATGTGATCGATAGCAATAAAGATAAAATGAATGTGTTATGAAAAATCTGTACAAAAGGTTAGCCTGTCATTCTGACGTGTTTTGCACGTTGTTCTCAGAAAGAATCTTAGGAATGATTAGATGCAAAGCTGAAAGAAAATTCAATAGATTCTTCGAGTGTAAAGCTAAAAGAATCCTCAGAAAGACAATTATTTTGTGTTCTTTGTGCCTTAGTGTTTTTGTGGCAAAATAAAAAGGGATTAATAATGTCTTGGAAAAATGAATGGAAAATACTACTGTTGATTATAATGATCTTTTTGGCAGCATATTATTTGCCGGTGAATTCAACGCGTTTTCAAAATGCAGTGATGGAATCATTTCACCTGTTAAAAGAATATGCCCGTTTACATGTTCTCTTGTGTTTAATTCCGGCTTTGTTTATAGCTGGAGCAATTGGAGTGTTCATCTCCAAGAATGCTGTTATGAAATATCTGGGAGTAAAAGCTAAGCGGATTGTAGCTTATTCAGTGGCTTCTGTTTCTGGTGCAATTCTGGCAGTTTGTTCCTGCACGATATTGCCTCTTTTCAGTGGAATTTATAAACGAGGAGCTGGTATTGGTCCTGCTACCGCTTTTTTATATTCTGGTCCGGCGATCAACATTTTAGCAATTATCCTCACAGCACGTATTCTGGGAATGGAAATGGGAATTGCCAGAGCTGTGGGAGCTATCGTTTTCAGTATTGTCATCGGGCTTATTATGGGTTTTGTTTTCCGCAAAGAGGAGCAAGCCAAAGTTCAACAGCAGATGCTAATGCCGGAAGTTGATGAAGATCGCCCTTTTTGGCACAATCTAATCTTTTTTGCTTCGATGATCTTTATTTTAATTTTTGCCAACTGGGCAAAACCGGCTACAGAATCTGGGATTTGGAATACTGTTTATAGCGCAAAATGGATTATCACTTCCATTTTTGCTGTTACACTGGGAATAATACTGATAACTATATTCAAAATGAAATTCTGGAAGATTGCAATTACAACTATCGCAGTTATTATCTCCGGATTTGCTTCGGGTTGGAATCCAATGATACCTTTTGTAGTTGGTGTAATCGGACTTTCATATTTCACTAGTAAAGATGGGGGAGAAGTAGGGGAATGGTTTTCTTCTACTTGGGAATTTGCCAAACAGATATTACCACTTTTGTTTTTTGGAGTTCTTATAGCAGGTTTGCTGTTAGCACGACCAGGCAATGAAGGCTTGATCCCGTCAGAATGGATTTCTAAACTGGTTGGAGGAAACTCGATCTGGGCAAATTTCTTCGCCTCCATTGTGGGAGCATTCATGTATTTTGCAACGCTCACAGAAGTTCCAATTCTACAGGGATTAATGGGAAACGGTATGGGAAAAGGTCCGGCACTGGCTTTACTTTTAGCTGGCCCTGCATTATCACTTCCAAATATGCTTGTAATTCGTAGTGTGATGGGAATTAAGAAAACTGTCGTTTTTGTTTCGCTAGTTGTAATTATGGCAACTTTTACAGGTGTAATATTTGGTGCGATCGTATGATGGAAATTTACCAATGCTAGAATTATTTGAAAAATTAACTATGACACTTTACGGTAACCCGGGTATTGCGATTGGAGCCAGTTTTTTGTGGGGAATACTGAGCATTCTTATCAGTCCCTGCCATCTGGCAAGTATACCAATTGTAATTGCCTTTATTAACGAACAAAAGGGTATTTCCACAAAAAAAGCATTTTTAATTTCACTTAATTTCTCTTTGGGGATTCTGATAACACTTCTCATGGCAGGGGTCATTGCCTCTTTTGCAGGTTTATTACTGGGCAGCTTTGACACGGTTTTACGCATAATCGTAAGCATTTTATTTTTGCTGGTTGGTTTATATTTTTTAGGTATCGTCCCTATGCCAAACCTTGCCTCAGGTAAAGATTACAGAGTAAAAAATCGTCTTTACTTGAGCGGATTAATACTCGGTTTAGTTTTTGGTCTGGCATTGGGACCTTGTGCTCTGGCTTTCATGGCACCGATCCTGGGAATTGCTATGTCATCAATTTCCACACAATTATTGTATAGCGTAGGATTAATCTTGGCATTTATTCTCGGACATTGCGGCTTTCTGGTTTTAGCAGGAACTTTTACAGAAATTGTGAAAAAATATTTGTCATGGAACGTAGCATCAAGGGGTACACAGATGCTGAGAAAAATTTGTGGAGTGCTTATAACTTTAGGTGCGATTATTACATTTATAAAAGTTATATAGAAATGGAGATAAAAATGAATATTAAAATTTTGGGAAGCGGCTGTGTAAAATGTAAAAAATTATATGCAAACGTTAAGGTAGCGTTAAAAGAATCAAAGATCAAGGCTACACTGGAGAAGGTGGAAGACATTAACCAGATAATCGATTATGGGGTGATGATGACACCGGGACTGGTTATTAATGAAATAGTTGTGTCAGTGGGGAAAGTGATAAACCCAAAGGACATTATTAAATTGATCTCGTGAGAAGGATAACTATGAAAGACATAATAGCTATAACAATACTTCTTTTACTTGTTTCTTTCTGCTCTGCGGAGGAAACAGCACAGGATTCAACAACGATCTTACCTAAGATCACGTTTTTGGAGATGGGTTCCCTTATCTGTATTCCCTGCAAAATGATGGAAGAAGTTCTGGTATCTATCGAAGAAAAATATGGCGATCAGATTGAAGTTAATTTTCATGATGTGAAAAAAGATAATGCAATTGCAGTAAAATATAAAGTGAAAATGATTCCCACTCAAGTATTTCTGGATGAAAATGGAGTGGAGATTCATCGGCATGTTGGGTTTTATCCTGAAGAAAAGATTGATGAATTTCTGCAGGAACAGGGATTGAAAATAATTCGTAGTTCCAAGGATGAATGATGGAACTATTTACATTATTTTCTAAAGAAATATATTCATTATTCCACCAACAAGCAATGTTGCAAAAACCATTATTGCCGACGATTTGAGCATGTCTTTTATGCCAAGTTCTTTTAGTAAAACTGTAAATGTAGCGATGCAGGGAAAATACATAGTTAACACAACCGAAGCAATAACTAGTTGTCCCATATTCATATTGAGTGGGCTCAACATTCCAATAGCAACATCTTTACGCAGGAAACCAACAATGAGAGCACCGACAGCTTCTTTTGGTAATCCCAGAATTCCAGTGATGATCGGTTCAGTGAGTTTTCCAATAAAATCTATAATATGAAGAGCATAAAGCAAATTCATGAAAAGTACACCTAACAGCATAAAAGGAATAGCTTCTTTAATGAATGCCCAGACCCTCATCCAGAGTTTTTTCATTAATACTCTGAAACTGGGAAGTCGATAAGGCGGAATCTCAATAAAAATTTCAGGACTTTCTCCTTTCATGATCTTATTTAGAAAGAATCCTAATAAAACCCAGACCAAGAAGAGAGTTCCAAAAACTAACGATAAAGCAAATGCTCCGTGTTTTCCGACCAGTCCAACTACCATTGCCAATTGTGCAAAACAGGGAACAGCAATAGCCATCATTGTGGAAGCAATAAATCTTTCACGTTTGGTTTCCAATATTCTTGCGGCCATTGCTCCCGGAACATTACAACCAAGCCCCAACAGCATTGGAACAATTGCCAATCCGTGAATTCCCAACTTATGCATAAAATTATCTACAAGTATACCTAAACGGGGAAGATACCCTGAATCTTCTAAAAAACTTAAGATCAAATAAAAACCAATAATGTACGGCAATACCATGGCAATAGGTACGAAAAGTCCTGTAGTAAGCAAGCCTAGTGATTCCACGAAGTCTATTTGTCCATCTACTAAATTACCAATAACTACATGATGAATAACTCCCTTACCTCCAAGAATAGTTGAAAGTTTCATCATTATAGGAGCCCAGATATTATTGAATAAAGGTTCAAACACATAGGAAATAAGTGATTCACCAATAAACCGTATAATCGAAAAAGCAGCCAATAAAATTATCAATGAGATTGGAATTCCCCAAAAACGGTGAATAGATGCATCACCCAGTCTTTCTCCAAAGGTATGATGACGGTGCTTTAATTCCTGTACTACCTCAATAATTTTACCTATTGCATGCCATTTATCTTTAAAAGTAAATTTGCTGAGTTTTGCTTTATTAAAGCAGGAAACAAGATGTTTTATCCCTTCGCCAGTAATACCTGTGGTTGGAACAACAGGGACACCCAGTATTTGTTCTAATTTTTCTACATCGATCTCAACACCGGTATGTTTAGCCTCATCCCACATATTTAAGCAGACTACAAGTGGGATTTTTTTCTTGATAAGTTCCAAAGTGAGTGCAAGATTTCTCTCCAAATTTGTTGAGTCGATCACATTTACAAAAATATTTCCATCTTCTTCTTTAAAATTGTTGATCATCTCAGCTGCTACTTGTTCTGCTTTGGAATCTGGTGATAACGAATAAGTGCCGGGAATATCCAAGATTTCTGCTTTCTCAGAGCCAATTCGCATAGTTCCTTTTGTATATTCTACTGTAGTTCCAGAATAATTGGAGGCAACTACATGCACACCGGTAAGTCTAGAGAAAACGACACTTTTTCCCACATTTGGATTGCCGACAAGTAAGACTTTTTTCATGCTGCTATTCTAAAATTATACGCATAGCCATTCTATGCCCAATGGCTATTTGAGTTTGACCAACTTTCACAGTTATCGGTCCACTCATCATTTGAGATGATATTTTTGTGATCTGTACACCTTCTCGGATACCAAGAGATTCAGCCCTATTAATGAAATTCCTTCCACCCAAAATATCTTTTATCTTTGCTACTTCTCCGTTTTTTAAAGCATGAATTGTTTTTAAATCATTACAATCATGATGGTGACCGTGGTGTCGATGCGCCTTATCAAATAGTTTATTCATTATGATTGTTCCTTATTTTTTTGACAGTTTTCACAAAGACCTCGTGCACCAAGATTATATTCGGAGATCTTGAATTTTTTTTTCTCGGCTAATTGATTGATAAGCTCTGCTACATCATTAAATCCTGATT
Organism: Candidatus Tenebribacter burtonii; assembly: GCA_030765625.1. Classification (GTDB taxonomy): domain Bacteria; phylum Cloacimonadota; class Cloacimonadia; order Cloacimonadales; family TCS61; genus Tenebribacter; species Tenebribacter burtonii. The sequence goes on from JAVCCF010000109.1 coordinate 87,351, forward strand.
CAATAATTTTACCACAATTTACACAGATAAAATGCAGGTGATTTTCATGACCATATGTATGTTCATAAATATCTTTTGATTCACAGCGGAGAGATTGTTTTATCAAGCCTGATTCAACTAAAAGAGGAACTGTTCTATATATTGTGGCACGCGAAACATTTTTGTGTTTTTTTCTGATCTGTTCATAAAGGTCATCAACATTGAAATGTTCATGGTTTTCAAATACAGCTTCCATAATAATAAGACGTGGCTTTGTAAATTTAAGATCCTTAGATTTCAAAAATTCCCGATAAAGCTCTCTCTCTTTTTTCATATTCTTTTCCCTCCTGCAAATCAGGAAAACATACAAAATAAGAGAGGTCAATTAGTCAAGCACTTTAATGAGAATGAATCTCAACTGCACAGATTAGTGTTATCAGCTTAAGATTTTATTTATAAATGATATAAATATTTATTATTCAAAGTTCTATATTTTCTTAGTAAATTTGCTGTCATGCAAGAATGAACAGGAATGATTCCAACTAAATCGCCAATGGAAATCTCAGTTATTAATTCATCACTTGCTTGTATTATTCCATGTTCTTGCGAAAGAAAAATTAACTTAGATATTTTTGCAGGTTTCTGCCAGCCTGTTTTATTTAACATAACAACCTGCCCGAAATTCTTCTTTCCTTTCTGCATTATAAATTCTTTAGAAAGATGGATTCCACCACCATAGATGACGATCTCATTTCTTTCTACGTTAATATCCACTACTGGGCAAGCTACACAAACAGCAATATCGGTTAGATCGCAAACTCCCAAATTGTATTGCATAAAATCAAAAAAGACAAAATTACCTGGGCGGATCTCGTCAATATCTCCAAAATTTTCAGCCAGATTGCAGGAAGGAGTATCTCCGATGGATGTTATAAGTCCGGGAAATTCTGAATTGAATTTATTTTTAAGTGCACTCATTTTATTGATAGTATCCTGATGAATATTGAGGATTTCCTCTGAGGAATGCGCTTGATATGTATGACCGGCATGTGTGAGAAATCCTTTAAAATTGTGTTGTTCTTTTAGAATTGTAATCACCTCATTCATTTGCAAAATATCTTCAACCTGAATTCCTGAACGGTGATATCCAGTATCTATCTCGATGAAATAATTCAATTGTTTGTTTGTTATTTCAATTAATTTTTCAGCACTTTCTTTTGATGAAATAAGAATATTAAGTTTTATTTTTTTTGCCAGATTCTCAATTTTGACTATCTCTAATGGATTAAATGGAAATGCAATTGTGATATTTTTCCAGTTTGCACTGGCAAAATACATTGCCATCTCAACAGAAGAGACTGTGATCTTATCAACTCCGAATTCTTTAAATATCTCTCCGATTTCAATTGATTGATGTGTTTTAAAATGAGGTCGAAAAATTAGATCATTCTCTTTAGCTTTATCAGCCATTCTCTTAATATTATTTTTACATTTTTGCAGATCTAACAGCAAAGTTGGTTTAGAGATTTTCATTGATTTAATAGTATTATAAAAAAGAGATCCCACGAGGATATCCGAATATTCCAAAGAAATCTGCAACTGAAGCAGCTACATCAGAGAACTGATCTCGGATTCCCAAATTTACAACTTCGGATTTTTTTTGGTAACAGAGAAGCGGTACGTATTCTCTTGTATGATCAGTTCCTTCAAAGGTTGGATCGCAACCATGATCTGCTGTAATTATAAGGAGTTCATCCTCTCTCAAGATATCCAGAAGTTTACCTAAATGTCTATCGATCTTTTCAACTTCATCGTAGTAACCTTGAGGATTTCTCCGGTGACCGTAGAGCATATCAGTATCAACATAATTTACGAATATGAATTCATCACCTTCTGCAGGTTTACTTAAAAGTTCTTCAGTTCTTTTGATGCATGCATCATTACCTTTATCATGATATGATTCAGTAATACTTTTTTCCAGAAAAATATCTCCGATCTTTCCAATCCCCACAGTATTTATGCTTTCTTTGTGTAAGAAATCAAAGATGGTTTCACCTTTATAATTTATGGTATAATCTTTTCTGTTCTTTGTTCGTGTAAAATTACCAGGCTTTCCAACGAAAGGTCTGGCGATAACCCGTCCAATATTATATTGATCACAAAGTTTTCTTGCTTTTGTACAAATATTATAAAGTTCTTCCAATGGAACAATATCCTCATGTGCTGCAACCTGAAAAACTGAATCACCGGAAGTATAAACAATCAATTTTCCAGTTTTGATATGCTGTCTTCCAAGCTCTTCTATTATAGCAGTTCCTGAAGCGGCTTTATTCCCAATAATTTCTTTATATGTTATACGTGTAAATTCTTCTATTAATTTATCAGGGAAAGATGGAAATTCAGGGGGAAAAGTTGTGAAGGCGGAATTAAGTTCAAGTCCCGCAAGTTCCCAGTGCCCGGTTATTGTATCTTTCCCTGGAGATTTCTCATTCATTACACCGAAACTTGCGGTAGGGCTTTTTATTGCTTTGCAGCCAGGTAGTTCATTCCCAAGGATCAAAGATGCGTTGCCTAACCCCATCTTTTTCAGAACAGTCCATTTGTCACCTTTCACCGTTTCGCAAATATGCAGAGCTGTATTTGAATTAGAATCTCCATAATTTTCAGCATCGGGCAAAGCACCAATTCCGAAACTATCAATTATAATTATTACTGCTCTCATCTTTTCTCCTGTTTATTTAGATGTTTTTTAGATTATTTAAAATAATAGTGAATACTTGTTTGCGGAACATACCGATTTTTCTCCTTTATGTAAAACCCTTTGCAAAAACTTGTAATAAGAAGCTTACAAATTTGTATGATTGAATATCCATTCATCTTCTATAATGTGAGCATTATAAGTATTTGACCGCTAATAGCTACCGTAATTTTCATCAAAAGATATATCAATATTAAGCTTAAGTATTTTCTTAGAAAGTTTTATATCTACCATTTATTCCTCTATGCTAAACAAGTTTAACAATTACGCAAAAAATAGGATGAGAAAAGTTCCCATCCTATTATAATAAAACCATTAACATCCCAATAAGCTATTCTTCTTTTTTAGAATCTTCTTCCTGTTTATTAGTGTCTTTTTTATGTTCATTGATTACTTCTTTAGTGCCATCAACGATTCCGGAGAAAATTTCTTTAACAAAACTAGCAACTTTAGGTGCATGTTCTTTGAATGTGTCATTGATAGTAATGGCTGCTTTTTTTACAAATTCTTCTGTTGGCGGTTTCGCTTTTTCAAAACCTTCTTTAGCACCTTCCAGAGCTTCTTTTGCCAGTTTCTGAGCTTTTTCTTTATTGTTCAAATCCTCAGTTTTGATAGTCGAAATTATTTCCTTAGTTACATTTCCAACGGTCGTTACAACATCTTCCCCAGCGTGAACAGCTTTTATGACTGCATCTCGAACGATTTTACTCACTTTTTTTTCTTCCATAATTCCTCCCCAAGTCTTATTTCTTTTAATATTTCAGTTTTATTCCAAAGTGGATGCATTAACCAAATTTCATAAGCTTTATCTAAAATTCTTCCAATATTTTGTCCTTCACTCATTTCAAAATGTAACATAATATCTCTTCCTGTTACTGGCAACTTTTTTCCATTTATTTTTTTCAAGTTGGAAGTTATTCGCAATTTCAGGTTAGGTATCTGGTTTGGAAGATTGTAGTCTTTTGCATGAGAAATATTATCGGCATGAATAAGCGATAGTAATGGTTCCAGCTCGGAATCCATTTGGAAGATCAAACGACGTACTGCTACATCAGAGAAATTTTTAAGTGTATCACCAAATGCTTTTAGACGCATATGATTTTTTATAAGTTTGCAAACTTTTGTAATTGTTTCCTTTGGAAATTTAAGATGGTTTAGTATCTTTTGGGCTCGCTTTGCACTAGCAATTTCATGCCGGTAGAAATGTACACCTTTTTTGTCTTCTGTTCTAGTCTGCGGTTTAGCAATATCATGTAAAAGGGCAGAAAGTCGTAACACAATATCTTCGGGAGTATTTTGTAGAACCTGAAGTGAATGTTCAAGCATATCTTTGTCATGATATTTGTTTTGCTGTGCACCATTAAGTAAAACAATTTCCGGAATTATATATTGCATAATTCCAGTTTGCACCAGTATTCTAATTCCACCAGCAGGAGCAGGAGAAAGAAGAATTTTAATTAGTTCATCCCTGATCCTTTCACGGGAAATATTTTCTATCATTTTAGCATTCCGAATTATTCCGTTCATTGTACTTTCTTCAATAATAAAATCTAATTGCACAGCAAAACGGACAGCACGTAACATTCTAAGCGGGTCTTCTTCAAAGATGATATTTGGTTGTGATGTTGCGCGAATTATCTTAGCTTTGATATCATCAATACCTTTATTTGTAATATCTTGTATTTTATTATCCATCACATTCATGATAAGTGAATTCATTGTGAAATCACGACGGTAAATATCTTCAGTAATAGTACCTTGAATAACATCCGGTTTGCGACTTTTATCGCGATATGATTCTTTCCGCGTCATCACAAACTCGATTTTATGCCCAGAAATAACTAGCTGTGCTGTGCCAAATCGATAAAATATTACCGGTCGTGAAGAGATTCCTTTTTTAAATAAAAATTGAGCTAAATTGATTCCACCATTTGGGAGTGAAACAACAATATCAAGATCATTACTCTTTTTTTTCATGATTTTATCACGTACAAATCCACCTGCAATGAATGTATTATTCTCAAATTCTGTTTGGCGAATTGCATTCGCTATAATTACAATTACTTTATTCATTATTCTTTAATAGTACTCAGGATCATTTTGTAAATATGTTCCTACTAATTGCGAGACACTTGTAATTGCAGCGGTTTCTGCCCGCAGAATGTGATTTCCTAAAGTAAAAGTTGCAACATTCTTTTTTTGTAAATATTCAATTTCCTTTTTATCAAATCCACCCTCAGGTCCAATAATGATGCAGATGGATTTGCTTTCTGAATTTGCCATGAATTCGTTTAGAGTTTTATGCTTTCCAATTTCCAATGCTGCAACAGGGATATAATCTTTCATCTCTTCAATCAATTCTGTTAATGATTGCACTTTATGGATTACTGGTAAAAATGCATTATCACACTGTTTCATGGCAGCAATTGCTACATTATTGAACTTTTCTTCAGTATTTGTAGAAGATTTCCGTACAGTTCTTACGGTTAAAATTGGGTAAAAATCTTTTACACCCAGTTCCGTTAATTTTTCTACGATCATACTGTCATGTTTATTCTTTAAGAGAGGAAAAGCTACAGCAATTTGCGGTTGAGATTTCTGCATTGTAGTCATTTTGTTTATAGTTACGGATAATTGCATTTTATCGACACTTTTTATTGTACATTCTGCCAGCAATCCTTTACCGTTGGACAGGATGATCTTATCTCCTTCTTTTCTGCGGAAGACATGGCAAATATGATGATACTCTGTTCCTGAGATCATTACAAAATCTTCACTTTTCCTCATCTCCGGTGCATAAAAACAGGGCATAATCTCTCCTACTTAAATAATTTAATTTTCTATTATAGAAAACGGAATAGTATATTTTATGTCAAATAAAGTCTTAACTGTAATAATAAATAAATGAATTATTATTATGTTTTTAAATTATAATTTTTTTTTGTTGCCAAAAAAAATGATTTTTTTCTATATATAAAAAGCTATCAATAAGATAGAATAAAAAATATAATTAGTTAAAGTTCAATAAATTTTTGAGTTTTCAAGTTAAAAAAAAAGAGGACTGAGATATGAAAAATGCACTATCATTTATTGTAATAATAATTGCTGTAGTAGTTCTAATTATTGTAGTCGGGTTCATAATAGGAACAATTGTCCATAATATGAAGATCAATTCAGACTATCAGATTACACAACAACCTGTTATTGAAGAAGAATCCATAGATGGTGAACTTAAAGGTGATAATTCAATAAATCTAACTGAAGTTTCCGGAACAGAATTGCTAAAACAAGAATATCAGAAGGAAATAGAGAAAGAAAAAAATAAAATAAAATTAAATCGAAAGTATGAAGTACAATTATTTTTAGGTAAAGACTATACTAAAGTTGAAAAAATTAAAACTGAACTTAAACTTGAAGGTTATGAATGCGATATCCATACTCTTTCCACAAGTAAAAGTACTTTTTATCGTCTGCGGTTGAGTGGATTATACAATAAACCAGAAGGAAACAGACTGGGAAATGAAATTGTGACAAGTTCTTCAAACATTTCTTCTTTCTGGTTGGATGAGATCAAAGATGGAAAAAGTGTAGATCAGATCGGAGCAACAGTAACTCAAACTCCTAAAACAACAAAGACTATTTCTCCTTCTTCAAGTGGTGGTTTTGAGATCCAAATACTTGCAAATACAAAAAGAAATTTAGTTGAAGAAAAAAAGGATATATTAGAAAAAGCAGGTTACAGAGCCAAGATAGTAACTACTACTAAAAATGGAAAAACTTATTACAGGTTGAGATTGGCAGATTCTTATTCAAGACCAGATGCCATAAAAATTGGAGATAAACTGGAAAAAGATTTTCCTTTCATTTCAGATTACTGGGTTGCACCAAAATCTGGTATAAATGCTCCTGTATCTCAAATAACAAAAAAAGAATTAGCTGTGAAAGATGAATCACTCACTGAACCAATCCAATATTCTATTAATCCAAAAGATGAATCTAAGGGTACAAAAGAACAAATAACTATGATCTGTAATACTAATGATATTAGTATTCATATCGGCCCGGGAACATACTATGCTGTTGATCCAATCGGGAAATTAATGAAAGGTGTTACTGTTTTTATGGTTGATGAAAAGAGTAATTGGATAAAATTTACGATTACTCCCAATGATGAATCATGGTCAGGTTGGGTGAATAAAAAGTACTTAAAATAATTTTTTTAATCTACAAATTAAATGCTAAATAAAAAGCCCTGCTTTAGCAGGGCTTTTGCTTATTAGTGATAGATAAATACTTTCATTTTTTTGATTTAATATAGCAAAGAATAGAACCTTTAGAAACAGAGTCACCTGCTTTATGATTAATATTTGTAATAACTCCATCACATGAAGCATCCAGATTATTGAACATTTTCATAGCTTCTAATACAACGACAGTATCTCCGGCTTTAACTTCATCACCGACATTTTTCTTATATTCGATGATCATGCCAGGAATTGGAGCGAGTAAATTTCCAGTATCATTTCCCGTAGTAATTTCTTCTTTCTTCTTAATAACTATTTCCCTTTGTTTTGCATTTGGATCTGCAACTTCCACATTGAAATACTCACCATCCACATAAACGTCAAATGCTCTTGTATTAGCCGGTTTCACTTTTTTAGTCGTCAACCCACCGGAAAGTGCTTTTTTAATAAGTTCCTGCTCTTTCTGCACATCTTCTAATGTTATTGCTTTAACATCATTGGGAACTTTTTCGAGTCCATATTTCCAATTTAGAAATCTCTTTCCTGTTACCGGATAAAGTGCACAGAGAATCTCATCATCAATATTTTTTGCCAGACCTTTAACTTCTTTTTTTATTTTTGGAAGTTCCGGTTTGAGTATATCTCCCGGTCTGGTCGTGATTGGAGTTTGTCCTCTCGGGTAATTCTTCAAAGCTTTCTTTCTTACCTTTTCATCAATTGGCAGAGTTGTTTTTCCATATAGTCCAAAGCAAAGATCTTTTACCTGCTCGGTTATGTTGGAATATGTTTCATCTTTATCGAATAGAACATTATTCACAGTTTGTATACCGACAATTTGACTTGTTGGAGTAACCAGCGGAACCTGACCGAGCTGCTTCCGTACCTTCGGAAGTTCCTCGAATACTTCATCGAGCTTATCAAGTGCATCCATCTGACGGAGTTGATTTACCAAGTTGGAGAGCATCCCGCCCGGAGTTTGATGCAGGATCACATTTGTATCGATAATTGCATTTTTTGTATTATCAAGAAATTGCTTATATTTTGGAATTACCTTTTCCATTTCCTTATCGATCTCAGCTAACTTTTTTACATTCAGTCCGCTGTCGCGGTTTGTTCCCAATAATGAAATCACAAGCGGTTCCACAGCAGGATGAGAAGTTCTATAGGCATAAGGCGCCATACATGTATCGATAATATCCACACCAGCTTCGATAGCTTTGAAAAGTGTTAGATCACCCATACCCGATGTGAAGTGAGTATGAAGATGGATAGGAATATCTGTCTGCTCTTTGAGTGCTTTTACCAGATTGTAGGCATCATAAGGAGCGATAAGTCCTGCCATGTCTTTAATACATATCGTGTCTGCTCCGAGATCTTCTAACTGTTTAGCTTTCTCTAAATAATAATTTAGATTGTAGGTTTTACCGCCCATTCTTGGTTCGGTAAGAGAATAGCAGATCGTTCCTTGAAAATGCTTATTATTCTTCTTGATCACCTTTACAACAGTTTGAAAATTACGGAAATCATTAAGAGCATCAAATACACGGAAAATATCAATTCCGTTATCACAGGCACGTTGAACAAAAGCCTCTACAACGTCGTCAGCATAATTTCTATAACCTACAACATTTTGTCCACGAAGCAGCATAGAGAAGGGAGTTTTTGTCATATATTTTTTTAGAGTTTTAATTCTTTCCCATGGATCTTCATTCAGAAAACGGTGCATTACATCAAAAGTAGCTCCACCCCACATTTCTACAGAATAGAATCCAATATCATCCATCATTTTAGCGACCGGTATCATATCTTCGGTTCTACCGCGGGTAGCAAAGAGACTTTGATGTCCATCTCTAAGACTTACATCCTGAATCTTAATTGGATTTTTTGCCTTCGGACGCGCAGAATCGTAATTCATTTTAGTTATTTCCAAAACACCGTGTTTATCGAATTTCATTTATTTCCTCCGTGTTTTATCTTGTAAGTCCCCGTCGCTGGACCATCATTCTATTTTTCATGATGATCTCACGTCCGGATCTTACCCAATTATTTTTTGGTTTGGAATTATTCTCTTCTTTCTGTTCTTGCAGATAATAAAGAATTCCCATTATCGCGGCTTTTAGTTTTTTACTTTTATTTTTCAAAAAACTCTCCTGATCGAGGACAAGGTTAAGATTGAAATTAAGTCAGCATTTTTGTTATTTTTCATTTTCTTTAAACAGGAATATTGCCATGTTTTTTAGGTGGGAGTGCTTCTTTTTTTGTAACCATAGTTTCCAGTGCATCGATCAGACGGATCCTGGTTTCTCTCGGCAAAATTATAGCATCCAAATATCCACGTTCTGCAGCGATATAAGGAGTGTTGAAAGCTGTTTCATATTCACCGATAAGCTCTTGTCTTTTTACTTCAGGATCTTTTGCCTCTTTCATTTGTGTACGATAAGAACTGACAATGTTTACAGCACCCTGAGCACCCATGACTGCAATTTCGGCTGTTGGCCAGGCAAACAGCATATCGGCTCCGAGATGCTGGGAACTCATTGCAATATAAGCTCCACCATAACTTTTCCTGGTTGTAACAGTAAGTTTTGGAACGGTTGCTTCCGAATAACTCCACAAAAGTTTAGCTCCATGACGGATCACACCACCCCATTCCTGGTCAGTTCCAGGTAAATATCCCGGAACATCTACAAAAGTAATTAACGGAAAATTGAAGGCATCACAGAATCTTATGAAACGCGAGATCTTATCTGATACATTAATATCCAGACATCCTGCGAGGAACATTGGTTGATTAGCAATAATTCCCACTGGTCTGCCATTCATTCTGGCAAAACAGATAACAGCATTCTGTGCATAATATTTGTGTGGTTCAAAAAACTCACCATTATCTACAACAGATTGAATTACATCTTTCATATCATAACCGGTTTTTGGATCATCCGGAATTATTGTATCAAGTTCAGGGCATAACCTTGTTGGATCATCGCCATTATTGTATTTTGGCGGGTCTTCCATATTATTGTCGGGAAGGTAACTCAGAAGCACTTTAACCTGGTAAATTGCATCTTCATCATCGTTACAGGCAAAATGAGCAACACCACTTTTTGTGTTGTGGGTCATCGCTCCACCCAGATTTTCAAAAGTTGTCTTTTCACCCGTAACCGTTTCTATCACACTTGGCCCGGTTATGAACATATAACTTTTTTTATCGACCATGAAAATGAAATCTGTCATAGCGGGTGAATAAACCGCTCCCCCTGCACAAGGTCCCATAATTATAGATATTTGAGGAATAACACCGGAAGCCCTGGAATTGCGGAAGAAAATATCACCATAACCTTTTAGAGAGTCAATTCCTTCTTCAACTCGTGCTCCACCCGAATCATTAATTCCCACGATCGGAACACCTGCTTTCATAGCCAGATCCATAATTTTTGTTATCTTGCCTGCATGTTTTTCTCCAAGTGAGCCACCGCGTGATGTGAAATCCTGTGAATAAGCAAAAACAGGTCTACCATTCACTTTTCCATGACCAGTGATCACACCATCAGATGGGATCTCAACTTTTTCCATTCCAAAGTTGGTAGATCTGTGTTTAACGAGCATATCAATCTCGCGAAATGTTCCTTCATCAAAAAGATGATCGAGCCTTTCACGAGCAGTTAATTTACCTTTTTCATGCTGTTTTTCGATGCGAGCTTTTCCACCCATCTCTTTTATCTTTGCTTCTCTTTTCTTTAAATCTTCTAATTTTTCGGAAACTTTCATATCATCTCCCAAACTATGTTTTCTAAATTTATTAATCTATCTTAGAACTCTGGGGAAAAAATTAATTATAACGTTGAGTGTAAAGATAAATTTATTAGTTATTTGTAATTTGCTGAATGGTAATTCCTGCATTAATAATCAACTTTACTTTTGCATCTTTGCCTTTTAGTAGTATAGCATTATTCACAGCTTTTTGAAGTGAAGAAAAATTCTTGATGAATATCTTTTCCAGTATATCATCCTCGATTTCACTTACCATCCATAACTTATTTTTTTGCATGAAAGAGACAAATTTTGCTGCTTTATGATATCCCAATTTGTAGTTCTTCTCTACTTTTTGGAAGACTTCGTCAGGTGATTTGCAAGATGCCATTAGTTTATAAAAAGCGTTGTTTCCAATTCCTTCATTACAATTGGATACCAGAATAAATATTCCGTTTTCTTCTAAGATAGATTTGCAGTTTTCAAGTCCCTTCTGTGATTGATACAGGTCCATGTTCAAAGGGGGCTGATTAATGGCAATAACAATATCTGCTTTCTCTTTTACTTCTGGTACGAAAACTTCGACAACTTTTACTGAAGCATTTTTAAGGGTAGAATGAATATTACCGCTGGTAGAATAAAATACTTTATAGTTTGTATCCAGAACTGTGAGAATGCAGAATGTTTCGGTGGTAATCATCTTGGCAGCTTCTTTCATATCTTCGTGAACGGGATTACCTTCCAACTGCAATATTTTAGCTTCATTTCTCAAGGCGAAAGAATGATTTTTTTCTACCGATTCATAAGCAGCTACACCAGGCAGGAAACTCTTTCTACCACCTGTAAAGCCTGCAAAATAATGAGGTTCAACTGAACTAATTACAATTACTCCATCAGCTTTTATAACTTCTGAATTTATTTTAACAGGAGTTCCCCGCGAAGTTATTCCTAAATAGGTCATCTCATCATTTTGTGAATCATGGCAAAAAATCCTATCTTTAAATTCAGTGTAAAATTTGCCAAAAATTTTCTCGAATTCAATTTGTGTAGGTTGCCTGTGAGTACCGAGAGCCACAATAAATTTGAAATTTTTGTTTTTGATCTGATCATAAATAGCAGAAATAACAATAGAAGTAGGTGTGTTGCGGGAACCGTCATTGACGATGAGGAGAATATTTTCTTTGTCTTGTAAAAATGTTTGCAAGTCTGGTGAATCAATTGGATTTTGCAGTGATTCACAAATTAGTTTTTCCTGATTGAAAACAGCAACTTTTTTGGGCTTAATTATCTCTACCGGATTATACGTAATTTCCAGATCTATCTGTTTACCATCTACTGTTATTTTATAATTCATGATTTCAAAAACTTAAACATGATTTGGTTGTCAATTATTTGTTAGAAGTGAGTGAAAAGCAGCTTCCAATATCACAAAAAATAGATCAACAAAGGAACGTAAATGATTCCCAATAATAGAGAAATGGAAACCAGGCTGGCAGCAAATTCTTTATCAAGCTCTTCCAATGATGCAAAGATGAGTGTGTTATAACCTACTGGAGCACCACAAAATATCACAATTAATATTCGCATGTTACCTTCGATATTAAGTAAATTTACAGCTAACAAACCCAATAAAAATCCCAACCCGATCCTTAAGGAAAATACCGTTAGCATTTTACCAAGATTTGTAACCTTAGGACTGAAATAAATTCCAAGTGAAATGATCACGAGAAAGATAGTTGGTTTTCCAACAATATCAAGCAAATTTAATGCTGTAGGATGCAACTCAAATTTCAGCAAATTGAAGATAATTCCTAAGATCAATCCCCAGATAGGAGGTAACAATAAGAATTTTTTAACCGGAATTTTACTCTTTTCATTCTTGCCGAATTTAATGGCAAAATAATAGACAAAAGTAAATATCATCAACGTATTGCCAAAATCGAATATTGTATAGATCGCCAATCCCTGGTTTCCATAAGCTGCCAGAACGAACGGTAAAGTAAAACCCGTATTCATGATGAGTGTACCCACCAGGAATGTGCCTTGAGTTGCTTTTGGTAAATTAAATTTCTTACTGATTGGATATGAAACTGAAAAAATAATAAGAACAACCACAATAGCTATAATTGGCAGATAAAATAATTGAAGAGATAAAATAGCAGTAGAACCGGAAAGAAAAGTGAGTGCCGGTAATGTTACATAAAAAACAATTTTAAGCAGTGTATCTGCTGTGTTACTGCTAAAAAGTTTGATCTTTTTTAAGAAATATCCCAGAAAAAAAATAATAATTATTGGGATCACCTTGCTCCAAAATCCATCCATGCGTCACTCCTTAATAAAACAGAATAAGATTTAGAGAGTGATTTGCTGTCAATTAGAAAAAGGTTTACATGGCTTCATTCCCCTCTTGTAGAGGGGTGGATTCGATTTTATCGAAGACGGGGTGTTAGCTTCTCTTATCTTCTTCGATCTGAATTTTGTTTTCAGGTTTTTGCAGGTAGTTCTTTTTTGTTACAATTTTTCTGCCGCTTTTTCTTTCTAATTCCTTACGAGCATTGCCGGCAACTTCTCCACCAGCGTGAGCGGCTTTTTTTAATTTTGGAAATCCTTGAGCATCTTTATTCCTGGTGATTTCCGTAGTCGATGCTTCTCCCAGCATGTTAAAGATCAGTTCCAAATCGGTCATGTGATCTCGCAGATTCTCCCGGTTCAATCCTTTCATATCTTTATATTGAGCTGGAGTTAAGCCAAAAGTTGCTTTGGAAATTTCAGCAGTTAGAATGGAATAATCTCTCTGTTCTCTGGCACCTCTATTTTTCCATTCATCTGTCAATTCTTCCCGAATGGCAATGCCGCGAATCCTTTTCTCAATCCAATCATCGGAATAACCCTTGGCTTTGTAAAGATCACGTGTTCTCTTTGTTGCCAATTCCGGATCTTCAATTTCCTGAATTCGCTCATAACCAACCTTTGCTAACCAGCGTTTGAAAGGTTCTGCTTTAGGTGATGGAATGGACTGAATTATACGAAAAATACCCTCAGTATTGGCACAAAGCATTTTTTGTTTACCACCTGATGTAAATATTTCAAGGGTATGTACAATTTGTACCCACCCTTTTTTAAGTTCTGGATTTCTCTGTTTCATTCTTTGAATGTATTGTTTTGGATCTTTTGAATCTGTAAGAACCCAAACTACATCTTCTATTACAAACCACCACTTATTATTATAAATAACTTTTCTTATCTCTTTTCCTTTGAAAAGAGCAATTTTTGTGTTTTCTGAATTCATAATCCCTCCGTATCAACTCCGGGTCAATTCCGTGTTAGTTCCGTTATAGTTCCGTTATAGTTCCGTTATAGTTCCATTATAGTTCCATTCTATTCCCTAGACCCGAAAATTAAATTTGCAGTTTATTTAGTAAAGAAAATTATACTCTCACTTTCATCAACTTATCTAAAGAAATTGCAAATGTGAGAGCAGGACCACAATCTTCTTTGAATCCTTTTAGTTTTCTAATATCCCAGGAAAAAGATGATAATTATTGGGATCACCTTACTCCAGAATCCGTCCATCTACTCTCCTTCTCCATAATTTATCTAGAGAAGATTTGGTTACTGATTTGTTATCAATCGAAAAAGATTAAATGGATTTATTGTTGATCAAAATCTCGCCCTGACTCTTCGTTAAAAGTAACAGCAAGTAGACTCCTCAGAGAGACGAAGTAAAGTTACCGTCATTCTGACGAACCTTTCATGCTGCTCTCCTAAGGAAGAATCGATTAATAATAAAAAATAGTCTGTTATAATTTCTTTGACTCTTCGTTAAAAGTAACAGCAAGTAGACTCCTCAGAGAGACGAAGTAAAGTTACCGTCATTCTGACGAATCTTTCACGTTGCTCTCTTAAGGAAGAATCGACAAACTCAAATACTTGACTTGAACTTAACAGAATATATTGTAGAAAAAAGTTGAAATAGGAGAAAAAAATGACAAAAACAAAGATCGGTTATTTAATTATTGCCAGTGCAATTATCTGGGGAATTATGATTATTGGCACTGCCAGTATCTTGAAAGGAACACCTTATAAAGACGATGTGGGAAAGCTGTTATTATTTGGTTCAGTATTTCATCTATTATTTATCTGGGTACCTCTCGGTAGAATGTTCAAAAATAAGAAGCGGGATAAGAAAGTTGATAAAACTAAGAATAGTTAATCTTTAAGCGAACAGTAAATCAGCTCTGACTAATAAATTTGGTTTAAGAACATACAATCACACTCCTACTCTATCATTGTATCTACTTGTAATAAAAGGATGATCGCTGCTGCCTGTAACGTTATTATAATTAATATTAAAAGTACCTTTAATAATATTTTGTACTTTTTAAATTTGATCCAGAAAGCAGCAATAATAGAATAAATTATTGAAGAAGGTACTCCGAGATAAAGTATATATACTTTATCCCAACCAGCACTTCGATCAGTTTGGAGAAAATAAAGACTGAAACAAATAATATTTATTGGTATTAAAAGAAATATTACTCCTAAAATAGTTTTCGGAGTTTTCATGTTTTTAAACGGCTGAGCTAAATAGAAACCAAGAACCGAGATCAAGAAAAACGGTGATGCAAGTGGTAACATTGAAAAATAATCTGAAAGAAAAGTTTTCTGATAATGAGGTTCACCAGCAAAACTTAAATAATTCCTTAAAATGAGAACAAACGGTAGAAAAATTAGAATGTAACCGATAATTTTCTGAATTTTTTGTTTAGTACTCATACTACCTCCTTGCATCGGAAATTTTTCATTCCTGTGACTGGTACCGGCTCTGAATAGTAGATTCCGTGGTAGTACAAAATTGTTTTTACAGTTTATTAGTTTTAATATTATTCTCTTACATATGCGAAAGATTGAGGAGGTAACAATCCAAATCGTTCTTTTATAGAATAAGATGATTTATATTTCTTTGCTCTTTTGATCTTTAATGCAAACCCATAATCTTTACCTTCAAAATAGCTTAAATAATATTCCTCAGTTATTCCTGAATCAGATTTTGTGGCATACCACAAAGAATCTATCTCATTATGAAGTATTTCCTCAATTTCAAATTCTCCAATAATTTTACTAACAGGTGCCGAGGCATAAACAATTACTATTTTTACATTTGGATTTTTAAAAATTGATCTTCTAAATTCAAACTTCTTTGAACCTTCGAAAATTTTCTCTGCGAAATGTGGTTTAATCGATAAAATAACTTTCATTAGTTTCAGTTTCCTTTAAGATTATTTCAAAATGATCTTTTGTTATTTTCTTTAATCCTCTAATTTCATTTTCCTCTCCAGTTAAAATTCCGAGTTCTAACAATTTTTGTCTATTAATTCTTTTCCCTGTTGGAAATGAATGAACGTAAAGGAAATTTATAATGAAAGGTCTATATCTCGGATTATAATTCCAAAATTTTTTTAATCCGTTATCATCGAAAACGCTTCTTCTTCTACATTTTAGGATAAAATCATTTTCATCTGCAATATCATCAGCTTTCCCCTCACATATTGCAATTGTTGTTATAACACTAGTATAATACGCTGCTCTACCACCTGTTGCAGTTCTATAAAAAACAATAATATCTCCTTTTTCTATATCTCTTCTTATTGAACGAGAAATATATACTTTACTTATTGCGTTTCTATGTGGTTCATTTTCAACAAAATCATTAGGAGACTCAGTAGTTAGTATAGAATCAGGTAGAAGATCAGTATGATAATCAGGATAAATTGGTATCATAAAAACATTTTTGTTTTTTGAGATATATGGAAATGTGAATTTGGGATTATCAATATTGAACTGACATATAAAATCTCTTACTAAAACAAGTTCTTCACCATTAATTGTTTTTTTTACACCATAAGATTTAAACCCCCAATCTTCAAGTAATTTAATTAATCTAATTTGATCTTCTCTTTTTTCAAAAATGGTAACATATATCTCTTCAACATTACAAGTAAGTGCATTATCAAAAATTATTTTCAGAAATCTTTCACCAAGTTTATATCCTGTCGATAGAACTTTAAAAGTACCGATTTTTAAGCGTTTTTTTTTAGAAAATACCGGAAAAATATCACCATAATCTTCAGCATCAGTTTCAACCTTTAAATATAGAAACGCCCCAATTTTTTTATCTGCTTGGCAAATGTAAGATTCTTCATCAGCCTTTCTGTTAAACCATCCTTCGAATTCATGATAATCCTCTTTGAATGAATCAAAAAAATGATCATTTAAATCAACATTACCAAAGTGTTCTTTTTTTACAGATAATACTTTATAATCTACTAAATTAGGATTTTCGGCTGTTACTTTCTCAAGATATGTATCTATCGTAAAAACTTTTTTATCAATATTTAACGATTTTGCTTTTAAATGGATTCCTCTATCTTCTGTAATAATAATATCAACACGCTTGTTATAAAGTTCATTAATTAGACTAGTGTCAACGTAATCATTTTCTGTTTCATCACTCTCACGAATCTCAATAATGGGAGCAGTCTCTTTTGATAAAGTTTTAAGTTGAAAATAATTTCTTATCTTTATTTTCATTGTTTCAGCAATAGTTTTGTCTTTATGCTTAGCGAGTTCTTTAACAGTAAGAGGATGAATGATTTTTGTCGCACCGGTTTTATCAAACCATCGAAACAATAATCCGATATCAGGATGAATAACCTTACTTGCTTCTCTATGAATTATTATATTTGTATCTAGTAAAATTCGCATATAATTTCCTTAACTTAGATATTTATTAAAAATCAAACTATAAATTCAATACACTATATAATGTTATCGCTACCTATCTTGTATGTTGAAAAATTTGATTAATGAGTAGTAAGTGTCAAGCAGAATAGTATTTGACTAGTCAAATAAATTTGAAAAAAAAGTTATTGTTTATGCTTCATGTTTAATTTCATAAATCAGAGCTATTACTTTATTTTCTATCATATCCTACACTTATCTCGTTTGTTCTAAAGCAATCTTATTTAGACAAAATTGAAATTGGGAAAAAGAATTTAAGTGTCAATTAGAAAAAGGTTAAAGAATAAAAATCAAGGAATTAGATATTAAAAGTTAGAAGAGAAAAGCTGAAAGGAAAAATGAAAAGAGATGTCATTCTGACGAACCTTGCTCGTTGTTCTCCATAGGAAGAATAATTAATAACAATTCAATTGTATATTCCCTCAACTCTTTGTTAAGAGTAACAGCAAGTAGATGCGTAGAAAGAGAATTTTCTACGAAAATTTGTGACTCCTCAGAATGACGGGTAGTAAAAAAAACAGCCCACTGGTTTCTCAGTAGGCTGTTTTTACAAATCTATATCTATTCTCTAAACAAAGAATTTCTTTAATTTACTAAAGAAGCTTTTCTCCGGATTTAATTTTTTCTCTGAATCAAATTTTGCCAATTTTTCAAAAAGCTCCTTTTCTTCTGAATTCAACCTGGTGGGAGTGATCACATGTACTTTGATGAACAGATCTCCATGATAGGATGAATTCACGTGGGGAAGACCTTGAGAACGCAATCGGAACACTTTATTGCTTTGAGTTCCAGCCGGAATTTTCATTTTAATATGCCCGGTGAGAGTAGGAACTTTTATCTCTGTTCCCATTGCAGCTTGCGAGAAACTTATGGGGAATTCACAAATGAGATCGGCATCCTGACGTTCAAAGATATTGTGTTCCTTTTCTCGGATATGAACTAGTATATCACCATGTTCGCCACCTCGTTTTCCAATATTACCCTGACCGCGTAGACGGATATATTGTCCTTCGGAAACACCTGCCGGAATTGTTATACTGATCGTTTTAGCTCTTTTAGTTCGTCCTTCACCTCTGCATTTAGGGCATCTGTTTTTAATAATTTTGCCTTCTCCATGACAGGAAGGACATTCTACAATAGTTTGCATTTGACCAAAAAGAGAACGGGTTAACTGACGTACCTGCCCAGTACCGTGACATTGGCTGCAAGTTTGCACAGAACCATCTTGAGAGCCTGATCCGTGGCAAACTTCACAAGTATCCTGCACATTTATCTTTATCTTTTTGCTGATACCTTTAGCTATTTCTTCTAAAGTGAGAGAAAGGGATATTTGCAGATCTTCACCTTGATTACTTCTTCTACGACCTCTTCCTCCGCCGCCGAAACCGGAACCGAATAAACCTTCAAATATACTGCCAAGCCCGCCGCTTCCAAAAATATCGGAAAAATCTGAGGCATGAGAGAAATTATCCCAGCCAAATCCACCACCACCGAAAGCACCTTCCATTCCGGCATGACCAAATTGATCGTATTTCTGTTTTTTATTATCATCACTGAGAACTTCATAGGCTTCTGATGCTTCTTTGAATTTTTCTTCAGCTGCTTTGTCATTGTTGTTTTTGTCGGGATGATATTTCATTGCCAACTTGCGGTATGCTTTTTTTATTTCAGTGCCATTGGCGTTTTTATCTAATCCAAGAACTTCATAGTAATCTCTCTTAGCCATTGTTCTCCTTTAATAATTCAACATTAAGAATTTTGCATAATGAAAACATTATTGTCATTCTGAGGATGAACTTACTTATGCATTCGACGAAGAATCTTGGTTTGAATATAGATCCTTCCTAAGAACAACGAGTAAGATTCGTCAGGAAGACAAAAGCACTATAATGAGCAGAACTCATTAATTCAACCTTGTGAAGGCTTTGAAAATGTCTCTCTCTCGCTTTTCATCTTGATTGACACTCTCAAAGTTTACTATTGCTTTTTTTTATTTTACCCTGAAAGAGTCAAGTGAGAGACTAAACCCAAAAGACTTTTTCAGGGATTAAATTATTTTTTTTCGTCTTCGTCAACAACTTCAAAGTCAGCGTCTACCGGACCGTCTTCTTTTTTCTCTTGTTGCTGTCCACCCATTTTGCTTGGATCAAAGTCAGCATTTCCCATATTTGGATTTGCTCCGCCTTGAGCTTGCTGTCCTTTTTGCATTTCAGCATATACTACCTCACCAATTTTTTGAGCTTTTTTGGCAAGGTCATCACGAACAGCTTCATACTCTTCTTTGGAAGCTGATTTTTTATTGAGTTCTTCAAGTTTTTCTTTCGCTTCTTTTATTGCTTCTTCGATAGGTTTTTTCTCTTCATCTTTAAGTTTGTCACCATGTTCTTCCATACTTTTTTCTGTTGAGAAGATAAGTGTATCAAGTTCATTACGAGCATGAATAGATTCTTTTGTTTTTTTATCTTCATCAGCATGAGCTTCGGCATCTTTAACCATTCTATCGATTTCACTTTCATCCAATGAACCGGTTCTTTCTATTTTTATAGACTGTTCCTGTCCGGTACCTTTATCTTTAGCATGAACGTGTAAAATTCCATTTGCATCAATATCGAAGGTTACTTCTATTTGTGGAATTCCACGCGGTGCAGCAGGAATACCGGTAAGCTCAAAACTACCAAGTCGTCTGTTATCAGCAGCCATGGAACGTTCACCCTGAAGAACAACAATAGAAACTGCCGGTTGGTTATCTGCAGCAGTAGAAAATACCTGGCTCTTTTTAGTTGGAATAGTTGTATTTCTTTCTATAAGAGATGTCATCACGCCACCGAGAGTTTCAATACCGAGTGATAGTGGAGTTACATCGAGAAGCAGAATATCGTTCAAGTTTTCATCACCTGCCAGAATTCCACCTTGAATTGCAGCACCAACTGCAACTACTTCATCAGGATTCACACTTTTATTAGCTTTTTTACCGAAATACTTTTCTACAGCTTCAATAACTGCAGGAACTCTTGTACTTCCACCTACAACCAATATTTCGTCAATATCACTTACGCTGAGTTTTGCATCTTTTATAGCAATTTTACAAGGTTCGATAGAACGTGCGATAAGATCACCAACCATTCTATTGAATTGTGAACGGGAAAGATCCAAATTAAGATGTTTAGGTCCGGAAGCATCTGCTGTAATAAATGGTAGATTGATATTGGTTGTTTGAGTTCCTGAAAGTTCTATCTTAGCTTTTTCAGCAGCTTCTTTGATTCTTTGCAGAGCCATTGCATCGCTGGAAATATCTACGCCTTCCTGCTTTTTGAATTCACTTAATATCCAATCCATAATTTTCTTATCGAAGTCGTCTCCACCAAGATGTGTGTCTCCATTTGTAGAGAGAACTTCTACAACGCCTTCGGCAACTTCCAAAATAGAAATATCAAATGTCCCACCACCGAGGTCATAAACAGCTATTTTTTCTTCTTTTTTATTTTCTAGTCCGTAAGCAAGTGCAGCGGCAGTTGGCTCATTGATAATTCTTTTTACATCGAGACCGGCAATTTTACCGGCATCTTTTGTTGCTTGTCTTTGAGCGTCATTAAAGTAAGCTGGAACTGTGATCACAGCTTCTGTGATTTTTGTTCCGAGATGAGCTTCTGCAGTTTCTTTCATTTTAGTTAGGATCATAGCAGAAATTTCTTGAGGTGTGAAATCTTTATTTTCTACATCAATGTGAACAGTAGCTTCACCGAATTTTCCACCTTTGATCTGATAGTTAACATTTTGGATTTCAGAGCCGACTTCATTCAGTTGTCTTCCCATAAATCTTTTAATTGAAGAAATTGTATTCTTCGGATTTGTAACAGCCTGACGTTTTGCCAGCTGTCCTACTAATCTTTGTTTGTCTTTGGTAAAAGCAACTACAGACGGTGTAGTTCTTGTACCTTCTGCATTTTGAATAACAGTTGGCTTTCCACCTTCCATTACACTAATGCAAGAGTTTGTTGTTCCAAGGTCAATACCTATGATTTTACCCATAATATCCTCCATTATACCTTATTCTTTTTTTTCTTTTCTTTTTTATTTTTAGGTTTTATTTCTTCCGGCTTTTCTCCGTTGGAAACTGCCACACGCGCAGGTCTTATAACCTTTGAATTCATTGTGTAACCATTTTGAATCACAGCCACGATTTTATTATCTTCTAATTCGGAAGGGATATGAACCAAAGCTTCATGAAACTGCGGATCAAATTCTTCTCCCATTGCTTCGATCTTTTTCACACTCTCTTTTTTCAGAACTCCATCCAACTGCTGAAATATAAGTTCTATCCCCTTTTCATACGCTTCCCGGTTTTTCTCTACTTCGGGATACATGGCACGTTCGAAATTATCTACTACATCGCAGAGTTCCAGTACTATCCTCTCAGTTGCATTTCTGATCCAATCTGATTTTTCGGAAATAGATCTACGACGGAAGTTTTCAAACTCAGCAGCGCTACGTATCCATTTATCTTTGAACTCAGCATTCTCTGCTAAAAGATTTAGATATTTTTCTTCAAGCGAGAGTTCTTTTTTCTGCTTTTTTATTTCTTGTTTTTTTTCTGTTTTTTTCTTAGTCATTTTTTTGGTACCACCATTCCTTTTTTTGTGGTTTCTGTTATTATTCTTGCAACATCCTTTATGATTGCGATGTTTTTTGTATAATTCATTCTTATCGGTCCTAAAACTCCCAGATATCCCGGTATTCCAAAGATCTCATATTTAGCAAAAATCATGGCAAAATTAGTGAATTCAAATTGTGCAAAATCTTCACCCATCAAAATGTTCCATGATCCGATTTCTTTTTCCTGCATCAGGTTTATCAAATGATCTTGCCTTTGCATGAAATTAAGGAACGTAAGAATTGATCTTTTATCATTAAATTCTGGTTGTTCCAGAAATGAGATATTCCCATCAAAATGAATATAATAATCACTGATCTCAGAAAAAGCATTCTGCAGCTCTTTTAAAAATTGCTTGAGAATTGTGTTCTCTTCTGTAACTTTTTCTGCAATTTCTTCCAGTACCGTATTCTGAATATCAAATATTCTCTGTCCAACCAGCGTATCATTTACGTAACGGACAATTGCCTTAAGTTGGTGTGGTGAAATATTATGGTCACATTTCAGGATCACTGTCTTATCAAGCCCGGAATTCAGACTAACCACAAAGAGCAGTTTATCGCCTGAAATTTTGAAAACTTCAAGTTTTTCCAGATAACCATAAGAGACTTCCGGTTCTGCAACAAAGCTCAATTGATCAGTTTCGCGTGCAAGTAACTGCATAATATAATGAAGTGCAAGCGGAGTATCTTTATAATGTTTTATTAGAATTTCACGTAGAATATCTGCGCTATCAAAATGAGTTTTGGCTATTTTGTTTTTGCTCTGTTCAATATAAGTTCGATAACCTTGTATAGTCGGAATCCTTCCTGCAGAGGTATGAGGTTGAAAGATCAAATTTGCTTTTTCCAGCTTATTCAAGTCTATTCTGATAGTTGCAGGACTGGTGTTTTCTAAATATTTATCACAGATCAGTTTAGAAGATACCGGTTCGCATGAATTTATATATTCTTCAACTACATGCTTAAGAACTTGTTCTCTACGGATCTCATTTTTCTTCATTTTCATTCCTCTAATTTATTAGCAACATCAATCTTCATCTGCTAACTTGAGACAATTTAATTACAATCATTCAATTGTCAAATCATTTTTTAGCAGACACAGCAAAAGAGTGCTAATAAACTTGGAGATGGTTTATTAATACTGGGTTACATGTGATAGAATGTCTTTGCGAGTTTTCCTCTTGCAGATTCTAACGAAGCAATCTCTATCGCTAAGAGAAAGAAATGATTGCCACGTCGTTTTACTTCTCGCAATGATAGAAAGAATTCTTTGCGAAAAACCCCTCTTAATCTCCCCTTACAAAGGGTAGCAAAAAATAAGTATGAATTATTTTTTATTTTTTAAAAATCTATCGAACCATTCGATCATTTCTGCCAGAACATGCAATCCTGATCTTCTTGCTCGATAAGAATGCCCTTCATAAGGGAGAATCACCAGTTTTGCAGTTCCGCCATTTCCCTTCAATGCTTGATAAAATCTTCTTGATTGCAGAGGAAAAGTTCCGGAGTTTGGATCATCTTCACCATGGATGAGCAAAATAGGTTCTTTGATCTTTTCAGCATAAGCAAAGGGTGAAACTTCCAGATAGAAATCTTTTGCTTCCCAGAATGTACGTCGTTCACTTTGGAATCCAAATGGTGTTAATGTTCTGTTATAAGCTCCACTACGAGCTATCCCGGCAGTACACAGATCGCTGTGAGCAAGCACATTTGCTACCATAAATGCGCCGTAACTGTGTCCTGTAATTCCCACTTTACCAGGATCGATAATGCCTCTTTTATCCAAATATTTTATGGCTGCTTCTACACTGTTTATTGTCTGTTCAATAAATGTTTCATTCACAGTTTCAGGATTCCCAACGATCGGAATTGATGCTTTAGTTAGAACGGCATATCCTGCCAAAGTAAAGTAGCGCACCGAAGCTCCGCTGAATCTATTGAAACTATTTGAAGTAGTTGTGACCTGTCCGGCAGTTGTACTATCGGCAAATTCTTGTGGATAAGCATTGATAACCAGAGGAAGTCTTTCACCTTCTTTGTAGTTTGCTGGAAGATAGAGCTCTCCTGATAATGGAATGCCGTCTTTACGAATGTAAGTAACCATCTCTTTTTTAAGCTCGGTTAGTTGTTGGAAATTATTCGGATAATTTGTGATCTCTTCACGTTTTCCACTCTCAATATCTACAAGTAAATAGTTCGGGGGAGTATTCTGATTTTCACTTCTAATAATAATTTTATTCAAGTCTTCATCAACAAAGTTTTGCATTGTCTCATAATTATTGTCTTTACATTTAAATAAAATCTCTTTTTCTTTTGTGATCAAATTAAATTTTTGTAGATACGGAAAGTTACCTTTAGGTGTTGCGCCAGTATTATTTTTATAATATATCCAATCTCCATCTTTGATGAAAATAGTTTCTCCACGTTTATTCTTCTTTTGAACTAAATTTCCGGGATTATTATATTTATCACGCGTACTCAGATCATAGATCAATTCTGGTTTACCGCCAATCTCAAAAAACCAACCCTTCTTCCACAATTTATCGCGATCATATTCATAATAAATCAATTCATCTTCAACTTCTGACCACTTGATACTTGAAAAACGATGCTCTGTTCTGAATAATTCTTCTGCTTTGTCTTTTTGTGGAAAAGAAATTCGCATGATCTTATCCCGAGTTTCAACTTTATTCTCCGGATCCCCTTCATCCAGAGCTTCTACCCAGATCAAGGCTGCATCTTTTAATGGTTGCCACATAAATTTACGAGGACCAATGTAAGTTCCGCCAATTGGAACTTCATCTTGCAGTGGACGGGAAAGAAGCTGAGTTATAAGTTTTCCGTCAAAATCCCAGATCTTAAATTCTTTGGGAAAACGATAATACGGAAGCAGATAAGAATATGGTTTTTGAATTCGCTCAATATATAAATATTCATTAACGGGAGAAGGTTTAACATCATTATATATAGCTGGTTTTCCAATCTTTTTTATCTCTCCGTTTGCTGTATTTAACGATACGATTTGTGATGTAAAATAATAGTTAAAAAGTATTTCATCATATTTATTCTGCAGTAGATTTTGATATGTTCGAACTGTGCTTTTCTTTCCATGAGTTTCTTCGACAACAGGAGATTCAGGAACAACAGATTTAGCTGGTTCATTGTCACGGTCTTCAGGAATTATTTTCAGTAAAATATTATTACTATCATTCAACCAGCAGATTATCCCATCTTCCAAAATATCATTAATGAGAAAATTTTTATGAGCTTTGCACTTTCCATTCTTCAAATCTACAATGAGGAGTTGAACACCATCCTCTGTTTCATTCAGTAAAGCAGCTTTTTTATGGTTATTAGAAATTTCTATATTTCTTATTTTTGCACCTTTCGGTAATTGAATAGGAATTCGTGTTTTGGTATTCAGATTAATAATTTTTATTTTGTTAATGGGATAATTTTCCAGTTGTGTATTTAATCTTTTACTAAATTTTTCTCCTGCTAATTTCAGAGAAGGTTCGGCAAGTTGCTCTAATGTTTGATGAAGTTGATAACTTATTTCTAAACCGAAATTTTCAAATTGAATAAATTGAATATATGGATTTCTTTGAGTGTCATAGATTTTAACGATCTCATCGGCTGGAAGTTTATACCCGGTATCTCCATTTAGTGTCATTAGTACCCCCAATATTATAATAATAATTACTAATTTATTCATGAACATTCTCCAAAATTATTTATTAAATTCAAGTAAGTTAAAGGAATTGAGATTTGTCAAAATATAAAATATAATTTTAATTTTTTTATAGGAAAATATCTAGAACTGATAATAAAAACAGGATGTACTAGAATGATACATCCTGCAATAAATCAATAAAAGAAGGCAGATCATTGATCTGCCCCTGCAAATCTATCTCAGTAAAACCTAATAATTCTTTTCTTTGTGCTTTCTTTGTCTTTGTGTCCCTTTGTTGAAAAACTAATTTCCTAAAATACCTAAAAGTACACCAGCTCCAACAGCAGAACCTATCACGCCTGCTACATTAGGAGCCATGGCATGCATTAAAAGGAAATTACTCTTATCATATTTTTGCCCCATCGTATGAACTACTCTGGCACTGTCCGGCACAGCACTTACACCGGAAGCACCTATCATCGGATTTAATTTATCTTTCAGGAACAAATTCATAAGTTTAGCGAATAATACTCCTGTTGCCGTTGCAATACAGAATGAAAATGCACCTAAAGCAAAGATTTTAATAGAACTGGAAGTTAGAAATCCCATATTAACTCCATCTATCATCCTTATTGCTTGAGTAGAAGCACCAACACATATACCCAGGACGATGGTAATAATATCTATCAGAGAATTTGAAGCAGTTTTTGCCAAACGATCTGTTACACCGCTTTCTTTTAATAAATTTCCAAAGAAAAGCATTCCCAGAAGTGATGAAGAACCAGGCGCAATTAGAATTGTAACTAAAGCACCCACGATCGGGAATAATATCTTTTCACGTTTAGATACCAGTCGAGGTGTTTTCATGTGGATAACGCGTTCTTTTTTAGTTGTAAGCAATTTAATAATTGGCGGTTGAATAACCGGTACCAGCGCCATGTATGAATAAGCTGCAATCGCGATAGGACCTAGAAGATGAGGAGCCAGCTTAGTTGATAAAAATATTGAAGTTGGACCATCAGCACCACCGATAATCCCAATTGCTCCTGATTCCATTACATTAAATCCTAACATTAAAGAGCCAATAAAAGTAGCAAAAATCCCAAATTGTGTAGCAGCACCCAAAAGAATTAATTTAGGATTTGCAATTAGTGTAGAAAAATCTGTCATTGCCCCGATTCCAAGAAAAATGAGAGGAGGATACATCCCGAATTTTACACCATAATACATCTGATTCATGACAGAACCGGGAGCATAAACACCATATGCCTCGGTTCCAGGTAGATTTCCCAGAATTATACCAAAACCAATTGGAACTAAGAGAAGAGGTTCATAATCTTTAGCTATCCCCAAAAAAATGAATATCCCGCCAATGATCAGCATGATAATATATGGTAACTGAACTTGTGCAAAACCAGTTGTTTGATAAAAATTTATTAATTCTGTCATAAGTCTTATGCTCCAACTTCAATTAAGATTTCACCTTCCTGTACAGATGAACCCTCTTTTACATTTATCTTACTTACAACACCTGATGCTGTAGATGCGATCTCGGATTCCATTTTCATTGCTTCTAAAATTAAAATCGTATCACCGGCACTAATTTCATCACCTTCTTTAACAAGCAGTTCCAGAACTAATCCCGGGATGGGTGCAACAACAGCTCCAGAAGTAGAGGCAACAACAGGTTTAGATGGTTTTGCTACAACTTCTAGATTCGGTTTTACTTTGGGAGGTCGAGCTATTTCCGGCTTTCTGCGTTCGGTTTTTTCCAATTCTATTTCATAATCAATTCCATTAACCTCTACAATTACTTGAAAATTTTTATATTTCTTGATCCTGGCTTTATATTTTTCACCATTTATATTCATTTTATATGTTTTCATTTTCTACCTCTTTTATCTACAAAATTTCTATTTTCAACCATACCGGCAGCTTGCCACATACTTAAACTTTGCCTCTTCCAGGTTAGATTAATTCTACCTCTTTCTTCAGTATCATGTAGGAACATAGCAGTGATAGCAGCAACTACCCCATTACTGCTTATATACTCTTTTGGCGCAGTAACCACTCCAACAGACGTTTGCACAACAGCTTTTTTAACTTTCCTTGGTTTTCCAATATGCTGTAATGACTTTATGAATAAACCAGTAATAAAAAGGGCGGAAAAAACAATTCCCATACCGACAAATACAATTCCTGAATAAAATGAATGTTTATTTTTGTAATATTCTGTTATGGCATTGTTCACATCATTGTTGGAAATGCCTAACTCTTGCAGGTTAGAATTAATACCTGCCTGATCTTCAAGTTTTAAATATTGTGTGATCTTTTTTACAGGGATATCAGTTTGAGCAGCAATTTCCAGTATAGTAGTATCGGGAGGAAAGTTAAACTTTTTTTCCTCAGCAAAACAGGTTAATGTCCAAATAATCATTAATAATGTAATTATTCTCTTCATAGTATTTTCCTATAGAGGAATATTTCCGTGTTTTTTAGGTGGATTGGACACACGTTTTGTAGCCAGCATTTCTAAAGCGCGAATAATACGGAATCGTGTTTGAGCTGGTTCAATTATATCATCAACATATCCTTTTTTTGCTGCAACATAAG
>JAVCCF010000113.1 GCA_030765625.1 Candidatus Tenebribacter burtonii
CGGCACAGACCAAGCTGGTAAACCTGTTTCTAGCGGTGTTTACTATTATAACCTGAATATTAATGGCGAAACTGAAGCCATAAATAAATGTTTGCTTTTGAAATGAAAGAGTTGCACCTAACAAGTGTGTCGGCAGTTTAGTCTTGCGGTGGTTTTGTCCTGAATCGTACCGATTCAGGGTTTATTTCGTTTGTTTTCGGCTGGAATCCTTCCGATGACGTGGCACGCCGCCATTAGGTAAAATCAAAAAAAATATCAGCTAACAAAAATCGTAAAGAAAAGATAAAATTAAATATCATATTTTTTAAGGCGACGAAGCATTGATGATGAAGAGATTCCCAATAAGCGCGCAGCGACAGCTTTTATATTATTCGATTCAAAAAGAGCTTGTTTAATAACGGCTTTTTCAATCTTTTCTAAATTCATTGTACCCCATTTTTGATTACCTGAAAATACTTTTGCATCACCATTTTGGAGTAAATAAATGTCTCCACTTGTGATTTCATGATTTTTACAAAAAATAACAAGTTTTTCAATCGTATTACAAAGTTCTCTGACATTTCCTGGATAATCATAATCACATAGCATTTTTAGAGCAGATGCAGATATGGAAGGTCGTTTCACTTCTAATCTAGTGCATATTTCATCAATAAAATAATCTGTTAAAATTGGGATATCATCTTTTCTATCTCGTAATGGCGGAACAACTATTTCCAATGTATTAATTCTGTGCAGGAAATCTAGTCGGAACTCTTTGTTCTTAACTTTTTCATAAATATCAACATTTGTGGAGCTTATCATTCGAAAATCTACTTTTATACTTTTATGAGAACCAATAGGATAGATTTCCTTTTCTTCTAAAACTCTGAGTAGAGTAGATTGAATATCTAAAGGCATATCCCCGATTTCATCAAAAAAAATTGTTCCTTTATTGGAGGCTTCAAAATGTCCGATTTGACGTGAGCTTGCACCGGTAAATGATCCTTTCAGATGTCCGAATAAAGCACTATTAGCTATTCCAGTAATAAAAGATGCACTATTCACTGCCACAAAAGGCTTATCTGATCTAGCTCCTGAATAGTGAATTATCTTAGCTATTATCTCTTTTCCTGTTCCTGATTCTCCTCTTATCAAAATACCGGAACTACTGTTTCCTGAAGCTAAAAGTGTTTGTTTAATTACTTTAAGAAATACCTGATTTCTTCCTATAACTTGAGTTCCAATTTTCTGAATTAATTCTCTCGATAGTAAAGAATCACTATTTCTGAACACATATGATTTTCTTTTCATATTTCCTATTAGGGGATTATCTCTCAATTCTTTTTCACTATTTTTTTTATCGTTGTAATATTTATCTTTTCTCTTATTATGTTCTTCAAGAGTTAAAAAAGCATCCTTAAAGTTATTCATTTTCCTAAAACAATCAGATTGCATTTGTAAAAATTTTAGAATCAAAGAAGTATTTTTTTGTTTTTTTGCTAGATATAAGGCTTTCGTAAGGATCTCAATCGCTTCAACAAATCGACATTGTTCCTTATAGAGCAATCCCATATTTTTATAGATCGCAAGCATATTTTTTTCATTTTTTGTTTGCTGTGCAAGTTTCATGGCTTTTTGATAATAATTCAATGCAAGTTCAGCTCTACCGGTTTCAAAAAATAAAGGTCCAAGACAGATATAGCATTCACCAAGTAATCCAGGTAGATTTTGTGTTTTTGCAAATTCAAGTGATTTTAAGAATAATTCTTCGGCAATTATATTCTCATTCATCTTTTTGAAGTTCGTTGCCGAATTTACAAGAATTGAATAGTACAACTCCGGATTGGCTTCTTTAATCCATTTTTGATGAATCTGTTTGAATGCTTGTTTTGCCTTTGTTAACTCCCCATGAAATGAATAAGCAGTAGCTAAATTATTGATAACGGAAACTTTATCTAAACTTTTATCATCAAAGTGCAAGTTTAGCGATTCTTCAAGGTATAATATTGCTTTTGAATAGTTACCTCTACTCAAGTTTAATCTCCCAATTGCGTCATAAGACATTTTTAATGCACTTTCAGAGTTATGTTTTTTTGCAAAATTCAATCCTTCTTTATAATAATATTCTGCTTTTCCCATTTCACCTGCACTTTCATAAATGAAGCCAAGGTTTGTATATCTGGCAGGAATTTCATTAGAGCTACAACTTTTATTTAGTATTTCCAATGATTGATCTAAATATTTTATGCTACCTGTAAAATCCTGCTTCATCCAAAAGAAATAACCAATATATTGAAGAATTTTAGCTTTTGGTAATGCATCAGAAATCAATTCAATATACTTATTGAATGTAGGAAAATATTTGTTAAATGCCTCCATATTATTAGAATTTCTTATAAATGAAAAACAAATCTTAAAGTTTTTTGAAATTAAATTCCTGATTCTTATATCCGGTTTAGAATCAAAATTCAAATATTCATTCAGAAGAACCAAAAATGTATTAAAATAATGAAAAATATTTGTATTTCGTTTTTCATAACATTTTTCAAGAATTCTATTATAAATTTCAAATTGTTCTACTTTTCCTGATAGCTCTAATTGTTGCAATTGCTCTTCTAAATAATTCATCTTTCCCATCTTCCATTTTCGCATGATCTTCGATAACGAACTTCGATGTCGAAGTTTCGTGTCAAGAGTAATTAATACAGATAGAGAATAACTCTGATATTAGTAATTCCCATTTGCGTGTAACTTTCTATTTACTAAAAAGATACGGCATATAGAAAAAAATTCATCTTATTTGGCATAGATAATGCTGTAATTACTAAAAGAAAGATAATTATTAAGAAATCTAAATTGATTTCAAAAAGGAGAAGAAATGAGAAAAAATGAAGTAAAAGAGCAATTCAATCAATTAATCTCTGCCTTAAACAACTTGGATTCACTTGCCTGGTCTGAATTTTATAGCAAAGATGAGTTTTTATCAGCATGCGTTAGTACAGATTTTTATGCTAATAGAGGTGAATTTATAGATTCAATACAACATTATTTTTCGCTAAGAGAAAATCAGCATGTTGAACCACTCGA
>JAVCCF010000014.1 GCA_030765625.1 Candidatus Tenebribacter burtonii
GGAAGAAGATTTGAGAGAAAGCGAGAAACGATTTAAACACCTTGTTAAAAACTCCAATGATATAATTGTAATAATTGATGAAAAAGCGAATGAGACTTATGTAAATGATTCCGTTGAACACATCACAGGTTTCTCTCCAGCAGAACTGTTAGGTCATTCGGGTTTTGAATTCCTACATCCCGATGATGTTGATAACATGTCGAAAACTTTATCAAAACTGTCCAAAACTCCCGGTGGAACGATCCGGAGCGAATACAGGCATAAGCGAAAGGATGGCGGGTGGGTTTATTTAGAGGCAATGGGGACTAACTATCTGCATGACCCGTCAATAAAGGGAATCGTCCTAAATATCCATGACATCACCGAGCGCAAGAAAGCACAAGCAAAACTTATAGCAAGTGAGAAAGAAATAAGGGAATTAGCAACAAGGTGGCAAACCACTTTTGATGCGATGAGTGATTCCGTGAGTATTATAGATTTAGAAGGACATATACTCCAATACAATTCCACAACCTTGACAATACTTAAAACAACAGCTAAACAAATAAAGTTAAAAAAATGTTGGGAAATAGTTCACGCTTTATCGGAGCCAATTGATAATTGCCCTACCGTGCGGGTGAAAAAGAGCCAACATAAAGAATCAATGGAATTTCAAACAGATGAACGTTGGTTGAACGTGGCTGTTGATCCCATTTTTGACGACACTGGAAAACTGAAGGGAGCAGTACATGTTGTAAGCAACATCACGGAACAAAAGCTGGCGGAAGTAAAATTGCGGGAAAGTGAAGCCCATTATCGCCAGTTATTCAATATGCTGCCATACGGTTGTGAAATTCTTGATTTGAAGGGTAATATTATTGATTGTAATTTGAGTACTACCAAGATGCTTGGTTATAAAAGGGTAGATTTAATCGGCAAACATATTGGTAATTTTATAGATGCAAAGACCATAAAAAGTTTTCCTCAGGTTTTTTCTAGGATTTTAAAGGGTGAAACTTTCTCGGGAGAAGCTTGCCAGATTCACAAAAATGGTAGCAAAATAAACATTTTGCGATCTGGCGCACAAATCGTAAATTCAAAAGGTGAAATCGAATCAGTGATTACCCTAAGTGTGGACATCACCGAACGCAAGAAGGCGGAAGTAAAATTGCGGGAAAGTGAAGAGAGATACCGCACCATTTTCGAAGCGACTGGAACAGCTATTTTGATCGTCGACGAAGAAACAACTGTTATTCAAGCAAATAGAGAATGTGAGCGCGTCACTGGATATCTCGCATCCGAGCTTGTAGGAAAAAGCTGGACCAAATTCGTGTATGAAGAAGATTTGCTAACCATGCTTAAAAACGCCAAGGCGAGGATAAAAGATCCGAAATCAGTTTCTAATAAATATGAAGTCCGGTTGATTAATGCTAAAGGTGAAATCAGAAACACAATTATTTCTATCGGGATGATTTCTGGCAGTAAAAGAAGTATTGTCTCAATGATTGATATGACTGAGCGCAAACAGGTAGAAATCGCTCTGAAAAAGTCCGAAAACAAACTACTCGCCACTTTTGGGGCAATGATGGATATCATCATCGTTTATGATTCAGACGGCTATTACCTGGAAATTGCACCAACAAATCCAGCCAATCTCTCTCACTCTATGCAGAATCTACTCGGTAAATCAGTGACTGAAGTCTTCCCACCCGAACAGGCTGATTTCTTCCTGCAAAACATCCGCCTGACATTAAAGACGAAACAATTGACCAGCGTGGAATACAGCCTACGTATCGGTGACAAAGATATCTGGTTTTCAACACTCATTTCACCACTTTCGGACAATTCCGTCGTTTGGGTGGCACGTGATATCACCGAAAAGAAGCAGGCAGAAAAAAATCTAAAGCAAAGAATGCAAGATCTTGAAATATTCAATGATGTAGCTGTAGATAGAGAAATTATGATCAACGACCATCGCAAAGAAATTAATGAATTGCTTGAGAAATTAGGTGAAAAGACAAAATATGAAATTGTGGAGTAAAGATATAAGACTTGATACCAAGACTTGAGTTAAGGGCACGAAGTGAACTTGACTTAAGGATTGGAGACTCCATTCTTAACTCAATTCCTCAGCAAGCTGAATTATTAAGTCAAGTCTGGTCTGGTCAAGTTTGATAAAGGGATAGAAAATGCGATGTAAAAAAGAAGAATTTGTTAAAGATGCGGTCTTTCACATCTACAACCATTCAGTAGATGAAATTGATTTATTTAATGAAAGAGATGATTATCTCTACTTTCTTCAAAAACTAAAAAATCATTATTCTTCGAACGAATTAGCTATCTATAGTTATTGTTTAATGCCGAATCATTTCCATTTTTGCATAAAACAAAAAAGTGATAGACCGATATATAATGTTTTTAATCGGTTTATTATTTCTTACACATTGCATTTCAACTCAAAACTCAGGCGGAAAGGGAAAGTATTTGCTAATAAATTGCAGCATAAAAAAATAAATGATGATAAATATTTGATTGATATTTGTCCTTATATTCACCGAAATCCAGTTAAAGCTGGTCTTGTTGATCTTCCTGAAGATTGGGAATTTTCTAATTACCGAGAGTGGATAGAATCACGCAATAGTGAACTATTTGATAATGAGATATTAATTAATCATTTTGATGATTCGAGTAATTATAAAAAATATGTGGAAAAATTTGATGAAAATGAAATTGAAGAGTATTTGTACAAGACTTGAGTTAGCCATCCGGCAACTGCCGGAGAGCTGACTTAAGAATGGATGTGAATGTTGTCGTTCTTAACTCAACGCCTGCGGCTGTTAAGTCAAATCCGGCAAGGCTTGAAGGATAGGAGAAGAGATGAAAAAAAAGCTTAATAAGATTATAGTTAAAAATAGAAAACTTGAAAAAAAAGTAATCGGATACCTCACACTTTTCATATTAATTTTTGCAGCTATTATTTCTATTGTGTTCATTGTGTCATTAAAAAAAAATATGATTTATCAAGCAATCCAAAATGTCATTTATAATTCAAAAGAAATAGCAAATAAGTATAATACTTTATTTGAAGATTACAACAGAACGGGTATCACCCTTAATAACGGCATCAAAAGAAGAGTTATTACATCCGAAAATCCACCACCCATATTATTTGATGCACATAAGTTAAAAAGATCGAAAGACGGTGCTATCAGGACCGATGATGGTGACTCAGGTGCATTTCTGGCTAAAGATAGTAAATTAAGTAATGATCTACTAAAGTATTTCTTCTTTTCCGAAAGACTTTTTAACGTTTTAGGTCCCGTCGGAAAATCACATTTTTTTAATTTTTATTTTATTACTGAAGATAATTTTATCCGAATTACTCCCAAAGATTGGGCTCTGCAGATAGAAGCCGACCATCATTTTGAAAATGATGTTTTTTATAAAATTGCAGATCCTCAAAATAATCCTCAAAGATATTCCCTCTGGACTCCGTTGTACTATGATTCTATCTGGAAGAAGTGGATGACAAGTTTAATAATACCAATTTATGAGGAAGATGATTTTATCGGCATTACCGGCAGCGATATTTTCCTGGATACCATCTTCAATACTATTTTGAAGTTAAAACAAAACACTGGAATGTATCAGGCAATTTTATTTGATTCCGAGGGGAATATTCTTGTACATCCGGATTATCAAGATGATATTCTACAGCAACCAGGAGAAATGAATTCCCTGTTAAATCTTAAAGATATTAATGATCCTTTTGTATCTGAAATAATTACCCGAACAATGCAGCAGGATGCCGACCTTAATAAAATATCCAGCTTTGAATATTCTTCAGACACCTACTATTATTCTTCTAAAAAAGTATTTGCAATGAATTGGTATGTGTGTGTTTATGTAGATAGATCAGCAATATTAAGTGATCTTTATACTTCAATAATTAAGATATTTGGTATTTCTATAATACTGGGATTATTCCTTATTATCATGTTGCGTCTATTCGCAAAGAAATCTGTTCTTAATAGAATCTCAAAATTAGATCAGGAAGTTGCCAAGATTTCTGCCGGAGATTTAACTTCGCATATAAAAGTAGCCAATAATGATGAAATCGGAATTTTAGAAACTGGTTTTGCTGATATGCAGAAATCCTTAATAAATCAATTCAGAGAATTGAAAATTAATGAAATCGAGTTAAAAGAAAGAGAAAAAAAATATCGCACCCTTATCGAAACTACTTCCGAAGGTTTCTGGCTTGTTGATCTTGATACAATAATTATTGATGTGAACCAATCTCTTTGCAATATATTTGGATATTCCCAAAATGAGTTGATAGGAAAAAGTATACTGGATTTTGTTGATGCTGATAGCCGTAAAATATTTAAAAAAAGTATATATAAAATTACTACTACTTTGCATAGAACTTATGAAATTTCACTTAAAAAGAAAGATGGTACTAATGTCTCATCCATTTTTAATTCAACGACTTTAGTTGATAATAATGGGAAGACCACAGGATTTTTTGCATTTATTAAAGACATAACCAGACGTAAACAGGTGGAAAAAGAAATTATAGAAAAATCTGAAGAACTAAAAAAACAACTTGAAAATAGCGAAAAACATAGAATCGCAAATTTAGTTATTTTAAAAGATCTAAATAAAACAACCACGAATTTAAAATCAGAGATTTCTGAACGCAAACAAGCAGAAAAAGAGCTGAAAAAGAAAATGAATGAGTTGGAAATTTTCAATGATGCTGCTGTGAATAGAGAAATGAGAATCATTGAATTAAGAAAAGAGGTTAATGAGATATTACAAGAATTGGGTAAAAAAGTGAAATATGAAATTATTAAATAAGGATATAAGACTTGATACCAAGACTTGAGTTAGCCATCCGGCAACTGCCGGAGAGCTGACACTTCGACATAGCTCAGTGCAGGCTTAGGGATTGCTGTAGGATTGCTGATGTATCGTTCTTAACTCAACGCCTGCGGTTGTTAAGTCAAGTCCGGCAAGACTTGAGTTAAGGGCACGAAGTGAACTTGACTTAAGGATTGGATATAAATATAAATAAAAGGAAGTAGGTTATGAATTTTGCACTTAACCAATCACTTAAGATTTTCTTAACTGGATTGATAGTCGTTATCTTTACACTGATAATAATCCATAAGCAATATTACAATAATTTGTTAGATAATGAATTAATGCATACGCAATATATAGTTAATGAAATCTCGATCAGGTTTGAGCAGCAACTAATAGAAAAGGTGAAAACAACCAAAACGCTGGCAATTGCTCCTGTGATATTAACAGCTCTAAGTGAAAGTAATGCACATTTCGGCTCATTATCTGAACAGAAAAGAGCTGATGAAATTCAAACTCAAAATAAGAAATGGAAGAGCATTGATGATCATGATGATCCATTTATACAAAGATATACAAATAACGAAATTTCACAGTATCTAAAAAATCAACAACTTAATCTAAAAGCAGAATACGGTGAGATCTTCATTACAAATAAATATGGTGCCCTCATTGCATCCACAGCTAAACTCACGACATTTGCCCATGGACATAAATACTGGTGGAAGGGAGCTTATGATGATGGTGATGGAGCTGTTTTTTTTGATGATCGAGGCTATGATGACAGTGTCGGCGGATATGTTCTTGGAGTTGTTGTTCCTATAAAAATAGGTAATGAAATTATTGGAATATTAAAAGCAAATTTAAATATATCGGGTTCGATCAGTAACACCTTATTAAAATCTGAGACTGAGAATGTTCATTGGGGAGAATTATTGTTGATCCGCAGTGGAGGATTGATTGTTTTTGAGCAAGGTGTAGAATCATTGAGTAAAAGAGTTTCCACAAAACTTCTCGAAAGATTGGAAGCTGATGGAAGTTCTTTTTTGTTCAAAGAAAATGGTAATGAATGGCTTATTGGATTATCTGAAGTTGGAGTAACTTCCGGTATTGAAGGCTATAAATTTGGAGGAAGATTTGAATCCATAGATCATAAAAAAGGGAACATAGGAGAATCGTGGTATATCTTAGATTATCGTTCTAACTCTTTTATTGTAGTTCCAACAGTAGAAAATTTAGCAAAAATAATATTTCTTGGACTGTTTATGATTATTGCTGTAGCTTTTGCATCGTTGTTGATAGGTTATCGAGCTGCTAAACCTTTAAAAGAATTAATAAAGCAAACAGAGCAGATTGCAAAAGGTGAATTTGATACAAAAATCTTATTCAAAAGAAATGATGAAATCGGACTTCTTGCTGCTTCATTCAACCAGATGACTACTAACCTGAGAGAAACAACTACTTCTATCGAAAAACTTGATGCAGAAATAGTCGAGCGCAAGAAAGTAGAAGATGCCCTGCGGGAGAACCAGGAAAAATTGCGTTTGATGATTGATAATTCACCCATAGGATTCGGTGCTACAGATTTAAAGGGATACTTCACAGAAGTAAATCCAGCTCTTTGCAAAATGATAGGATATACTTCCAAAGAAATAATAAATAAACACTTTGATCAATTTTCCCACCCCGATGATAAAGTAAAAAATGAGGTTGTATATAAGAAATTGGTGAATGAAGAAATTTCTTATTTCGATCTTGAAAAAAGATATATACATAAGAATGGAAAAATTATTCATGTTCGTATCAGGTCACAACTAATATTTGATAATGAAAAGAATCCATATTTTGAAATTGCAGTTATTGAAGATATTACGGAACGTAAACATGCTGAGATAGAGCTTAAAAATAGTAAAAAACGTTTTAAAAAACTTTCAAACCTATCATTTGAAGGAATTTTGATACACGATAAAGGAATTGCCATTGATGTTAACGATTCAATTTTAAGAATGTTTGGCTATACAAAAAAAGATGTGATCGGTAAGAATGTAATTGAACTTACAATGTCGCCGGAATATCATGGAATTATAAAAGAAAATATTGCAAAAAGCAGTGTAGCACCGTATGAAGTGATGGCAATAAAAAGGGATGGAACCATATTTCCTATTGAGATCGAGGGAAAAAATATAATAGATAATGATAAAACAATTCGGGTTATTGCAATCAGAGATGTCACCGAACGTAAACAGGCAAAGAATAAAATTATTGAAAAAACCATAGAATTGAAAGAACAATTTGAAAAAAGCGAAACGCAACGAATCGCTACTTTATCTATTTTAGCAGATCTCAATAAAACTACTGGGAATTTGAGATCGGAAATTTTTGTACGCAAGCAGACGGAGCAAATCCAAAAAACACTATTTAATATTTCCAATATTATAAATACAACGGATAGCAAGGAAGAATTCTACAATAAGATTCAAGAATTCTTGGGAGAGATAATCGATACAAGCAATTTATATATTGCTTTATATGATGAATCAACTGATTCGATATCTATGGAATTTCAAGTAGATAAACATGATTCAATAACTACATTCCCTGCCGGGAAAACGCTTACAGATTATGTGATAAAGACAGGTAAACCGTTATTTGCTACTGGGGAATTACAAGACAAATTAACTAAGCATGGTGATATTGAGATGATTGGAACTCGTTCAGAAATCTGGCTGGGTGTTCCCCTTAAAATTAAAAAGAAAGTAATTGGTATAATAGCTTTGCAAAATTATGTTGATCCAGATCGATATTCAGAAAAAGATCTGGAAATTCTTACATATATATCAGAAGAAATTGCTCTTTCCATCCAGCATAAACAAGACAATGAGGAAATTAAAAGGAACCTGGGAGAAAAAAGTACACTACTTCAAGAAATCTATCACCGCACAAAGAATAATATGCAGGTTATCTCTTCGATGCTCAAAATGCAAGCAAGGGAAACAGATAACGAATTTGTTAAGACTACTTTTATGGAATTAAATAATAAGATAAAGGCAATGGCAATGGTGCATCAAAAACTATATCAGGCAAAGGACCTGTCCAATATAAATTTAAAAGAATATATAGAAGATCTGCTAAGATTGCTTAGACGAAGCTACGGAGTGCAAGCAGGGAATGTTAACATTAAGTTAGATTTGGAAGATGTGTTTATTCTGATTGATTCTGCTATTCCTCTGGGTCTTATCTTAAATGAACTGATTTCCAATGTGTTTAAACACGCCTTTCCCGAAAAAAGAAAAGGTGAGTTATCTGTCAGTTTAAACCAAGATAAGGACAAAGTTATCAATATTCGTTTAACAGATGACGGAGTTGGTATTCCACCTGGTATGGATTTGAGAAAAACAAATTCCATGGGACTTCAAACAATGTTCTCTTTGATCGATTACCAATTAAATGGCGAAGTAAGTTATGAAACTAAAAATGGTTTAAAATGGCATATCAAATTGAAAGATGATCAACATAAAAGGAGAGTTTAAGTGCGAATTAAGAGTTGGCTTTCCAGCGTTAGCTTTTCGGAGAAAAACAATCGCTTTACTTCTTGCATTTCCACAGCAAAAACGATCTCAATTCTCACCGGAGCAAAGCGAGAGCTGATATGAGAAGAATACAATTTGAGAAAAGCAAGATTTGCAAGTTGCATTTTGTAATCATATATTAGATAGAAATAAAGTAGACAAAAAGGATGTATTATGAAGAAAAAAGTAAAAATCCTGATAGCAGAAAATGAAGTGATTATTGCACAATGTTTAAAGATGGAGCTCGAATTAAAGGGTTATGAAGTCTGCAATTTTGTTGCAACTGGCGAAGAAGCAATAATCGAAGCAAAAGAAGAGAATCCGGATATTATTTTGATGGATATTAATTTATTAGGTTTTATCGATGGAATAGATGCAGCAAAAGAAATAACTAAAAGTAAAAAAATTCCCATAATATTTATGACCGGCTATAATGATATCGCCTTTTTTGAACGTGCTCAGAAGGTTAATCCTGTTGCCTATCTAGAAAAACCGGTCGAAATTTATGATATAGAACCTATAATCGAATCCATTTTTAAATGAAAGAAATATGTGGAAGCGAGGCTTCAATAAATATGGTGTTCCCAAACTGGGGCTTGGGAACGTAACAGGAGGATATTAGATTTTGGATTTTCAAAAATTAAAACAGAATAAATTCTCTTTTATTTATATTACAATTAAAGATTGTAATGTATGTAAAGTTTTACAACCTAGATTGAGAGATTTTGCCAATAAATTCAAAGGTTCAGAGTTTCATTTGATAGATCTTGATGTACTCAAAGAAACTTCTGGATATTTTATGGCTTTCTCAGTTCCTACTTTTCTGGTTTATTCGGAAGGAAGAGAGCTTATCCGCACGGCACGTCATCTTAATATTGACGAAATTAGAGCAAAATTAAACAGGTGCCACAAGATGATATTTGATGAAGATGAGGAATAATATGAATAGAATTTTTATAATAGCATTACTGATTGTGTTGATCTTACCGGTTTTTGGTCAGGAATACAAGATCATCGATACTAAAACGAACAAAGAAATAAAATTAAAAGAAATGGCTGAGAGATTGAGTGATTATGATGTAATTTTCTTTGGAGAGTATCATGATAATAGAATTCTGCATTCACTGGAATTTGAATTATTGAAAATGTTTTATGCTAATAACAAAAACATGATAGTTTCTATGGAAATGTTTGAGCGTGATGTACAGCCAGTTTTAGATCAATTTTTGAATGATGAAATTTCAGAAGAAGATTTTCTAGCAAATTCACGTCCTTGGCCAAATTATGAAACAAATTATAAACCGTTGATCGAATTTGCACAAGAGAATGAACTTACGGTTATTGCTGCCAATATCCCCCGCCGTTATGCAAATATGATAAGTAAACAGGGTTTGAATGCACTTGACTCACTTTCTGTAGAAGAGAAGAAATTTATAACAAAAGAACATATCGTATTTGCTGATGAATATAAAACTCGCTTTATGCAAACCATGAAAAGTAATATGGAAAACAGTAGTAAAATGCCAAAAGGTATGATGATGAATTTAGATTTGATATATGCAGCTCAATGTATAAAAGATGATACAATGGCAGAATCCATTTTAAAATATCATCGCATTCTGCCACGGCGTAAAGTTATCCATTTCAATGGAGATTTTCATAGCAGAAAACATTTGGGAACTGCCCAGAAGATACAAGTATTAGAACCAATGTTAAAAGTAGCTGTTATTACTCCATTAAGTTATGAAGATAATTTCACTTGGAAAGATGAAGATCTATTAGAAGGAGAATTTTTGATTCTATTAAAAGAATAAATATCAGAAAAGTAAATTTAATTGAAAACCCCGTCTTTCAAGCGGGGATTTTTTTTAATGATCATTATAAAAAATGGTTCAATCCTTTCCAAAAATAAAATTTGACATCCATAGCTTTTAAATTATCTTAGTTAGTGTTCACTAACATTGTGAATATTAGGAGGAGCAAAGATGTTCAGTAAAAGACAACAGCAAATAATCGAAACAGCGATCAAAATTATAGCTACAAATGGAATTCAGAATCTTACAACCAAAAACTTGGCAAATGAGATTGGGATTTCTGAGCCTGCACTCTATAGGCATTTCAATAATAAACTAGAAATTTTAAAAGCTGTTATTGCTTATTTTAAGATTAAAATGCAACCTGCTTCAGCAAAACTTAATAAGTCGGCAAACTCTCTAAATAATATTGAAAAGTTTATGTTAGAGCATTTAAAAATAATCAACCAAAATCCTGATTTTGCTAAGGTAATTTTTTCTGAAGCAAATTTTCAGAACGAAGAAAACTTAATATTAAAGATGAATAACATGATGAATCAATCGCACAAAATCCTTGAAACAATAGTTAAATCTGGTCAACAAAAAAATGAAATCCGTTCTGATATTAGTTCATTAAGCATAATACGAATGGTGATTGGCACAATGAGATTACTAATAACCCAGTGGAGTATGTCAGGAATGATCTTTAATCTTGAAATAGAAGGCAAACAGCTTTGTGGTGACATTAAAAAAATAATTGTTGCGTTGTGATTTTATAAATTAAAAAGTTAGTAAGTATTAACTTAGTGAATTAATGCTCACAGGTGATCACGGATAAACACAGACAGATGAAAGTAAGTTTAAACATCCGTGCTGATCTGCGTAAACCCGTGATATTAAAAAAGTCAGTCCTCAGTCAGTGAAAATCTTTGGCAAAAAAGGAGAAAATAGTTATGGAAAAGTTTTTGAATAAGTTTCTGAGATTTCCCAAAATAACGATGTTAGTTTTGTTGATTATCTCAATTGCATTTTTTATAGTCATGAAAAAAAATAGCAAAATGGAGACGGATC
Organism: Candidatus Tenebribacter burtonii; assembly: GCA_030765625.1. Classification (GTDB taxonomy): domain Bacteria; phylum Cloacimonadota; class Cloacimonadia; order Cloacimonadales; family TCS61; genus Tenebribacter; species Tenebribacter burtonii. The sequence goes on from JAVCCF010000014.1 coordinate 11,282, forward strand.
TTGATAAATATATGCCGCAAGATCATCCTGCATTTGTTTATAGCGATGAAGCAGAGGAAATATTCAATATCCAGGATGGAATTATTATCGCCATCGAAAATCAGGATGGTATTTATCAGACCGAAACTTTGCAAAAAGTAAAAGATCTAACCAAGCAATTAGGTAAAATGAAAGAGATCGAAAAGAGCGATGTGACATCACTTTATACTGCTGATAATATTATTGGTACTGAAGATGGAATGGATGTGAAAGCATTTTTTAAGA
>JAVCCF010000097.1 GCA_030765625.1 Candidatus Tenebribacter burtonii
ATTATAATATGAAAAGTGTTATTGATCTGGGTGTTTCAAAAACATGGGAAGAGCAAACAGATACAGATTTCAGGCTTGCTTCAGATGAATTTGATCTAAAAAATACAGGAATTTATTATTTTGTAAAGGATCTTGGATTATATGGAAGATTTGATGCTAACTCACATTTCTTCGATGAAACTCAATATAGCTCAGACAAATTCTATTATCAGAAATTTGATGAAAATGGCATAGCGCTGAATGATAGCGTATATTCTGATAATGTACAGACAAAATCATCCTTCTTCCCGATAGAATTAAAAGAAGGATTTGGTATTAATTATAGGATATTGAATCTTTCCAGAGCTAATTTGAGTTTTAGAGCAGGATTCGGAATAAGACAATCGTTTAATGAAGATGTTTTCGTTTATGACCCTTCAGAATCTTTTGTTGATAATGATGACATTGAGCATAGAAAATATATTGAATTAGCTTCAACAAATACTACAGGGACAGAGTTGTCTCTCGTCGGGAATTTCCAGTTACCGCTTAATTTAACATATGCTTCAGATGCTGATTTTTACTTCCCATTTGATAAGAATGACGACTATATATTTGAATGGGAAAATTCATTTAATTTGAATTTGCTCAAACATATTTCGCTAGATTACAAATTTAATTTAGAAAAGATGAGTAAGGATTCTGGAAAAGATTATCTTGTTAAAGAACATAGTCTATTCTTGCGGGTTACTTATTTCTTGAAATAATATGGAATACAGAGAACAAACCTTATTTCTTGATGGAGAGCTTACAAAGTATACTGTACCTGCTTTGAATGATGAATTTCTAAAATACAGTGGGCAAATAATTTTAACACTTGATCTGCAAAAGGTCACAAAGATCGACAGTGCTGGTATTGCTTTTATAGATGAGATGCTGACGAAATTAAAACTTGATCCGAACAATTCCTTATCGATGAATGAAATGGTAGAAATTGCTTATAGTACTTTCACATCAGCAGAAATAAAACCCGTTAAAGTAGAAAACAAATTAGATTTCTTTACTCAGATTGGCTCAAATTCAACAAAATTTCTTCAATCTATAAAAGATGGATTATTCTTGATTGCGGATATTTTCTATTGGTCATTTGTGGGTATTTTTAATAAAAAGGGGCAACGAAAAGGATCAGTAATTCAACAAGCCCTTTTCATCGGAGTGGATGCACTTGGGATAATTGCCCTACTCTCAATGATATTAGGATTGATACTGGCATTGCAATCCGCTGCACAATTACGACAATTTGGGGCAAACATATTTGTTGCTGATCTCATGGCGGTATCTATGGTCACAGAGATGGGGCCCATTCTCACAGCTATAATTTTGGCAGGCAGAAGCGGATCGTCAATTGCTTCAGAGATAGCTACAATGCAGGTTACAGAAGAAATTGATGCTCTAAAAATGATGGCCATAAATCCGATAAGATATGTTGTGGTCCCAAAATTTCATGCGATCACAATTTGTATTCCACTTTTGGTAACAGCTTCAACCTTGATTGGAATTTTTGGTGGTCTCATTGTAGCCGTAACATATCTTGATCTAAGTGCAACCGTTTTTATTAATCGAGTATTTGAAATTCTTACTTTAAGAGATGCAATAATTGGATTGGGTAAGAGTTATTTTTTTGCGTGGGTTATCGTAATAATTGGAAGTTACTATGGATTTAATGTGAAAGGTGGTGCAGAAGGTGTTGGAAAAGTTACAACACAGGCAGTTGTTGCTTCAATCTTTTGGATAATTATATTAGATGCGATCAATAGCTTGATCTTCTATTTTAATGTATGAAAAAACCAATAATTTCGATTAAGGATTTAGTTGCAAAATATGGTGATAAAACCATATTAGAAAATATTTCTGTAGATATTTATCCTCAGGAAGTAACTGTTATCCTGGGTAGCAGCGGTTGTGGAAAAACCACATTGATCAAAAATATACTTAAACTTTATCAGCCTTTTTCTGGGTCAGTTAAGATATTCGATAAAGAAGTAACCTCAATGGATGAACAGGAATTTGATGATATCCTCAGTAAAGTTGGAATGCTTTTTCAAAATGGTGCACTTCTAAATTCTTTAAGTATTTTTGATAACATAGCAATTCCTTTAGAACAGCATACTAAATTATCAAAAAGTGTGATTGAAAAGATGATAAAAGTAAAACTGGATCTGGTTAATCTTGGTCATGCTATCAATATGGTACCTTCAGAACTTTCAGGCGGAATGAAAAAAAGAGCTGCTTTGGCTCGTGCGATCGCTCTCGATCCTGATATCCTTTTCTGTGATGAACCCTCTGCCGGTCTTGATCCGTTAACAAGTGCATCTCTTGATGATCTCATACTGAAATTAAAAAATCTACTTAATATGACAATCTTAATTGTAACTCATGAACTTGCCAGCATTTATAGAATAGCTGATAGAATTATTTTTCTTGATAACGGGAGATTGTTATTTAATGGGACATTAGAGGAAGCAAAACAAACAGATATTCCCGAAGTAAAAACATTCTTTGAAATAGGTAAATTTTAATATTTATGGCAGAGAATAAAAAAAAGTTTCTGTTAGATGAAAATTTGGGTAAGCTGGCAAAATGGCTACGTATGCTGGGCTATGATGCTACTGTTTACAAAAGCATCAGTATTGAGAAAAAAATATCTCTTTGCAAAAAAGAACGCAGAATATTTCTAACAAGAAGTAAAAAAATAGCTAGAAAAAAGGAGAAATTTTCCAGGATATTGATAAGAACAGAAAAATATGATGAACAATTACAGGAAATCATACATTTAATTGAATTTGATAATGAAATGTTATCTTCACGATGTTTAGAATGCAACTATAAATTACAAGAGTTACAAGTAGAAAAAATTAAAGATATAATTCCTGAAAATGTAAAACACAATTTCTCAAATTTTAAAATATGCAGAAAATGCGGAAAGATTTTTTGGAAAGGCTCACATTATAGTGCTATGAAAAGCAAACTTAAGAATTTATTGACAACATAAATTCAAAGAATAAAAAAATAATTAGTGTCTTGAAAAAGTTTCATCTTTTCATGAGAAAAGATGGTATATTATTGTAATGCATGATGGAAATTATAGCATTATCAAAAAATAAAATCTAAATGCAAAAGAATTATTAATGTTAAAAAAAATATAAAGGGTATTTTTATGAACAAAGCTAATAATATAAAAATCTTCAAATTAAGGAATCATATCTTTGATTATGCATGGGGATCTAAGACATTTATCTCACATTTATTAGGGAGAGATGAGGCTTCTCAAGAACCGCAAGCAGAACTGTGGATGGGGACTCACTCTGTCGCTACTTCGCGCATTATGACAAATGGTAAAGAAGAATCATTATTAGAGTTCATTGATCAAGATCCTTATAAAATGCTGGGTAAAAAAATAGCTGATAAATTTAATAACAGTTTACCGTTTTTGTTTAAAGTCCTTGCTGCTGCCAGCCCTCTTTCCATTCAGGCTCATCCCAGTAAAGCTCAAGCAAGAAAAGGATTCAAACTTGAAAATAAAGAGAATATTCCACTGAATTCCCCCGAACGAAATTATAAAGATGATAACCATAAGCCCGAACTTATTTGTGCTTTGACAAATTTTGAAGTAATGTGTGGATTCCAACCTTTAAAAGAAATTGTAGATAGAGTTAAATATCTACAGTTGGAAAATCATATTTCCCGTATGAAAGAATTGGAGGCTGACCCTTGTGCACGAAATTTAAAAAAAATGTTCTTAGAACTGATGAATAAACATAATGATAACCAAACTAAAAAAGTCAGTATTTTAATAAACAAGATTACTGAATTTGAGCCAAGAGATGAAAATGAAGTATTGATATTTAGATGGATAACAAAACTGGCAGCGATTTATTCAAAAGATATGGGAGTTTTTTCTCCTCTCTTTCTTAATATTGTGACACTTAAACCGGGTGATGCGCTTTTCATAGATGCCGGTGTGTTACATAGCTATTTAAATGGCTGTGGAGTGGAGATCATGGCAAGTTCGGATAATGTTTTACGCGGGGGGTTGACCCCTAAAAAAGTTGATTTGCTAGAATTGATAAAAATACTAAAATTCGATAATGATGGATTAAAAAAGATTCAACCAATAATTAATAGAAACGAATATATTTATCAAACTTCAGCTAAAGAATTTCAACTTTCTAAAATTAGATTAGATAATGATGAACCATTTGTAAATGCTAATATTTCAAGTGCCGAGATCATTCTGTGTACAAATGGTACAGGATCAATAACGTGGTCAGATTCTTCACTTGAACTGAAAGCAGGAGAATCTGTCTTTGTTCCCTATGCAATTACAGAATATGTCATAAATGGTTCAATTGAGTTGTTCAGGGCTGTCGTTCCAATATGAAGAAATAAGAGAGCAATAATTGAAACTTAAAGAACTATTAAAATTAATGAAAATGCCAATCATTATTACCAGCATTGTGATCATCCTTTTCTCCATATTGTCATATTTCTTTGGTTTTCAGTTGACTTTAGCGAAAAATATGAACCTCGCCATGCGGATAATGTATGCTTTAATCTATCAGTTGGATATCACCCATCATCTCACATTTGCCACTTTCTTTACAAGCTTTGTGATTTTGCTCTGTGCAACTGGTTTCTTACTCATCGGCTGGGGTAACAGGGAAAAATTGAAGATTAATTCTACCCGACAGGGGATTATTAAATTATTTAGTGTGATCATGCTCTTCTTTGCCAGCAATGAGATATTAGGGTTAAGTGATCAGTTGGGCAGGAAACTGGAGTATGCAATGGGTTTTTCTAGGTTATTTATATATCTGCCTCTGATCTTAACAGGGATTCTAATATTCATTTCACTATTCAGTCAATTGATCAAGAATATCAGGACTGTAAAGAAAAGAGCTCTAGCTAATCATTATTTTAAATCAGTTATTTTATTAGCTTTGACCTACTTAATTCTTATAGTTAGTGATAGATATCTGTCGAGGTCTGGATATTCGATAAAAGTAATTCTTTATATTGAGCAATTCATAAAATTAGGAATGATCTATTATCTATATATTCTTATCCTTAAAATTACAGATAATTATAACTTGTAAGAACCTTCATAATTTCCTCATGATCAAAAAAAGGGCGATTAATAAATCGCCCCTACATATTTGCATCTAACCTAAGTTCATTTCTAAAATGTTGTTACATCCACAAAGTTGAAATCATTGATTAAAAGCGTCGGAACTTTAGCATAATACTCTTGCTGTACACTTGGCCCCATTGCTAGAATTCGTTTGGTTGCATCATGCAGGATTTCGTTCCAGCGGAAATTAGTTACCGATTTCTGAATCTTTCCATCTTCAAAGTAGAGTACTCCATCACGAGTGAGTCCGGTCCATTCACCAGTTTTGCGGTCTGTGGGACGAATATACCAGAAGTTATTTATGATCACACCGCGTTTCACCATCTTCATCATTTCTGTCTCAGATGTATCTCCGCCTTCTACTATTACGTTGTAAGGACGCAGAGCTTTCAGATTTTTCTGCTTGGCATAATACTTGGTTGCACTCATATTTTTGAGCACTCCATTCACAATCCAATCAATGTTTTCAGCAGGTACACCACCGTTTAAGAATTTAGCAGCATTTAAATCAGGATCATCCAAGCTGGAACGGAAAGTGAACTTATCTCCGAAAAATTTCTTACCGATCTGATCAGTAAAAGGTGTGTGACCTTCATCTGCCGTTCGACGATCAAATGTCCAGATCAGATATCGCAGCCAGTTAAGAACAGCAGCTGGACGCAGGATCACAGGGATTCTTCCTTTCTCAATTTGTACCGGATTACTAAGGCTGTCGAATTGTGTATTCAGCTGATCAATAAGAGCAGGTAAATTGAGTTTAGCATGATCTTTTACAGATCTGGAGACTTTAGTTTCCACACCTTCTTTTTTCATAGTCATGGAATGCGAAAAAGTGGCTGAATTATCAAAACCTTCGAAACCATTCTTAGTTGTGAGCATGGTGTGATCTAGACATTTTTCTGAAATCCCGGAAAGTTTTGCATTCTTCTTCTTAGCGTTTTCCACACATATTTTAATGTCATCTACAATTTTTTCAACCGAAAGGTCAGCAGTATTTTGAGAGTAATTATTAACATCTGGGAGTTTATGAGCTCCTTCACTTGGCATGTTTTCAGGATCAGGCTGATTTAACTTTGCCATACTTTCGGCAGTTTTGATCAGGTATTTCAAAGAATCTTCATCCAAATTGTTTCCAGATGCCTGGCCATTTTTGTTGTCAAAATCAACACCAAGACTTACATTAAGTTTGTTACCTGTGATGTGTTGTGTTATGCCATTTTGAGCAAAACGAGTCAGCAGATCTTCCGAGCCAGTAACACTAAAAGAGAAATCATTAGCTTTCACATTTTTGCGAATGAATTCTGCAGCTTTTTGCATTTCTTGTTTAGTTATCATTGGGAACCTCCTACACGGATATTACGGAAACGGGCTAAAGCCCCTCCGTGTGTCATCCTGCCACGTTGGCCGGGCTGACCCTTGCCACAATTGGTTACACCAAACGTTTGGAAGAATCGCTTATCACAAATGGCATCGACGCTGTTCCAAAATTCCGGATTATTGGATTTGTATAAAATCTTTTTAAGCGGTCTTGTTTTCTTACCATTCTTGATTTCCCAGAACATATCTCCGCCAAACTGGAAATTCACACGATGTTGATCTATTGAAAATGAACCACGTCCTTCGATATAAACGCCATCTTCTGTATCTGCGATCAATTCCTGAGGAGTGAGTGGATCTTTGCCTGGTTCCAGGTAAAGATTGGGAATTCGGTTGATGGGAAAATCAAAATAATTTGTTGCTCTGTTGCAGCCACGGCTCATTTCCAATCCGATGAGTGGGGCAGTAGCTCGTGTGTTACCGTATTCATTCAGAATTCCGTCTTTGATGATATACCATTTCTGGTTGGGAACTCCATCGTCGTCGTAACCGGCTGTAGCAAGACCGCCTTCAAGTGTATTGTTGGCTACAAAATTAACGATTTTAGAACCATATTGGAAGTTGCCGAGTTTCTCTGGTGTAGCGAAACTGATACCAGCAAAATCTGCTTCCCAACCCAGAACACGGTCTAGTTCAGTGGGGTGTCCCACTGATTCATGCATGGTGAGAGCTATATGATTGGGATTGAGCAGTAATGTTTTACGTTCTTCTGCTCCCAGAGAGCCGGCATGAACTTTCATTATCGCTTCTTCTGCTACCTGTTCAGCCTTATCCATCAGGTTTAAACTTTTTACCCATTCCCAGCCTTTGGCTTGTCCGCCATGACTGAAAGTTCGACTTTGGCTGTCACCTTCTGCTACTGCAGTTGCTGTAAAAGTAGGCTCAATATAAATTGTGTGAATATCCAATCTGCTGCCAAGTGTGGAAGCAAAAAGTTTTTCATCTTTACGACATTCCAACATGAACATAGCCAGTTTGATCTCTTTGTAATTAAGCATAGTTTTGTTCACTTCCATCATCAATTCCACTTTTTCACTGAGTGGAACATCAAACGGATCAAGACAATATGGTGTTTTGTAAGAATCTATATAACCTCTTTCATGTGCCAGAACCAGACCATCACCATATTTTACACGACCAGATTCTTTAGCAATTGCATAAGCTTTTTTCACGGTGCTGTTCACTGCATCTGCGGTAAAGACGTTGTTGTGAGCAAATCCCCAGGCTCCATCTTTGAATACACGAATTCCGTAACCGTAGATCTCGTTGAGCGAAGTATTCTTTAAACTCAAGTTTCGCAAATAGATCATTTCGGTGCTGGATTTTTGAATACGGATATCAGCATAATCAACTCCCAGCGATTTTGCTGTATCCATTGCCAGTGATAGAAAATCCATTAAAACCTCCTTTATTATTCTACAATTATTATATGTGCATTATTTATTAATTCGTCATTTACTAAGTTTAACCAATAATGAAATATAAAAATCGAATTATCTGCTCTTTTGTTAACTGATTTGAATTTAGCAATGTTAGTATTAATTGATAGTTCATTTAGCTTATCATTATTAGTCCATTCAATTTCTTGTGATGAATCATGAATAAGTTCTTCAATCCAGATATTAATTTGATTATGCCAATATTCAAAGTCTTCTTTCTGGATATATCCTAAAATTGCTGAGTGCGATAATCCTTTGCCATGAATTCTCTTTTTGAAACGTTCAATTCCACCACTGCAGACATATTTACCTTTTACGTTCCAATAACCTACTACGTATTCCTTTTCTCTTTTTGAACCGGGCGTGGGAAGTCGCTTTGCCTCGATACTGAATATAGTTTGCCGAGACCTGAATTTTCCGAATGGAATTCGCGTTTTTGCACTGAAATCAACCGTGGGGCTTTGTCCACTTACGGGATTTGTTCTGTCCTCATGATGAAAATAAAACGGGTGTTCATTGATTTTGCTTTCAAAATAACTACACAACTCCTGAGTAATGCCAGTTTCAATTTCTATGTCAAAATACTCTTCTCTATAAACAAATATGAATTTTTCAATGTGTTCTTCTATAAACTCTAATATAGCAATTATGTGTCTATTGTGTTTAGGAATAGATAATTTGCCAAAAGAACTGAGAAAATTTGCGGTCAAGGTTACAATCCTTGTTCGATAAAATCAGCAACTGTCTCGTCTGCGTCCCGAATAGCAATTGAACGAAGCCAATAGCGTAATTGATAAGGCTTAATGAGATAGATGATATTTTTATTATATATTCTGAGAACACGATTGATCCTTAATGTCGAAGACGATTGGGAATTAATTAAATTTTGGAGATGAATTTCTAATTTCTCTTCATTTTTTCTAAGTTCTTCTAAATCATCTTCTGGAGTATCACCGTAGTAAAAAGGAAAGCAGATAAACGATGTCGTTTTAATAGGATCTGCGGGATGGAAATCTTTATAAACTGAATTTATAACTTTTAAAAAAAAAGTGGAAAAGTCATTAATGATATTGTTATTGCAATTTGGTATTTTTTTTAAAATTTTCGAATTTTCACCAAATCTTATATAATCTAGATGATAGTTTATTGTGTCATTAATTAGGATTTTCTCAAACTCGCTGAATTCAACATTTTTTATGTATGGAAGATTCTCGATGTCTTTAACTAAAATCGTTGAATAAGACTTGCTTAAAGCAGCTCGCTGGCTTGTACAAAGAATAAAAAATTTATAAAAATCGTAATGTTTGTCTAATTCATGAGAAATATCAAATAAAGTTTCAACGTCTCTCGCATAAAATTTAGCAGTTTCACTTTTAAGATCAGCATAAATTTCGTGCGTTGAATTTGAAATGATTTGGTTTTTAAGTTTGAATAATCCAATATTTTGTTTTATCAGCAACCGTGGATATTGTTTATGCTTTGTATTAATAAATTCGCTTAATTTCTGATGTAGCGACATAAAATCATTTACAATTTTATTAATACGATGTCCACCCATAAGATTACATTTAAAAACAAAAGGATTATTTATTAGAGTTTTTGTTGGAAAGTTAAAACAATCATATTTATCAATTTCAAAAAATAATTTTTCTCTTGATGAATTAGTTCTTTTAACAACTATATGGTTCGTTATCTTATTAGATACTTTTTTATTTATGAGCATAAAGCATGCTACAGCTACAGTAGCAGAAAATAAAACTCTTCTTAAAGGAGTGAAATCGAATATTTCTTTAACATGATAATGTAAAAAGAAATAATTTCTATAATTATAATAATCTCTATAAAGTAATGTTTCTGAAGGCATTAATAAGCAGATTTTACCTCCATCTTTTGCAATTTTCAGCGACTGTTCTAAGAATAATAAAGCAATTCGATTTGATTTTGGAGTGGTTGGTAATTTTATTTTCTGTCTACTTTGTTCGATTATATTTGAATCTTCAGTATGTTCAGAAGTAAACGGAGGATTCCCAATAACAAGATCAAATGAGTTTTGGAATTCATTGTACTTATTTTCTTTATTAAGAATGACTGAGAAGAAATCCTGATTTAATAAATTAGTTTTTGTTAGATCTTCAAACTGCAAGTCACGTATTATTTTTGGAGATAACTGATCGCAAAGAGCAATCGTTAAACTAAAAGCAGCAAGTTCAATAGATTCTTTTTGATTATCAATTCCAAAAATACTATTTGAGAGAATGTCTTTCAAAATCTTGATTGAGGGTTTATTGCTTTTTTTCTTTATTTTCCATGCTTGAACCAGACGTTTAAAAGCTGCTACTAAAAATACACCCGATCCACAAGCCGGATCAATAACTTTGTAATAATTATCTCTTTTAATCAAATCGTTAAATGGCATACTTTGATCAATGAGAAAATCAACCAGGAATGGTGGTGTATAAACAACACCGTCAACTTTCGGCATAAACTCTTCATAGATGTTGCTGATCAACTCAATGGGTAAATAATTGAAGGAGTAGAGTTCCCAGATGTGCATTTGACTGTGTTCATCCACATAGCCATCAAAAACGTCTGTGAAAGCAGAAAGATCTTTATTCTGCAGAATGATTTTTTCATAATTTGATAAAGCAAAGATGTTACCATTAAAATCCTTTTCCAAATTCTTAAAAAGCTCAATTATGGCGCCAGGTTGTTTCAAGACGTAGATAAATTTATCTTCAGTGTTAGCTATCTCACTGAAGTAACCTTCTCTAAATACTCCTCCTGTTTCATCTCTTCGATCTTCCAAATATTTTACAAGAATGGAACGAAGTAGCAATTTTTGATAAAATGGTTTTGCTTTCCGAGGTAATAATTTATCTTCTTTTTCAACAACATTTTCCAGCATTTGTTTGATTTTATTTAACAGGATTTCATAAGGACTTTGTTTAAAATCAAAATGCTTTGCAAAACTATCATCATCCCAAAAACTACCATTATCCAATCTCTTTGCAGAAAATATTTTATTATTAGCAAGGTCAGCCAATTCGATTTTATCTAATATTGAAATATCATAAGAATCATCTTTATAACTGGGTTGTTTGTAACCGCTGATGATGTTAACTTCAGTCTTTGTGAAAGCATAAATTAAAGGAATTTTACCAGTTAACCAAATGTTTTTTACCGTTTTTCCAAAGTCTTCTGGTAACTCGAATTGATCAGAAAAATCAAAAATAAATGCTTGAGCAAGTGGTGGTCTTGAATCTTGAGGAAAACGCCTATAATACACATGAGACACTTCTGGAAACAATTTTTTTGTATCTAAAAGTGAAATGCGAATATAAGGATTTTGTGGAGCATCATCAACTGAAAATAAATTCTGCCCTTTAATAAAATCAATTTTTTTTAACTTCTCAGTTAATTTTTCATTCATATGGTCAACCAGAATATTTCTTGCAAAAATGTCAATTTCTTAAATTATCTATTTAGATAAGATATTTATCCGAGATATACAAATTATCTCAGTCTATGCGAGGCATGAGAATGCTATCCATTTCGATGAACATAGAAATAAATCCTTGACCGTAATTGAATCTAAAAAATATTTGATTCGATGAAAGTCGAAATAGATGGAGACGAGAAATGAAAATAGAAAATGTAACGGAATTATTTAAAGCGCTTTCAGATAGATCAAGATTAAGTGTGGTAAAATCTTTAATAGAAAAACCACAATATCTTGAGGAGTTAGCAGAAAGGTTGAATTTGGCAGTATCAACTGTTTCCTTCCACCTGAAAAAGCTGGAAAATGCCGGTTTGGTTTGGAAGGAAAAGCAGCAATATTACACGATATTCTATTTAAAAAAGGATCTTTTCACAAAAACTTTGGAGGAATTGATGGAGTTTGAAATTGATGAAAAAAAGGAACAGGAAAAACGAATAGCAAAATATAAAGAAAAGATATTAAAAACATTTATGAAGGATGGAAAGATCACACAAATTCCGGCTCAAAAACAGAAACGCTGGATCGTGTTCGAGCAAATCCTGAATGAATTTGAATTTGGAAAAGAATATGCGGAAAAAAAAGTGAATGAGATCATTCAAAAATATAATGTGGATTATTGTTCAATCCGTCGATCTTTTATCGAAGAGAATGTAATGAACAGACACGAATATGTCTATTCAGTCACAGAGAATTATGATAACTTTCGTAAGGGTAAAGATTCGGAAAGCACCAAGCATGGTATGAAAGAAAGCTATGAACAGAGTATTCGGGATAAATTCGGGGTGAGTTGATTTAGTAGATAATTAATAAGTTTTA
>JAVCCF010000103.1 GCA_030765625.1 Candidatus Tenebribacter burtonii
GAACCTGAAATTCTTTCAAATTCTCTGATTCCCTAACCAATGTTTTAGTAGTTTTTGCTCCGGTAATTCCTTCATTAAAAGCTCCGGTAATTTTGGAATTTGTTTTTCGTACCTTTCTGTATGCTTTTAGAATCACCTTCTGGAAATAGATACTCATTACTACCAGAACTGGCACGACAGTCATTGTAATCAATGCTAATTTCACATTTAGAATCAACATAACCACACAGATCATGATCATCAACGAACCACCCCAAACCATGTCTACCAGTCCCCAGGAAATGAAACTTCCCAAACGCTGACTATCTGACGTCATTCTTGCCATCAACCAACCTACCGGAGTTTTATCATAATAATTAAATGATAATTCTTGCAGTTTTAGAAATCCCTTCTTCCTGATATCATAGGTAAGATGTGTCTCAATCTTACCGGCAATATCGATGAAGAAAAAGATATTCAAAGCCTGGATAGCAACCATAGCAAAAAATACGATAGCGTAAATTTCTATTCCTTCTGTTTTACCTGGAATTACATAGTTATCAATGGCATACCCGCTCATCAGCGGGAAAAGTACATCAATTCCAGCTAAAGACAACATGAAAAATCCCAGAAGGATCATCTTCTTTTTATAAGGTTTGCAGAAAGTTAAAAGTTTCTTCCACAAAACCAGATCAAATCTTTTACTATATTCTTTTTCTTCAAATGCGTTACTCATGATTACCTCAAATTATTTATGTCATGGTGAACAAAGTCGAACCGTCACCAATGTATCCTTCGACTCCAATGCTGAGTTTTGCTAAATTCCACGTATTCAACGGCATCAGGATGACAATTTTAACTTTATTAACTAATTTTTCTATTTTCATTCTTTTCATCTTTTTTTAGAAGACCTTCTTCTTCTAGAGCCAGCTCTTCTTCCAATGAGTTCTGGATAGCCCAAACACGTTTGTACAGACCTTCCTGCTCAATCAATTCCAGATGTGTTCCCTGCTGAACGATCTTGCCTTGTTCCAGAACAAGGATCACATCAGCTTCGGCTAATGTAGTTAGACGATGCGAGATGATGAAAGTCGTGGCTTTAGTATCCAGTTTCTTCAATCTCTTTCGAATTGCAGCATCGGTTTCTATATCCACTGCACTCAAGCTATCATCAAAAATGAGAATTGGACTTCCGTTAATGATCGTTCTAGCAATGGCTACCCGTTGTTTCTGCCCACCGGAAAGCGTTACACCTTTCTCACCAACTGCTGTTTCATAACCATCTTCAAAGCTTTCTATAACATCATGTACTGAAGCGATCTGAGCTGCTTTGAAAACCATATCATCCTCATAACCACTTGTGGCTAAACCAATGTTGTCTTTCAAAGTTTTGGAAAACAAAAAAGGTTCTTGCAACACGATTCCAATGTTCTCCCGCAAAGTTCGCTTGCTGATCTTCTTCACATCTATTCCGTCGATTTTCACTGATCCTGACTGGTTGTCATACAATCTTGGCAACAAGCTAACCAAAGTCGATTTACCTGATCCTGTTGGACCAAGAATTGCCACTGTTTGTCCTTTTTTCACTTTGAATGAAACACCTTCCAAAATCGGATGTCCTTCATCATAATGAAAACTCACATTTTCAAATTCAATTTTACCATCGATTTTCTCTTTGGAGATTCCTTCATCCAGATTTTCGATAGGTTCATCCAGAATTTCCTGTATACGTTCAATGGAAACCAGAGCTTTTCCCATATCGGTAAGTACTCTTCCCAATTGACGTACTGGCCAGAGCAGCATTCCCACATAAGAAGTGAAAGCCAGTAATGTTCCCAGAGTAATGATCCCATTTGCAGCCCAGTAAGTTCCCAAAACAGTTACAGCAATTATCTGAGTGAGACTGAGTAAATCTGAAACAGACCAGTACCAGGCTAAAAGTCGGATCAATCTGTATGTAAGATCGCGATATTCCAAGTTCTTTTCATCAAATTTATCGATCTCATATTTTTGTCGGGCAAAAGCACGAACAACTCTCACACCACTCAAGTTTTCCTGCAATACTGTGGAAAGTCTTCCTTCCGATTCATCTGAAGCTTTGAAGGCTACCTTTACTTTCATGAAGAAAATTACTGCGAAAGCAAAGATAAATGGAACCAGAGATAGTGAGATCAAGGTCATTTTCACACTCATGGGTAACATGAAAGAAAGCGCAAAGAAGAGCATGAAGAATGCTCTACCCACTTCTACCATTTGCATCGACAAGAAACGACGGATTGTTTCCACATCTGATGTACAGCGTTGGATGAGATCTCCAGTTTTTGCTTTTACGTGATAATCAAAAGGCAAATATTGCAAATGATCATACACTTTATCTCTGATCTTTCGAGCAATGGACTCAGAAGCTATTGCCGACCACTTTCCTTTGAAGAATAGAAAAATTCCTCGGGATAGTGTGAGCAAAATTAGAATTATACTGCACATCCACAAACTCTTTTCCAACACCGTTTTTCCACCCAGAAAATTAAAGATCTCTGTAAATAATGGCTGCAGCCAGCCACTGGTTTCTATTAGTTTAGCACCAATTATCGAATCGATCGTAACACGCAATACCAATGGCCAGGCGAAGCGAAGGAATATCGCAGCACCAACAGCCAGGATCGAGAAAACATACAACGATCTATTGCCTTTCATAAAATTCCAAAGTATTTTAAATTTTTTCATAATAATCTCAACTATTTATTTAATAATTTATTTTTCTTCTCACTGATAATAAAAAAAGCTCGTGGGTTTTCCCACGAGCTTCCGTATCAATATTTCTAGATACAAAAATGGTGAGATAGCCCTTAATAAGGAACCAATCCCACCAATAAGTGGCTGATTTCTCAGCCTATATATTTTTCAGCCGTTTATAGGCCTACGAACAAAGACGTATTTGGTTTTTACAGGATTGGTTTCCTGTTAGGCAGAAGTACCTTGAGGTACTCTGTTTTTAAAATATCTGATCATGAAAACCTCCTCATATTTATTTGTGTAGATTTATAATTATTTCACACAGCGACTTTTTTTCTTTTTATATTTATATCAGTCAAGTTTTTTAATAACTTTTTTTATTAATCATTTTAATTCATGTAAAATATTTACCGATAATTCATTGTCATTAAATGAGTTATCCTTTATAGAGAAATTATCTCATTTGATCCCTGAGCTCGAGCGATCTGCATTGAAAGCCAGATATTCGCTTCTTGTACATCAGAGAATTCTTTACTAGAGCAGAATGATTCGTCATTGGCATAAAATCTCCAATAAACTTTATTATTATCCTCACTATGAAGGATATCCATTCTAAATAAATTTTCGATATTCACAAAATTGTTTTTTTTCACTTCTATAATAATCATCCTATTCTCCTACCCCTTTATCTAAATCTGGTTAACTAATCTTTATCAACAATAAATAACCCATCAGCAATGTCATTTCCTTTATCTTTCTTTGAAATTGGAATATGTATGTCCATTTGTGAATCTTTCTCCTCAAATTTGAACCTTAAATCATACCATTCGATCTCGTCTGCTGCAATTAATTTATATTCACTTTCCAGTAACCATTTATCATAAATATAATTATAAGTTTCACTAAGAGTTTCCAATGATCCCATATGAGTAAACACAGCTACAAGCTGCTTAGGTATCTCATGATATTCCATTCCTTCAGGAATAATACTATCATCTTTAACAACTTTGCATACTAAATAATCAAACTTGGAATTTTCATCTAATTCTATTCCAGTATCATTTAAACAAATACCAAGAGAACAGTCTGGAACAGCGATTTTATCTAGTTCATTCATTCTATCAATAAAATCACTCCATAGTTGTGAAATGCGATTCTCCTCGATATTTGTGTGGATCTTCATCCCTACCACTCTTAACATTTCTCTTTCTGTTATTATTACTTTCATTTTTTAACCTTTTCTTAATCTTCACTTATAAAAAACTGTTTCCTAATTCCTTTGTCAAATGAAATTCCCTGTAAAAAAAAATTATTCTTCATTAATTTTATAAGTACGTTGACTTTGATGATTATTTTAGCAGGGTATGCAACAATAAAATAGATAAACAAATTGACATTCTAAGAACAGGAATAGAAATTCTAACAAAATATGGATTTAATAGTAAAAAAAATAGATAGATATGGAGGAAAAATGCTGTCATTTGAAAAATTAGTCGAAAGGGAGAACCTACAAATTCGTGAGAATTATTTAAGTTCTTTAGAGAAGATAAAAACGATCAGGTCAGAAGTTAAGGATAGTGAAGACAAATATAAGAAGTATTTATTTGCAATCGCTGATAAAGTCCTATTCTTTGCAGAATTTGAGCAGGAAGTAACAAATGATTATTTTAAACAGAATTCTTTGGAAGAATTAAAGCAGACGAATCATGATTTCTTTAACGAAGTAATGCCGCAAAACTATAACAGCAGTTATGCTGATCCGGCTTATTGTGTCAGAATTTTTGGAAAAGAATTCGGTCCTCTATTCTCAGCCTATTATATCAATTATAGAAATTATGTTACTTATTCTTTTCAACATATGCAGTATTATATGCTGAGATGGAACAATGTTTTTATTGATGTAATTGAGCTGTTCAAGGCTGGAATTCCTGCTTATAAAGATTGCAGGAAGTTGATGCTAAGTGAATTCAAGAAGATGAATAAGGAAGATTCGATCCTGAATTTCACAAAAAATTATGGTCCGGATACTGTGATGTATCGTGACATTGTGATGAACGCTGATCTGAATGATCCTCGCTATCTTTATCAATACGGAAAACACATTGGTTCCAATGAATTGCAGACATCAAAATTTCTTAGCAGCTATCCGAATAAAAAAATTGAAATTCTAGCTGATTCAGTTGCAAAAGCCTTCATCCGTGGGTATGATCTGGCTAAAAAAGATCTCTCTATTAAGAAAACTTTGAATATTTATTATCATCTTGGGCAGGAGAAGATTGCACGTGCAATTGCAAGATACATTGAAAAAAATGATTTAAATGTTTTGTTTAATATGGTGTTCACAACATCTCCTAACAGACAATATGGTTATGATCACCGTTTTGACAATGCTCTCTATCTTGATAAAGAAATGGTTGAGAAACATTCTGAAATATTAAAATTAGCAACTTCTGAATGTGGAGATTTTTTAAAAGAATTCGCAGGTCCAATTTACTTTGACACATTTGGAGAAAAACCATTTTCACCTGTTAATAAACCTGAATGCTTGAAACTGTCACAGGAACAGCAGAAGTTTTCTCAACAAATGAGTATTCAACGCAGCCAGATGATGGATAACTACATCTCACGTAAAACAACAAGTTTTTGCATTGTCGGTTTCCCATTACCGGAAATTGGAGATAATTTCGAAGAGATCTTTGAAGAGACAAATGCGATAAATATGATCGATACGATCCATCACGAAGATATTCAGCAGCACATTGTTGATGCACTGGATAAAGCTGATTATGTTCATGTGAAAGGCAAGAACGGCAACCTCACTGATATAAAGGTTAAAATGCAGGAGCTCAAAGATCCATCTACACAAACTAACTTCGTGAATTGCGGGGCAGATGTGAATATCCCGGTGGGAGAAGTTTTTACCTCGCCTACACTAGCTGGAACAAATGGAGTTCTGCATCTTAAAGAAACATATTTGAAACAGCTTAAATTTGTAGATCTGAACCTGAAATTTAAAGATGGATATGTGCATGAATACAACTGCGGTAATTTTGAGAAAGAAGCAGAAAACCGGAAATACATTGAAGAAAATCTTCTCTTCCCGCATAAAACATTACCTATTGGTGAATTTGCCATTGGAACAAACACGAAAGCTTACGTGATGGCACAAAAATTTAATATTCTCTCCATCATGCCGGTTCTTATTGTAGAAAAAATGGGACCGCATTTCGCCATTGGAGATACCTGCTTCAGTTGGGAAGAAGATGCTGCCGTTTTTAATCCCATTGATAATAAAGAGATCACAGCACGCGATAATGAGCGCAGTATTTTACGTAAAGAAGATCCAGCTAAGGCTTATACAAATTGCCATACGGATATCACCCTGCCTTACGAAGATCTGGATTTCATCACTGCTGTTACTAGTAAAGGTAATAAGATAGACATTATTCGTGATGGCAGGTTTGTCGTTCCTGGCACAGAAGAATTGAATATACCGTTGGATAAATGGGAAAGGAATGAATAAATTCAAAATTTTTGTCAGTTCTGAATTCGGAAAGAACAAAGTCAAAATTCAAGAAACATCTGAACTGACTCTAAAAAAATTAGTTCAAATTCTCAAGGTAGAAGATTTTCAAGTCTCGATTGAACCTTTTGTATCCAATGATCCTTATTGGAACATAAGCGGAGCTGCAGATGAACCGCATAAAATTTGGTTGAAGTTAAATGTTGCATCTTCTAATTTTAAGGAAATAATAAATATCCATCTATCTAATGCAATTGCTCACGAATTTCATTATCTGGCAAGAAAAGAAGCAATAAAAGATTGGAATTTACTTGAGCTTTTAGTATTGGAAGGATTAGCTCTTCATTTTGTAATGGATTTCTTTGATGCTGAAAAAACTTCTTTAACTCAAGATATTTCGGAAGATGAGATTTTTACTCTTAAGAGTGAGATAATTTCAGATTTATTTAATGAGAGTTTTAATCATAAATTTTGGCAGAATAAAACTGAAATAAAAATACCACACTTATTCGTTTATAGATTCGGTTATTGAATTATTAAAGAATATCTGAGAGATCATCCAGAGAAAGATGCTGTAATTCTTTATAAAGAACCTGCGAAAAGTTTTCTGCCAGAATATTTGAATACTTAATAAGTAGAAATTTTATGGGTAAAGGATTAAAATGAGAAAGTGATATGAAAAAATTAATAATACATCTTTTAATTCTAGGATTTATAACTTCTGTTTTTGCTATAGAAGAATTTAAGATTAATTATATTAATGAGAAAGTTTCTAAAGATACTGAACTTAAAATGAGGGAAGGGAGTAATTATATTATCAATTTTTATGAGAATATAAAAGTTCCTATATTAATCTTTAACATAAATGTGAGAGTTTTCACATCTTTCAACGATTATAAATCTCATCAGAAGTTAAACTCTAATGCAAAATCTAATAATGGATATTTCTCTAGTTCAAAACATGAGATCGTGCTTTTTTCTAACGAAAGGATATTAAAAACATTTTATCATGAATTTAACCATTATTTATTGCGTGCATATTTTAAGAACCCTCCCAAATGGATCAATGAAGGGTTATCGGAATATTTTGAATATTTGAATAATTCTGATCCAATTGAGATATTACCGCAAAAAAATAAAATAGCTCGAGTTAAAAGCTGGATAGATGAGGAGATAGAAAATGATATTGAAAGAGTTCTGACTGTCTCTAATAAACAATGGACAGACCAAAATATCAAACCCGAATATAGATCATCTACAATTTCTTATACAATTATTTTTTTTCTAATGTCGTTTGAGGAGGGTGATCAAATACTAGGCAAGATCATACAAGAATTAATGAATGGAAAAAATTCAACTGAGGTAATAAAATCAACTTATCCTGGTAGTATTGCAAAATTTAATGAAGATTTTATCAGATTCTATTTAGAATGGAATTAGTTTAAGGGAGGTTCTGTGAAAGTTTTGGCATTTGCAGCCAGCAGCAGTACAAGATCAATAAATAAAAAGTTAGTTACTTATGCATTATCATTCTCAAGATCAATGTTGAATATTTCACGGAAAACTGGAATTGCTATGATAGTTTAGGTGAAGCTTATGTGAATGCAGAAAAATTAGAACTGGCGATTACAAATTATGAAAAATCAATTGAATTAAATCCCAACAACGAAGGTGGAAAAAAGGTTCTGAAAAGAATAAAAGGTGAATTAGAAAAAAAATAAATTGTGAATAATTTTAAAATTATGGTAAGCTCTGAATTCGGGGAGCTGATAGTAGAACTGGCAGAGAAATATAAGTATAAATTGAATTACGATTAATTGTAGTGTTTTGCGTGTGCGGCGGGATCGGAACGATCACGCCCAAAACAAACTGACCAGCCGGTTGAATCGGAAGATTCAAACCAAAAGCACTTCCAGACCAAACTGCCGACACGCTTATTAGTGGCAATAAATCTACATTCATGACACATTCTATTAGAACATTAAAAAACATATTTCAACGAAAAATCCAATCTATCTTTATATCCTAATTCATTGTTACCAAACAGAGTTAAATAATTAGTGCTAAATCCGAAACCACTATTTAGAATAACATTAAGACCCAGTGAATGTGATACGCCGTAAGTCTTGCTATCAGAATAGAATGTATAACCTAATCGGTAAGATAATATATCTAAATAACCTACTTCAATTCCACTCCCAATTACTAACCTGTCGATGCTATATTTTCTAAAATCGATACTATTATAAATATGGAATTTCTCACGTATCTCTTTGAAATACGGATGATTTCCAAATTGCCATAATTATCTGTTGTGTAGTATTTGCATAAACAGTGTATCCATTGAAATTGATATCTACAGTTCTTAGTAAAGTCGGTGTCCCAGAATCATCACTTTTAATTATAACATTTTCTTCTTTTAAGAAAGTTCTTAAAGTATCTGGAATTGGAGATCCATCATAATGAGGATTGTAGTCTTTATTGAAAGTAATAGTTTGATATAAATAGTTATTAACTTCCATTGATCCTCTTTCTCTAGATTGACCAATTTCCAATATATTTGGAGAAAATATTTTTTTTTCAGGAGATGGTATTTTCTCATCTTTAATATAATCACCTTTATAAAAATCCAATATCTCAGTTTGTGTTATTCTGATATAACCGTTTTTAAATCCAATAAGATATTTTAATTTAAGACCATTTATTCTATGATAAGCATAAATTTCTACGTTTAAAAAATATTTCTCATTAATTCCTGCTCTTTCTGCAAATCCTGGGACAAATTTATATTCTGAATTTATCCAGTTCATTTTTTCAATCTGCAATTTTTTACCTTTAATTAAATGAAGGTAATTGCTAATTATTTCAAAAGCATTTGTACTATCAATTTTAATCCCTTCATTTTTTAGCATCTTGTTAAAGTCGGTATAGGAATTAAAAATATCATCACCCTTAATCAATACTCTTCTGTAATCCCATTCATCAACATCCCCTTTAAAGCGGATTAAATAAGCTTTATAACCTTCATAGGGTATTGTATATTCATTGTCAGGTTTTATTTCAATTTGAAAATTTACTGAGTTTACTTCTTTTTTGAAGCCATTTTCTTCTAAAAACTCAACAGCCATTAGTCTCAATTTAGGATCTTCTCCCTGATAATTTACCCCATTTGCAAATAAACAACCTGTAAATACTGTTAAAAACAACCAGAACAACATCATTTTTTTAAACATTTTGAACCTCCTCTTTTTGATTATCTCCAATATTTAACATTCTTGTCAAAACATATTTCAATTTAAATAAGTTTTGAATAAACGTATGTCCACTAATGTTTTGCGTGTGCGGCGGGATCGGAACGATCCCAACTGAAAGCAGACCAATCAAAGTTTGAATCGTAAGATTCAGACGAAACGAACTGATAACACAACCCGCTGAAACGCTTGTTAGCAGCATCCTTTTCATTTCAAGAGTAAACATTTTTTAACTGATACCGTTTTGCCATTCACATTTAATTTATAGAAATAGATACCTGAACTGACAGGTTTATTTGAATCATCATCTCCATTCCAAACAATTGAGTGATAACCTATATCAAATTCATTATGAGACAAAATTTTCACTTTCTGCCCTTTAGTATTATAGATAGATAATTCTACATTGCTTTCATTTTGAATTGAAAAAGAAATTGTTGTTGTTGGATTGAATGGATTTGGGTAATTTTGTAAATCGTTGATTGCCATTGATATTTGGTTATTGTCTGCTGAAACTTGAATTTCTTCACTTAATGAATATACATTAATTTGAGTTTCATTATCCGTAAAAAAAAGTAATTCGTTATCAGATCTCCTATTTATTGAAAAGGGTAAGATATCTGATTCTTGGGTCAAAGCAACATTACCAGTAACTCTATTTCTAACTTCACAATATGGTTGTTGAGACAAATCTTTATAAAAATATAAAATAAAATAGTCTCCAAGGTTTGTATTTACGCAAGTTGATGTGCTAATATAAATTTGATTAATTCCAGGATTAGAATTTTCCCATAATATCTCCGAAAAATCTGGAGAAAAACAGACAAAATTATAGTTTGGAGTAATATAAATTAACAAGCCATAATCAGGATAGTTACTGTCGTTTCTTGTTAGATAAGTAAGGTATTGGTAATCATTACTAGAAATAGAAAAGATTTCTTCGACTACTGCAGGAGAATTTTGGGTTACTGAGTTTATTGAATTGCTAACAGAATAAAAAGATGGATAATTCCAAGAACCACCCTCACCAAATGCTATTAGAAAATCATTTTCTTCATACTTTAGTAATTTAGAACCACCTTCTGGAATATTCTCAACAAGATTAAGGGAATTTTGATCAAATAAAAATTTATACATCTCTGAGCCCCAGTAACCATTTTCATCCCCTTCATCACCTTGCAATAATCCGAGATAAATATAACATGAATTTTCATAAGTCTTTATTGTAACATATCGCGTATTAAAACAATATCCAAAAACACCATAAGTTTCACCAATCTCGATGACTTCTGAATCAAGTAAAACATTTGAATCAAAATTGTACATCTCAATTATGCAGGAGCAAAATTCATTAATATTTTCATTATAGACTTCAATTAAATATCTTGTATCATCCCATTCAAATAGATAGCACTTTGTAAGTTGTCTTTCAGGAGTACAATATTCAGTATATATAGATAAAATTTCTCCTTCAAGATCGTATGATACTAAACGCCACAGCTCAATTGAATAATTGTCGTCCAGGTTAACATAATTAACCCAGATCTCTTCTTGTCCATTGTCGTCAAAGTCTCTTATAGAGATATTAACAACTTCATCTTCAAGATCTACCCTATTAAGTGTTATATCTAAATTAAATGATATTTGAGATTCTAAAATTTGAATGAATAGAATCAGTAAGATAGTCAGTAATATTCTGATCATAATTTCCTCAAATTAAATTAGTTGCTGCTAATGTTCTGCGTGTGCAGCGGGATCGGAACGATCACGCCTGGAAACGAACCAACCAAAGTTTGGATCGGAACGATCCAGACGAAACGGACTGATAACACGTACAGCTGACACGCTTGTTAGGTGAAAAATCAATCAATATCATTTTTATATTCCGAATGTCTTGAATACAGGATTAACTGATAAGTTAGAATAATTTCTTTCATAATTTCTTCATCAATTTTAAAATGCTTTGATAATTTTGAGTAATAACTACTTGAGCAGGTATAATTTCTTCTATACAATGTAGAATCAATGTTGCTGACAAATTTTGATCCTTCCATTGAATACAGAACATTGAAATTAAGATGCATTTTTTTCTCTAAATCGTGATGGGTAATAAATAGTATTTTTTTCAAGTCATTTTTGTTAAGTTTGTACTTGTTTGAAATAATCTCTGAATCCTTCTCTAAATCACTTCCATAAATCATATCAAAAATATTAACCTTAATATTTGTGCTGTCTATATTTTGAGAATCATTTGGTTCAATACTACATTTATTAACAATTAAAATGTAAAAAAAGAAAATTAGTAAAACAAAAATTATTTGTCCAAAAATTCGAATTGATTTCTTGAAATTATGCGACATACTTTCTCACTTTAATGCCAATTTGAAAAAAAATCAAACTTAAATAATTATTAAACGAAATACTCATTTTAGTTTTTAGTATTTATTTAAAATACAAAAAAAGATAAAACAACCTACTATCAATAAAATTTTTGAACATGCTCTTTATCCTTAACTTAAATTTCTTCAAAAACTAATAATATAATTTTAACTTTTTTCACCTAACATGTGCACACCACGCCTATATAAAATGTAGACATAACTAACCTATAGTTATCTAAAAAATGAATACAATAACTTTTTGGAGAAAGTTATTGTATTCATTTCCCAACATCTTTTCTCATTAAAAGTATTCCACACATTCATTTCTAATTGATTCTATTTTTTTTATAACAGAAATTTTGCAATGAATAAGTTTGCGTCAATATATTAATTAATATTAGATGAATTTGATAGTTCTCAAATATATAAGACTTGATAAAAAAAAGAAATGGCTCGATATAAGTTTATCGAGCCATGTTACTAAATTTAATAATCCAGGAATTTCCAATAAACAGTAAGGAATGGATTTTGGAAATGAAACCCTATTCTTAAAGTATCGTTAGGTGTAAAAGTAACTCCGAAATCAAAATCAAGAGGCTTCCTGTTTCCCATGTAGCCTGCCTGTACGAAGCTATGAGTGAAATATTTTCTAAAGATTCTCCCAGGGTAAGATAGCGATTCCCGGGATCATAATAGACAATACTGATAAATTTAATTCTTTTACTCAAGTCATAATCAAAACCGGCAAAGGCTCTATATCCAGAGCGAAGAGGGAAGAGTCTAAACACTCCAGATTCTTCGAGGGAAAAGAATGAAGAGTGTCTCCAGCCTTCGTTATAAACTATGGCTTGGCAGGCAGAAAGACGGGGAGTTTATATAAGGATTAATTTATCGTCATCCTGCCTGCCACGTCGAAGCAGTGCAAAAGCTGGACGAGTTTCGCACTTTGCTATCCATCAACACCGTCATCCTGACGAGTCTTGCACGTTGTTCTCCATAGGAAGGATAGACAATGTATCTCATAAATTCCTGGCTCTTCGTTAAGAGTTTCAGCAAGAAGACTCCTCAGAGTGACGGAAAGAAAAATATCGTCATCTTACTTGCTTAAAATTAATCTTGACACTTTCGACCGAAATACGGTATTGGTCGAAAAGTATAAGGATAAAAGAAATGGATATAAAGAAAAATAAGATCATAGAAGTGGCAGAACAGCTTTTTGCGCAGTTTGGTTTCTTTAAAACAACTATGGAAGATATTGCAAAAAAAGCTCATATGGCAAAATCCTCGGTCTATTATTACTTCAAAAGTAAAGAGGATATCTTTGCTGAGGTGATCCGGCAGGATACATTTTTATTCCAACAAAAACTGGAAATAGCTGTAGCAGCAGCCGATACACCGGAAGCTAAGATCAGAGCTTATGTAACCACCAGGATGACGCATCTGCAGGATCTCAGTAAATTTTATTTAACTCTCACAGATGAGTATCTCGACCATTATTTTTTCGTGGAGGAAGTTCGGAAGAATTTCTACGAATATGAGAACAGGGTTCTGAAAAATTTATTGCTGGATGGTCAGGAGCAGAAGTACTTTGATGTGGATGATATTACCGTAATTTCTCGCATGATCTCAATTGCCATCAAGGGTTTGGAGTATCCACTCTTTGTGGATAAAAATGGTTATGATCCTGTACAGGAGAGTAACGATATGCTGGATGTAATTTTTAAGGGTATCGAAAAACGTTAAAATATTTAATAAAATCGACTCAATATATAATAGTGTCGGAAAAAAAATTTATAAGAGGTAACAAATGTTTCCAGAATTAAAAATTGGTCAGTTCACAGCACGGGTTCCCATTATCCAGGGTGGTATGGGAGTAGGAATTTCCATGTCCGGTTTAGCAGCTGCAACAGCAAATGAAGGTGGGATCGGTGTTATCTCATCTGTGGGTTTGGGTTTACTGGAGAAGATGGATAGAAAGAACTATCGGAAGGAAAATTTAGTTTGTCTGCGTAAAGAGATCCGCAAAGCCAAAGCAATGTCGGATGGTGTGATTGGACTTAATGTGATGGTGGCAGTATCCGATTATGATGATATCGTGAAAGCTGCTATTGAAGAAGAGATTGATATTCTTTTTTTGGGAGCAGGATTACCACTCAAAATGCCGGAAGGTATTTCCCTGGAAGATTTGGAATCGATAAAAACTAAGATTGTACCAATCGTATCTTCTGCCAGAGCCGCAAATTTGATCTTTCACAGTTGGGAAAAAAGGTTCAATCATATTCCTGATGCAGTGGTAGTGGAAGGACCAAAAGCAGGTGGTCATCTTGGTTTCAAAGTAGAACAGATCAGCGATCCGCAATATGCCCTGGAAAAATTAATACCGGAAGTTATCAAGGTCATCGAACCCTTCAAGCAACGTTATGGGAAAGATATTCCGGTAATTGCTGCCGGTGGGATCTACACTGGAGAAGATGTTTACAAATTCCTGGAAATGGGAGCGTCCGGAGTTCAAATGGGTACGCGTTTTGTGGCAACTGATGAATGTGATGCTGATATTAAGTTCAAAGAGCAGTTTGTGAATTGCAGGGAAGAAGATATTGGCATAATTAAAAGTCCGGTTGGCCTGCCGGGAAGAGCAATAATCAATAAATTTCTTACAGATGTAACTTCAGGCATTAAAAAACCGTTTAGCTGTCCCTGGAAATGTTTAAAGACCTGCAAAATGAAACAATCATTATATTGTATTGCAGATGCATTGATGAAAGCAAAGATTGGAGATCTAACTAATGGATTCAGCTTTGCTGGTGTTAATGCCTACAGAATCAAGCAGATAGTTTCCGTTAAAGAATTGATGGATTCCCTTCAAAATGAATTTGAAGAAGCAGTTTCAAAATTACAGGGCAGAAAAATTGCAAATGTGATAAATTAGTTATTACTGATATTATTCAGGACGTGTCATTTTGATGTATCCGAATTGTTTTGTTCAATCTGCAAAAATAAAACGGCAATTATGTTATCCTCAAGTAGATTTCAAATCAAGTTAAGAATGACAACTTATTTTTGTAATTTTGTCATCCTCACGAAAGTGGGGATCTCAGAATAATAATGACTCGATTTAATTAAATCGAGTCATTTGCTTGAGAAATTTTATTGTACTTTTTATTATTTCACTTCCAAGAGTTCTACATCGAAAATAAGTGTAGCATTGGGAGGGATTATTCCACCTGCACCACGTTCTCCATAACCGAGATCAGCAGGAATGATCAGACGTACTTTATCACCTACTTTCATTAAAGCAATTCCTTCGTCCCAGCCTTTAATAACTCTTCCCATTCCTAAAACAAAGCTGAATGGCTGATCTCTTTTTAGTGAAGAATCAAAAACAGTGCTATCTTCAAGATAACCAGTATAATGCACATTCACAGTATTCCCTGCAGCAGCTTTTATACCGTTACCTTCCTTAACTAAAATATATTCCAATCCCGATTCTGTTTTTGATTTTACTTTTCCTTCAATATCAAATTCTTCGATCTTAACAGGTGGTTTAATCTCTAGTAACTCAACCTCAAAAATCAGGGTAGCATTAGGTGGAATCATAGCACCGGCACCTCTTTCTCCATATCCCAGATTAGATGGTATCTTTAGTACAGCTTTATCACCAACATGCATTAAAGCGATACCTTCATCCCAACCTTTTATTACCATTCCAGCTCCAAGCTCAAATGCAAAAGGTTCGCCTCTATCTAATGAACTATCAAATTTTGTTCCATCTTCAAGTTTTCCAGTATAATGAACTTTAACTCTACTTCCGGCTGTAGCTTGCACTCCGTTTCCATTCTCAGTAATTACATATTCTAATCCGGAATCTGTTTTTGTGTAATTCATCTCTTCTCCTTTTGGAACACTAAATAAATTTATCGAAACTAATGTTACGATTATTATCAGTATTATTGTTTTTTTCATTTTTTTCTCCTTTTTATTTCTTTATTCATTGAATGTTCTTATTTTGAAATATCCATTTTTGAAATTAATATTCTCAATATGTACAATTTCTGTTTTATCCTTTAGTAATTGCTGCAAGAAAAAAGTGATTACAGGATGCTCGTACTGAAAATACTGAAGAGTTTTAAACTTCTTAAAATGCAAATATTTATCTATTATCCAGTTTGTTTGAATTTCCAGAAATAACTTACCATTATTGTAATCTTTATAATTAATTTCCAGATCAACATTAACTGGAATTGAACGTACATTTTTATAACGAAATTTTATGCTTTCTCCTAAAATAACAATATTAGAAATAGAGTCAGGGATCAAATTATTAGCAATACAAATATCAATAATTTCTGAAATAGTTATCCTGATTTCTGCCATGACCTGCTCCTTTTATAATTTTCTAGGTAAAATTTTTTTAGTTAATATAATTTGCAAGAAAATAATCTTTAAATATCCGGATTTAACTTTTTTGTGTAGTAAATGATATCTTTGTGTTTTACATAGTCTTTGTTATGAAAAAATATCATCGATGTTTCATTCCAATCTTCAATGAGACAGGCAAATATCTTAACATTACTAGAGAGAAAAAAATCTTCAGATTTTTTTATTAAAGAAGCAGCGATTCCTTTTCCTCTGAATTCTGGCAGAACGGCAAGCCGGTTGATCCATCCTTTACGACCATTATGGCTTGCAATGATCGCACCTGCAAATCTTTCATTTATCTCAGCAACAAAGAAACGGTTATTTTTTAACTTTAGTTGTCTTTTAATATTTTCTTCTGAATCTCTGCCTTCAGGTTTAAATGGAAGTGATGATTTGATCCAAATGTCGATTAGGTTTTCATATTCAGATGCGAGCATTTCCCGGATAATTAGATTATTATTCATATCATTTTAAATGCTTTGCAGCAAATCGAAAAACACGATTAAAACTTTTGTCTACTTCTCTCTCAAGTTTTTTAGTAGGTGGGAACGGAATTACGTGATCATAATTGTAATTGAAATCCATTACTCTAACTTTTGTAGGGATTTTATTATCAGATCCTTTTAGTGTATTTAAAACTTCAGAAGGAGGAACTACAAAATCCTTTTTAAGAGCAATAGCAGAAATCTGTTTATGAAGTTCCCTGAATCGTTTTTCTCTGAAATTCTGCATTTTATGAAATTCCAACATGCTCCTAAAATATTTGCCCACAGGATGGAGATCACTGAAATAGTGTTGTAATCTATCATCTTTTTTAAGCTCTTGCTCAAATTTTTCTATATAGAAAGAATAAACTGAAATATTGGCTTCGCTATCCAGTATATATTTTGAAGCAGCGTTCATTCTATTCAGGGTAGGACCTCCACAGAAATTGAATAATTTAGATTTTGAAAGGTAACCGAATGAGTTTGTAAGTAGGAGGATATTCGCCAGAAATGAACCGATAGAATAGGCGAAGAAATCTATGGAAGTATTCTTCTTTATTCGTGGATGTAGACCGGATCTAATTTCATGTATTAGCTGCATTACATCATAAAATGATTGTAGACCGGACCATAAGAATCTTTGCGGATGAAACTGCAATCTTGCACTAAGTGCAATATTGGCAAAAGATGAATTTGCAATGTTTGGAAATATCTCCTTCCTTTCTTTATTTGCAGTTCTCAAGAACCTGGGATCAATCCATTTAGCCGGAGTTCTATTCATATGAAAAGCGATAGGGAAGAGTATAATTTGCTTTCCAGTTTGTTCCATTAATTTATAAGCCCATGGTAGATATTTGCTCCAATCTTTTTCGTTAAGACCATGCAGAAGAATTATTGTACCATTAGTTTTAACCTTTTTTATTCTTCGCTTTCCTGTTTTTTTAGATTTTTTAACCTCAATAGGAATTAGAATGCTGTAATTGAAATTTATATTTTCCTTAATTTTAGAATCAGGGGTTTCAATAATTTCATTAAGATGAGGTGCTTTGAATTTGCTTGAGAGATCGTAAGTGGTTTTGAATTCAATATTATGCTCATTACATTGATATGTATTTTCACCTGGTAAAAGTTTATGACTAAAAGATTCAAATGGAATATTAATTACACGTGTTCCCAGTTCAGGAATATCGATCTTTTCATTAATTAAGTTAAATTTGTTTTTTAATAGATTATAAATTTCTAAATATGTCATTATGTCTCCAAAATTATTGAGAAATTAGTTTAGTTAATAAAGAACTAACGAGAGTGATAAGTAAGGCTGCAATTGCCGAAGTAAAGCAACCTCTAAGTTTGAATTTGGGTACAAGTTTGGAAACAATAAGCAGACAGAATCCATTAATAAAAAATGTAAACAAGCCAAAAGTAATAAATGTAATTGGGAATGAAATGAACTCCAGAACCGGTTTAATAGTAATGTTAACTAAGGCTAATACAAGAGCAGCAATTATAGCTGCAAAAAAGTTATCTATTTCAAAAAGTCCGGTAAGACGTCCAACAGCATATATCGAGAAAGAGAGAATTAAAAAATAGAAAATTGTATCCTGCATTATCAGGTTACTTCCATTCTATTAATTTGAGAATTTCCTTAAGAAAGCTGGAATTTCCATTTGTCTATCAGGAAACACGCTTGTCTTTTCATCAGTACTTTTATTCAAATTTAAAGAACCAGATTTTCTTATTCTTTGCAATGTACTGTCAATATCTTCCGAATCATCTTCTTTATTATAAATTATAGTTTCACGTTCGTACACGGTTGTGTTAGGTGTATCAAGTCCGGTAGTGATAAGTGTTACTTTGATTTTTCCTTCCATAGCATTATCAATAATGATGCCTGTAATAATATCCCCATCATCACCAGTTTGCTTAACAATTTCATTTGTAATTAGTTCGAACTCATCCATTTTAAAATCTTTACCGGCTGTTATATTAATAAGAACACCTTTAGCATTTCCTATTGTAATATCCGAAAGCAAAGGATTATTCATAGCTTTCTGAGCAGCATCTACAGCTTTTTGGTCTCCATCTCCTAACCCTGATCCCATCATAGCTAGTCCGCGATTTTTCATTACAGTTTGGACATCAGCAAAATCTACATTCATATAACCACTGTAATGAATTATGTCAGAAATAGCTTTTGCAGCTTCATACAAAATATTA
This sequence comes from Candidatus Tenebribacter burtonii, assembly GCA_030765625.1. Classification (GTDB taxonomy): domain Bacteria; phylum Cloacimonadota; class Cloacimonadia; order Cloacimonadales; family TCS61; genus Tenebribacter; species Tenebribacter burtonii. Next base: position 18,989 of record JAVCCF010000103.1, read on the forward strand.
TCAGCTTTTTTAAAGGCGTCGATAACAGTCATGTCAGGGTAAATGTCAGTGAGTTTTTCATTTGGGATAACAATAAGTGTATCAACATTTTCACGAAGTTTTTTTATTCCGTTTTCAGCGTTAATATTACGCTTTTTGCCTTCACTTCTAAATGGTCTGCTTACAATTCCAATTGTAAGAATGCCCATCTCACGTGCAAGAGACGCAATAACAGGAGTTGCACCAGTTCCAGTTCCACCGCCCATCCCAGCAGCAATGAAAAGAAGATCTGTACCTTTTAAATTATTTTTAATATCCTCACGAGATTCTTCTGCGGCTTTACGTCCAATTTCTGGATTCGCACCTGCTCCAAGTCCTTTAGTTAATTCTCTTCCAAGTTGCAGTTTAACTTTTGCTTTTGATTTTTTCAAATCCATGATATTAGTATTTGCAACGGCAAATTCTAAGCCTTGTAAGTTATAATCAATCATCGTACCAACTGCATTACCACCTGCTCCTCCAACACCAATGATTTTTATATGTGTACCAAAAGGTATTTCATCATGATTCAGGTCTAATTCCAACATATAACCTCCGGAAATATATCTTGTTTCTTAAAAATAATCTTTAAATGCTACTTTAATTCTTTGCCAGAAATTGGATAATGAACTCCCAATTTTTATACTATTTATTTTATTATCTCTACTTTTAAGTTCATCATAAACATAATAGAGAATACCTACGCTGGTTGCATATTTTGGATTTTCCAATCTATCTGTAGGCCCAGCTAATTTTGTTAAATATGGATAACCGATTTTGGTTGGCATATTAAAGATCTGGTCGGCAAGTAATGTACTATTAATTAGTAGAGAAGCTCCACCAGTAAGTACAAGTCCGGCAGTTATTAAATTAAGGTCATGGTGCTCGCTCAAAATTTTATATGCTCCTTCGAATATCTCACGCATTCTGGCTTCAATGATCTCAGTCATGTATTTCAATTTTTTCTTTTTTGATTCTCTACCACCAATTCCTTCGATCTCTATCAATTTATCATCAGGGACCTGTGATGAAAGTGAATTACCCAATTCTAGCTTAAGTTTCTCTGCATTTTGAGGTGAAGTATGTAATCCGACAGAAAGGTCGTGGGTTATATTTTTACCACCAATTGGAAGAACTGCACTGAATCTTATAGTGTCTTTGTAGAATATTGCAATATCAGTAGTTCCACCACCAATATCAATAATTATAGAACCCAATTCTTTTTCTACATCATCCAAAACGGAATGTGAAGAAGCTATTGGTTCCAGATAGGTCTTTTCAACTTTGTATCCTGCTATCTCAATACACTTATTGATATTCCTAAGTGCATTGATGTCTGCCATCACGATATGTACATGAGCAGAAAGATTGAAACCACTCATATTCACTGGGTTCATTATTCCGTCTTGGTCATCAATTTTATAATATTGAGGAATTGCATGAATAATTTCTAATCTCTCATTTCCTTGTTGTATTTTTACATTATTTTTGGAATTTGAAATAACGTTCTCTACATGTTGTTGATCTATATCACAAGGATGAGTACCGGAAGTTAAAGATATTCTTCCAATTGCGTTTTGGCTTTTAATGTGTTCTCCTGCAATTCCTACATAAATATTCTTCGCCTTAAAAGTTGCCATCTCCTCAGATTCATTAATAGCATCGCTCATAGATTTTGAAGCTTTCATAATATCCACAACAATACCATTGACCATACCATCGGATTTGCTTGTTCCTATACCTTTAACTTCTAACTTATTTTCTTCATTTATTTCTGCGATAATAACACAGATCTTGGTTGTACCAATATCTATTGACGTAATCACCTGACCGATTTTCATATCTCCTCCGACCTGATCACAAGTTGATCTTTGAATCTTAAATCTATTGTTGTACCTTTTTCAAAAATACGATTTTGCTCTAGGAAAATGAGCTTCCTAAGTTTCTCCTCGATTTCATTATCTCCAAAAACGATTCTATACCCGATATCCGCATTTACAAAAATTAGATTTTTATCTTTTAAATAGAATTCGGAAATACTATTTATAAAATCTGGGTCAACTCTTGCAAATTTCTCTCTTAAAGAAAATATTCTCTCAATAAGAATATTCTCGATTTTTTGTCCGATAATGATCTCAGAATCGGGAATTTTGGTTCCGATTACCGGCAGAGCTTCATTTTCATAAAAATTCACATTATCCAAGACGATTCTGTTTTTATCAATTGGAAAAATAATTCCGCTTTCTGTTCGGAAAAAAAATTCCCCCTTTTTCTCACTAATTTCAATTTTTAACTTATTTGGGAATATTTTGGAAACTTTAATGCCATCGATACGTACAATATTTTCATATTTTTTTAGAACATCTTTCTTAGAGATTGAATACAAATTCAAATTGATGAAATCATTACATATATTCTTAAGGAAATCTGTTTCTAAATTTTCATTTCCACTGATCCTAATTGATTCTACTTTGAAAATATCTAATTTGGTAAATAAATTATTTATGCCAATGTAAGCTCCATAGATCAGTATAACAAGCACAATAAAGAAGAAAAAATATCTGCTTGAGCCGGATCTTTTTTTCTTCATTAGTTTATTACCTTTATTTCTAATTCAAGTTCTATGCCTTTTTGTTTTGTAACTGTTTCTTGAACTATTTGTATTAATTTAGTTACATCGCTGAAAGAAGCATTTCCTCTATTAATAATGAAATTTGCATGCTTCTCACTAATTTGTGCATCACCGATCTGTAATCCTTTTAATCCGCATTCTTCTATTAGCTGTCCGGCAAACATTCCCACAGGATTTTTAAATGTACTTCCTAAACTAGGATAATCGTATGGATGTCGTTTAAATCTTTTGGAAATAATATCTTCCCTGTCAGCTGAAATCTGTTTTTTTGTTTTCTTATCCAGTTTAAAGGCGGCTCGCACAATAAAATCTTGTAATGATGTAGTCCTGTAACCAAATTCAAGATCATTGTAATCAATCTTGATAATTTCTCCTTTAAGATTTACATACTCAACCCATAACAGATAATCAAAAATACATTTTTCAAAAGCTCCAGCATTCATATGAATTGCTCCACCGATATGGGCAGGAATACCGGAAATAAATTCCAACCCACCTAATCCATGCTGCATCGTTTTATCAATAAATGAGCTGATCTTTATATTGGAAGAGACAGTTACAACTTTCTTATCAACCTGAAAAATTTTAGGAAGATAAGCATCCAAAATAATCACTCTATTCCCAACATTTCCAAATAGGATATTGGAACCACCGCCCACAGGAACTATCTCCAGATTTTGTGTCTTTGCTTCCTTAACTATAGAAGATAGATCACTAACACTCTGTGGTGCAAGAAGATAAGTGGCATTTCCACCAATTTTCATGTTGGAGTATTTACTTAATGAACTCTTTATAGCAAACGAAGTTAGCATTTTACTGTCAAACATTTTTTCCTTTTTTACTAAATTTAATTCTTTTTACTTAAAAATTTCTCACCAAATTTGTATATGCTTCCGGCACCCATTGTGATGAGAATATCTCCAGGTTTGGTAATTTCTTTAATTTTATTTACAATTTCATTATTTGACTGAATATAATGAACATTTTTATGTCCGGATTGAATTGCTGCATCTGAAATCAGTTTTCCGGTAACTCCCTTAATTGGTTTTTCTCTAGCTGGGAATATTGGGGTGACAAGAAGCACATCAGATTGGAAAAAGGAGTGTCCAAAATCTTCATAAAAATCTTGTGTCCGTGAATATAGATGAGGTTGGAAGACAACCACGATGCGGTTTGGAATACCGTTTCTCACGCCTTTCAGGGTTGCTTTGATTTCGGTTGGATGATGTGCGTAATCATCATATAATATCACTCCATCTTTTTCACCTTTATATTCAAATCTACGGAAAACACCATTGAAATCAGCTAAACCTTTTTGAATTGATTCGAAAGAAATATCAAGTTCTAATCCAGTTGCAATAGCCAGCAGTGAATTAAGAATATTATGTTCACCCATTGCTTTTAAATTTATGTGTCCAAGTTCATTGCCATTATAAACGGCAATATAGCTGGTCTCAAAATTGTTAAATTCAATATCGATAGCACGAACATTTGCTTGTTGTGATAAACCATAAGTAAGTATTTCTTTCTTTATTCTTGGGATAATCGATTGAACACCATGATCATCCAAACAAGCTATAACACAACCGAAAAAGGGAACTTTATTAGCATATTCAACAAATGCATCTTTTACACTTTCCAGATTTGAATAACAATCCAGATGATCAGCTTCGATATTTGTAATGCCGGCAATAATCGGACTAAGTGTAAGGAATGAACGATCAAACTCATCAGCTTCTACCACAATATATTTTCCTGAACCGAGCAGGTTATTAGAGCCATAGTTTTTCACGATCCCGCCAACAATTACTGTAGGGTCAAGTGAAGCTGCTGATAACACACTGCCAACCATTGAAGTTGTGGATGTTTTGCCATGAGTTCCGGCAATTCCAATTCCATAACTCATTCTCATAATTTCAGAAAGCATTTCGGCTCTACGAATCACCGGAATCTTCTTAGAAAGTGCAAAGGCGATTTCCGGATTATCATCAGTTACAGCTGAAGATTTCACAATGACATCAGCATCCACGATCGTGTCAGCATTGTGAACTTGGGAAATGACAGCACCTTTTTGAGTTAGATGTTCTGTGATTTTGCTTAAGGATAGGTCTGATCCACTTACTTTGAATCCTTGATTTAAGAGGAGTTCGGCTATTCCGCTCATTCCAATTCCACCTATTCCTACAAAATGTATTTTCTTGGTTCTTCCTAACATTTCTTCCTCATTTTAAAATTTCTCCACGGATAAATTCAATTGGCTTTATTTTATCTGAGTTATCAGTGCTAATTTCAGAAAGTCTCTCAGAATTATATAATTTTATTAGTTCAGAAAATAATTCAAAAGCATAAATGGTATTTTCAATGAAAACCGGATTCAACCGCTCATTTTTTTTCTGGATTTCTTTTATCCATTTCAAGTCAAAGCATTTGTCTTTAATCATTATTGCTCCGTTTCCTCTATCGGCAGTATTTCTCGATTACTGCCAATAGAGGATTTGTTTGAGTATCTTCTAATCGATTATTGAATCTTATCATACTTGCGATAAACTTCATTAATTCTAAAGCAGATAAATATAATTTTATTGGTATTGTTCTGGAACAAAACATAGCAAGTGAAGGATTTTTCATGAGAGTTATGTTACCTGAGTAAAATAGATTTTCGTAGACTTCATAGTTCATGATAAAAATCCAATAATTTCTTTTGCAATATTTTTTGGTGCATCTGCATGAATTGATGATGTGAAATGTTTCTTGATTTTATCAATGTTTTGAAGCATTTTAACTATCATTTCTTTCAATTCATCTGAATTTAAAGATTTTTGTTCAATAATTTCAGCAACCCGCTTCTCTTTCAATTCCATCGCGTTGTAATACTGATGATTTTCAGTAGCAGAGGGGAGAGGGATTAAAATTGAGGGAATCTTCTTTGTTTCCAGTTCAGCTAAACTTAATGCTCCAGCTCGTGCAATTGCCAGATCAACAGAGTTATAAATTTTACCAATTTCATTGGTGAAGTCAAAAGCATAAACACCTTTTTTACCTTTAACTTTTGGATAAAACTCTTCGAAACTGTATTTTCCGATTTGCCAGATCACTTCATATCCCAAAGCTAACAAATCATCTATTATCGGTAGAAATGTATTGTTCAATATAACCGATCCTTGACTTCCACCAAAGAGAAAGATTTTCTTAGTATCAGGTTTCAAGCCCAACTTAATATAATCTATGGTATCTTTTTCAAGGACAGCATTCTGATTTATAGGATTACCTGTATAAATAGTCTTATTATTCGGAAAATATTTGTTTGCATTTTTATTACCCAAAAAAATCATTTTTGAATATTTGCTTAGAATCTTTGTGGTTGCACCTGGAAAGCTGTTTTGCTCCTGCAGGAAAATTGGAATTTTTAAGAGATGAGCAGCATAACCCACAGGTCCACTGACAAAGCCACCGGTTCCCAGAAATGCATCAGGATCGAATTTACGAATAATTATTTTGGAATCAAGAATACTTTTAATTAGTTTAAAAGGAAATTTGATATGAGCAAAAGTAAGTTTGCGATAGAATTTTTGAACGTTTATTTCTGCAAAATTAATACTATGGCTAAAAGTGAGTTTTTGTTCCATGCTGTTTTTGTTGCCGACATAAAGGACTTGAACTCCAGCTTTTATGAGTTCAGTTGCAATAGAGAGAGCAGGAATTATGTGTCCACCGGTTCCTCCTGCTGCAATGACCACTTTCTTACTTCCCATATTAAATCCTTTTAATAACTCTGCAAAGTTTGCTTCTTAGCGCTTATGTTTAGTAAAAGCCCAACTGTGAAAGAATTAACTAACAATGATGAACCACCATAACTGATAAATGGTAAAGTTACTCCAGTTGTTGGTAATATAGCCATGGAAACACCGATGTTAACAATTGCATTAAAAAATATATTCATTCCCAAACCAATTCCAGCAAGTTTTAAAAACATATCATTTTGCTGCAATGAGTTGATAATAACTCTGGAGAACAGGAATATAAATAGCGCAAAAACAAACAGAGCTCCCAGAAACCCAAATTCTTCTCCAATGATAGAGAAAATATAATCGGTTTTTGCCTCAGGTAAGAAATAGTGTTTACCCGTCCCTTTAGCTGGAGATGTACCAATTAACTTACCACCCGATAATGAAAGCAAGCTCTCTTTAACCTGGTAATCTTGAGTTCCGGAATATGCGCTATCTTTATTCATAGCTTTATGGATAAGAGAATACTTGGAATAAATTTTCATTCTCTCTGAACGATAGGTTGGACCCAGATTAATTATTAACAGCCCTAAAATCAAACAGGCTGAGAGAATTAAGGCAATAGTTGAAAGCCTTATCTTGGCTATAAACAGAAGTGATAGTAAGGTTATACCAGAAATTATCAAAGGGCTGAAATGACGTTCCAGTAAGATCAATAAAAAGATAATAAACGTGCTAATGATCAATTGTTTGAAGTTAATCCAGAAACCTATAGGTCTGGTATCTTCAATTTTTCTTTTAAACTTATCTAAGATATGTGCAAAATAGAGAATGAGGATTACTCTAGCCAGTAAACTAGGTTGAATTCCAATCTTCCAAATGCGTATACTTCTAACAGCTCCTTTTACTGTATCACCAAATATTAGTACAGAGATCAACATGAGAATAACAATGATGAGAAGTGGGAAGATCAGTCTTCTGAGTTTTTCTATATTTATGACTTTAAAACCAAAGTAAAGTGAGCCAATTGAGAGAAATAACCAGAAGAATTGTCTGTAAAAGAAGGTCATAGTTGTACGAACAGAGCTTATGTTTAACTGCATGAAGATACCAATTGCGATCAGTATGAAATATGTGAAAAGCAGCTGATAATCATAATTGGCAATATAGGTTTTTGACTTCATTTTTTCAACCTGGATACAATTTCTTTAAAAGTATTGCCGCGCTCTTCAAAGTTTTTGAATTTATCATAGCTTGTGCAGGCTGGAGATAAAACAATAATATCTCCCGGAGAGGAATCTGAAAATGCTTTCTTAATAACATCTTCAAAGTCCTTGATAGACTCAATTTCCTTTATCATTTCAAATGCTTCTTTCATCTCATCAATTGTATCTCCAGTGAGATATACTTTTTTGGCTCGATTCTGTAAATATGGTATTAGAATTCTATAATCTTCACCTTTCCCGGCTCCACCCATGATAATTCTGATTGGTGAGTTAAAAGATTGAAGAGCATATTTTACCGAATCTGTATTTGTAGCCTTAGAATCATTATAGAATTTTATTCCATTAATTTCTGTTACAAATTCCATTCGGTGGGCGAGAGGTGAGAAAGTTTTCAGAGACTTCTGAATTATAACTTTTTCAATATTATAAGGTGAAACAGCCAAAATTGCACACATCATATTCGCTATATTATGAGGACCTTGAATGGATGCTTTCTTTATAGAAAACTTTTTTGAACCAGTATAAATTGAATTTTCCTTATAATTAATATCAGCTTTAGAATTATTAGAAAAATATTTGAGATTAAAATGTACCTTATCAATAAATTTTGCTGAAACCGTATCATCAAGATTTAGAATAGCAAGATCATGGAAATTCTGATTTTTGAAAATATTGAATTTTGTTTTAGCATAATCTTCAAAACTTTTATAACGATCAAGATGATCTGGAGTGATGTTAAGGATTGCTGCAACATCAGGTTTGAATGTGTCAATGAGCTCAAGTTGGAAACTGCTGAGTTCTAAAACGATAAAATCAATATCTCCATTTTCTATAGGATAGGAAGAAAATGCAGTCCCAATATTTCCTGCTAGTATTGAATTATGCCCGGCAGTTAGCAAGATATGATGAATAAGACTAACAGTTGTACTTTTACCATTAGAACCGGTAATAGCAATAATCTTGCTGTGATGGTGTTTTATTCTAAAACTGAATTCTATCTCACTTATAACTTCAATATTTTGCTTCTCAGCTTGTTGTAATATTGGAATATTTCTTGGAATTCCCGGACTTAATATCAGTATATCATTTTGTAGAAGTTTTTCTGTATGTCCACCGAATTCACATCGAAAAGATTGTTTTATTTGTTTGGAATTGATTATCTCTGTTTCGTCTTTATATTCACTTATGAAAGCGATTCCACCAAGTTCATCGATCTTTGTAGCTACGGAAATTCCACTTCTCGCCATTCCAAGAATTCCAAATTTCCTATTTTTTACTTTCATTTTCTACCTGAGTTTTAGAGTTGCTAAACCAACGCCAACAAGAAGTGCTGCAATAATCCAAAATCTGACCACGATCTTCTCTTCTGAAATTCCTTTTAATTCGTAATGATGATGTATTGGAGCACAGAGAAAAACTCTTTTTCCTGTACCTGTTTTTCGTTTTGAATATTTAAAATAATAGCGTTGGATAATTGTGGATAATGCTTCAACAACAAATACTCCACCTACAATCGCGAAGAACATTTCCTCTCTAAGCAGTACGGCAATAACAGCTAAAATACCACCCAAAGATAGTGATCCTGTATCTCCAAGTATTATTTGAGCTGGTTTTACATTATACCATAAAAATCCGAGCATTGTTCCAATAAGAGCGGCAATAAATACAGTAAGCTCTCCAGCATTCTGAATAAAATCTAAATTTAAATATCCTGCTAAAATAAAATTACCTTTAATATAAGCCATTATTCCAAGTCCTAGAGCAGCTATAGCTACTGTGCCACCGGCTAATCCATCTAACCCGTCTGTGAGATTTACGGCATTAGAAGTTCCAGTAACCATGAAAACAACAAATGGAATGAAAAGGAGTTTTAATTGAATTGAGCTACCTTTAAAAAACAGTAAATTTACTTTCGTGATAATATCAGAATCTTGCGCTCCGTAATATAAAGCAAATGCAATAAGCAAACCCAGAGTTATTTGAGAAAGTAACTTATATTTTGCGATTAAACCTTTCTTAGCTTTTAAGAAATTTTTTAGGTAATCATCCAAGAAACCAGTTGCACCTAACCAGATAGTAGTTATTATCATGATGAGCACATAACTATTTATAAGGTTATTCCATAAAAGTACGGAAAGCAAAATACTGCTGATCACGATGAGACCTCCCATTGTGGGGGTACCCTCTTTTTCTCTATGTGAGATTGGAACATATTCATTAATACTTTCAACAGCTTGGTGTTTTTTTAATATATTAATGAATTTGGGACCTAATAATATCGAGAAAAATATTGCAGTTATAAAAGCTGCGATTGAGCGAAAAGTTACATACTGAAATACATTGAATAAATTGTATCCAAATACTTCTGTATTAGATAACGGGGCAAAAAGGTGATAAAACATTTTAAATCCTTCCTATTATTTTTTCTAATTTAATTCCATGAGAAGCTTTGATAAGAACAACTGCATTTTCTGGGATATTGCCTAACAAATTAGAAGATAATAATTTATCAACATCTTCAAAATGTGCATCAGCATTGAATATACGTGATATGTTTCCAACAGAAATCAACTGCTTATATTCCAATCCTTTAAGCACAAACAAAATATTTTCATGCAGTTCTTTTGTCAATTTTCCAAGTTCTAACATATCCCCAAGAATTGCATAGTGCGGTTTTTCCAATTCATATTCATTCCAGAATTCAATAGCAGCTTTCATAGAATCAGGATTTGCATTGTAGCAATCTACCAACAGTGTTTTCCCATTTTGTTTGATTATTTCCATTCTTTGAGAAATTTGTAGTGGTTTATTTAATCCTGTTTGAATTACACTTTTACTGATTTGCAATTGTAATGCAATGGCAATTGCAATTCCTGCATTTAGAAAAAACTCTTTAAATGGAGTTGGGATAGAAAACTCATTATCATTAACTTTAAAGAAAGTAGTGTTATTCTCTGTGTGAATACCGGTAAATCTGAAATTGGAATCTGGAGAAATACCAAAGGAAATTCCTGAAAATTTCTTGAATCTATCATCACCAGCAGGGAAGAATTTTATTTTAAGGTCATGTTGGAAGAGTGCTGTTTTTTCTTTGAACACACCTAATTCATCTTTCAAAAACTCAAGATGTGAAGTTCCTATTGAAATTATAACACCAATATCGGGATCTGTGATCTCAGATAGTTTTTCAATTTCTCCAAACTGATTTGTTCCAAGCTCTAAAACTGAATATTTGTATTTGGGATCTAGCCGGAAAATTGTTTTGGGAACACCAATAAGATTATTTTCATTTCCAAATGTTTTGTGTGTTAATGCAATTTCAGATAGAATATTATAAAGATATTCTTTCATCGTTGTTTTTCCAAAACTGCCTGTTAAGGCAATTGTGGTTATATCGAATTGTTCTTTATATATTTTTGCAAGTAGAGTATAGACTTCCAGTGTATTATTTACTTTGATAGTATTTGTTGAATTGCCATGATAATTCATATTTACAACAGCCCAACAGTTTTTCTTTTTGAGTACTTTCTCAACATAATCATGACCATCAAAATTTTCACCTCTCAAAGCAAAGAAAAGAGAGTTCTCTTTTATAGATCGTGAATCGGTAGAAATATTTTCAATTAATGGGTGGTTATTTATTATAATATTTTGTTCGAAGATCAATTCAAGTTGTAAAGGATCGATTGGAAGCGAAAGTGAATTATTAAAATCAAATGAATGCTCAAGTGCGTTTTCTGCTTCTTTAATATCATCAAAATCAAATTTTTTACCCTTGATCTCTTGATATTTCTCATGACCTTTCCCAGCAATAAGAACTATATCATTCTCTTTTGCAAAATTTATAGCAGTTTGAATAGCTCTTTTCCTGTCGTGGATTATCCAGAATGGAATTTCTGCATCTTTTATTATATCACGAATGATCTCAGCAGAATTCTCATCACGCGGATTATCATCCGTAATTATTATTCTATCAGCGTATTTAACCGCTTTCAGCATTTTAGGTCGTTTGGTTTTATCTCTGCTCCCACCTGCACCAAAAACGCAGATCATTTTTTCTCTCTTAATTTCATTCAGAGTTTTAAGAACATTTTCCAAAGCATCTGGTGAATGAGCATAATCGATGTAGATGCCGATATTACGTTTGTTTGGAACCTGTTGTAATCTACCGGGGATAAAATCAATATTACTTATAGAATTTCTAATTTGTTTCGAACTGGATTTTCCTAAAAGTTCAAGTGCTACAGAGAATGCAGTAGCAGTATTAAAGATATTGTATTTGCCTATTAATTTTGTTTTAAGCAGGAATTCACTTCCTTTGAAGTTTATTATGAAGTTTGAACCGGAAATACTGTAACCATGTTCTCCAACACTAACTTCACCTTCTTCGAATGAAATACCATATTTGGTAAATGAACATTTATGGTATAATCTCTCACCATGTTTATCGTCAATATTGATAAAAGCTCTATCGGCATTTTTAAATAATTTGAATTTTGTTTTTGCATATTCATTCAAAGTTATGTGAAAATCAAGATGATCTTGGGTGAGGTTCGTGAAAACAGCAGTATGAAAGTGTATTGCAAATGTTCTATCTAATGATAAAGCATGAGACGATACTTCCATTATCACAAATTCTACATTTTCATCAATCATTTTACAAAAGATCTTATTTAAATTTATAATATCCGGAGTTGTTCTTTCGGATTTATGGATAACTCCATTTATTGAATATCCCAGAGTCCCAATAATGCCAACTTTTTTATTGTTATCCAAAAGAATACGCTCAAGAATATTGCCAATAGTTGTTTTCCCATTTGTACCGGTTATTCCAACTATCTTTAATTTTTTAGAAGGATCATCAAAAAATAATATTGCCAATAAAGCAGTAGCCTTCCGTGCATTTAATACAACGATCTGCGGAATATCTATTTCAAGTTCTCTCTCAACGATTAATAACTTTGCGCCCAGATCAACAGCTTTTCGGGCATAATCGTGTCCATCAACAACAAAACCGGAAATGCAAACGAAAATTTGTCCTTCTCTGATATTTCTGGAATCAGTTTGAATATCTGAATATGTACTCTTTTTATTTGTGTTGATACTCTCAATAATTAGCTCATGTTTTTTCAATATTGTACTGATCTCAGCAGTTGAGATCATTTTGCCGTTATTGTACATACATCTCCAAATTTAATATTAGAACCTGGTTTTATTGATTGAGCTGAAATGATCCCATTTCCGTGGATCACCAGTTTTACACTGCTTTTATTTGATATAGCAATTGCCTTTCTCAAAGTTAATCCTATAAGGTTTGGCATTGCATAAACATCAATTCTCAATTGCTCTGTATCTTGTTTATTGTCAAGATTAAGGATGATCTTCTCATTTTTATCAAATGAGGTATTTGGCTTTGGATACTGGTCCATTATTGTTCCATTTTTATTTTCACCTGTTACGATGAAATTTATTTCTTTTTTTTGTAATATCTTAATTGCTTTTTCTAATTGCAAACCAGTTACATTCGGGGCAAAAACAAACTTTTTATTGTCTTCTTTCACATTTGCAATTACATCTGTATCCGGAAGATTAACTATTTTTTTTACAACATCTCTAAAGGTGGGTACAGCAGAAAGTGAAGCATAATAAGAATATGATTTGTAATCAGCTTCATCGTATACGATCACTATTACATACTCCGGTTTTTTTACAGGGAAGAACCCAGCAAAAACAGAAGTATATTTTTCTTCTTCATATCCAATTTTGCCGCTTGTTGCTTTTTCTGAAGTACCTGTTTTGCCGGCGATTGTAAGATGTTCAAACTTTGTTCCAGTTGCAGTTCCATAATCTACAACACTTTTTAAGAAAACTTTTAATGTATCGAGAGATCTCTTGTTGGAAATCTTCCGTAAAATTTTTGTTTTGTAAGAAGTAATTATTTTATTATTCTCATCTCGTATTTCTTTAACAAGATGCGGCTGCATAACATTTCCACCATTTGCAAGCGAACAATAAGCATTTGCCAGCTGTAATGTACTTACCGAAATTTCCTGCCCAAAAGAAATCGAATGAAGAGAGAAACCTTGCCAGTCTTTCAACTTTCTGAATATTCCAGATGCTTCACCCGAAATATTAGACCCTGTTTTATGACCAAATCCCATTGCGATCAGCCGTTCATAAAGAACTTTACTGCCAATTTTCTCAACTATCCTGCTAATTCCAACATTACTTGAATAGGCAATAATATCCTTAAAACTGAGAGTTTTATATTTATGGTCATCTTTAATAACTCGTTCTTCCGATTCATATTCAAGATGATAATCTGTGCAGTCAATTATATCTGGTGGTTTATAAATATCTTTTTCTAAGGCAAGAAGAGCTGTTATCGGTTTTAAAGAAGATCCTGGCTCGAACATGAAAGAAGCTGCGATGTTTGTAACCGAACGAAGCTCATTTGCAGATCTTTCTTCATGACCTTTTGCAAGACCAGCCATTGCCAGTATCTCACCTGTATTTGGTTCCATCACGATTCCAATTGCATTCTTTGCTTTATACTTCTTAAGACCGATTATCAGTTTTTCTTCTAAAATTTCCTGAATTTCTTTGTTAATTGTGAGATAAATAGATTTACCAGGTTGAGCAGCTTTTTCTTTGAGGAACAAAAGCGGGATCATGCGGTTATTAGCATCGTAGATCGTTTCTCTCCAACCAATTTCTCCACAGAGATACTTATTATAAGTTGCCTCAATTCCATTTCTCCCAATAGTTGTGTAAATCGAATTTCCCGAATTTCTCTGTTTCTCAGCATCTATAATTCCTAAAAAATTAGCGCCAAGTTTATCATGCGGATACAAACGTTTAATATTACTAAATGAAACAACCAGACCTTTTATATTCTCTTTTGCAAATTCCCTTTTAATAATATGAAGTTGATTTTCTGAAACATCAGATATGAGATAAATACTTGAATATTGCGGTTTTTTGGTTAATTTTTTAAATAGGAAATCTTTTTTTGCTAAACTATTATCTGAAATGATTTTAGCAATTTTATTAAAAACTTTTTTAGCTGTTAATTTTGATTCTCTATTGCAATTGTCAATTATTGCACGTCTATCTACATCTATTTGATAATATTTTACAGAGCTTACCAGCAGTTCACCATCACGATCATAAATATTTCCGCGGTTAGGTATTAATATTTCTTTGGAAGGATTTTGCCTTATCTGTACAGTTGCCTTTAGTTTATGAGCGTCTAATATCTGGATTGAGAACAGATAACCAATCCAGAGGAGTATGAAGATGATGTTTAAAGCTATGAAATATTTAATTCTTGTATTCATAAAAAAAGCTCATTCCTTCGAATGAGCATGAGATCACCTGGTTAGTGCTTCGGCCGAAGGGACAATATAATCAATCAAGCGGAAGGTCTT
Organism: Candidatus Tenebribacter burtonii; assembly: GCA_030765625.1. Lineage (GTDB taxonomy): Bacteria > Cloacimonadota > Cloacimonadia > Cloacimonadales > TCS61 > Tenebribacter > Tenebribacter burtonii. The sequence goes on from JAVCCF010000103.1 coordinate 34,020, forward strand.
TTTCTTGTTGTTGAATTTTATATTGTGTATATTATCATTATCGGCTGGGAAGAACATATCCAGATTTTGTGAAGCAAGCCTTTGAATACGGTCGCGGGAACTAAGTTTGCTATTCAAGGTTATATGTTCTAAATTATCAACTTTCTGAGCTTGATAAAGTTCCCGGAAATCATCTAATTGGCGTCCATAAACTATGATCTTGTGTTTATTATTATAATGACAAAATATTGAAACTACTATTAAAAATGTGATAATAATAATTTTCCAGTTCATGAAACCTCCTTCTTTTGAGCGATTCTAAGTTTTGCGCTTCTGGCACGCGGATTATTTTCTATTTCTATTGTTGTTGGAACGATAGGTTTCCTTGATATAATTTTTAAAGTTGATACTTTATCACAAACACATATTGGAAATTCAGGTGGGCAGATGCACGATTTAGCTTCATATTTGAAAATGTTCTTAACAATTCTGTCTTCTAAGCTATGATAAGCAATAACTACAATTCTACCACCGGGATTCAAAATCTTAATTGAGTCATTTAAGGCTATTTCCAAAACTTCCATTTCTTTATTGATGTAGATCCGCAAAGCTTGGAATATCCTCGCTTTGGCTTTAATGCTCTTTTTGGAAATTATAGAATTCTCGATTATTTTAGATAACTGTAGAGTTGTTTGAATTTCTTTTTTTGATCTTTCCAGAATAATACTATTGGCAATCCTGCCAGCTTCTTTCTCTTCACCAAATTCACGAAATATTTTTGCAAGTTCTTCAAATGAGTAAGTATTAACAATATCTGCTGCTGTAAGAACAGAATCTTGATCCATTCTCATGTTCAAATTTCCATCACCACTAAAACTGAAGCCGCGAGCAGGATCATTGATTTGATGTGATGAAACACCAAGATCAAAAAGTATGCCATCAACCTTTTTTATTCTTTCAAGAGCAAGACAGGTTCTAATGTTGGCAAAATTTTCTTTAATCATAATAAATTTTTCAGGATACTTTTCCGTTAAGATTTTACTTTGCTCTATGGAATCGGGATCCTGATCAAAACCGAATAACTTAATATCTTTTCCACTTTCCAGTATTTTTTTGGAATGTCCTCCGCCTCCGAAGGTTGCATCTACATAAATTTTGCCATCCTGCAGATCCAGTGCTTCAAGACATTCAGATAATAATACGGGAACGTGGTATTCTTTCACTATTGATAATCCATAGAATTAAATAATTTCCTGTGTTCTTCCAAACGTTTCTGACGGAATTGCTCGTAATTTTCCGGACTCCAAACAGAAATGTAATTTCCCGAACCTTTTATGATCACTTTATCTTTGATATTAGCGATCTCTAAAAGTTCAGTACCAATTTTTATCCTGCCGTTCTTTTCAATTTTCTGCTCGGATGAAGCAAATGTACGTAAATTAGAAAGCAGTTGTTTATCACGGTCGATACCGTTTTTTAGTTTATCTATTTTTTCATTCCAGTTATCCAGTGGATATATGGCAATATCAGTATTTGGTCCCAGCGTTATTATAACAGTTTGCTTTATCTGCGGATTAAATTTCTTCTTGAAAACGGCAGGAATAGTGATCCATTTAAGCTTATTAACCGAATTCCTGAAAGTACCTAAGAATTCACCGGACATCACAACCTCCTTGTCTTTGAGAATAAGATTTTGCAAAATATAAAAAACTTTTGTATTTCTGAGGATGATCTTACATAGGCATTCGACGAAGAATCCCATTATAAGCGGAGATTTCTCCTGAGAACAACATGTAAGATTCGTCCAGCCTTCGCTTCACCAGCTTTGGCTTGGCAAGAAGGCTAACAAAGACACTCTATTATGTAAAAACCAATTTTGAGAAAAAATGAGAATATTTGAGAACTTCTGAGTCAAACGTGAGATATTTCTTGGGAGAGTCAAGTTTTTTTTGAGTAGTTATGAGTTTTTATTATATTTATTTAAATATATGTTATAGTTAATGTTACTAAATATTTTTTTAACTTGACTCAAATCCATTAAAAACAGCTTTTTAAATGTGAACTATAAATTGATAATTAATATCGTAACTTGCATATAATTTATAATATAATTCATATTATTCGTTTATTTTTTTTCAAAACTGAAATTTTGCAAACTCAAATTTAGATTCCAACTCGTGGTCGAACTCGTGCAAGGAGAGGAGAAAAGGTGTAAGTTAAAGTGTGTTTTCTCCATTTCATTCCGAAAGTCTCACTACTGTTCTCATCAATTCAGTTATAAGTTGTATCCGTGTCTTTTTGTGTTAGTTTCTTCTCGTAATTTGAAATTCGTAATTTATAAAACCGATGTGTTTTGATTCGCAAAGCCAAATCTTGTTTTAATTTCGTTTGCTTGCTCCGCTCACAAGTCGAAGTATAAATGGCACGCCAGAGAGGACTCGAACCCCAAATAATCTTGACAATATTGTTTATTAGAATTTAATGAATACATGAGTTTATATAAAAAATTAAAATATCATTCACTTACTGATGCAACCGAAAGTCTCGGTGATGTTTAATTAATAAAAGATACATTTATTTCATTTCAGAAGTATTTGTATAATCTATGAGCTACATTATGAAACCAAAAATGAAATACTCAGTTGGAAAAAATAATTAATGATGAATTATTTATTTTGAAGCTTATGAGAAAAAGGAAAGTTTTGTGGTAAAAGTTAGAAACAGGATCCCGAAATTTAAAGAGATGGATATGAGTGTATTTACACTTAGATTTAAGAGTGATCTTGAGAAAAAATTCGTCTATGACTATTATAAAAAATCTATCTATCAGGTTCGAATATCTTTCTTCCTAGCGGTTTTATTATACGGTTTCTTTGGAATATTAGATATGCATCTTGCTGTCGAATTGCGCAATCTGATGTGGCTTATCAGATTTTGTGTAATTATGCCGATAGGATTTCTGGTTATCATAACTTCATACGCACCAGATTTTGATAAATACCGCGATATTACTATGGCTTTTACGATGATCTTATTTGCTATCGGGATCTTGCTAATGACCATCATTACACCTAAACCGGTAGATTTTGCATATTACGCAATCTTGATGGTTACATTTGTTTTTGTCTATACATTAATTGGCATTCGTTTCATTTCTGCAACTCTAACAGGAATGATTATATTACTTTGCTATGAAGTCACTGCAATATTAATTTTAAACTCACCAATGACAGTTGTGGTAAGGAACAATTTTATTTTTATTAGCACAAATATTATAGGAATATTTGCAGCATACAGCATAGAATTTTACTCTCGCCGTGATTTTTTTATTACAAAGATCTTTGAATATAACCAGCAGGAAATGTTTAAACTTAATGAAGAATTAGAAGATCGGATAAGGGAGCAGACAGCAGAACTTATTAAGACGAATAAAGGTCTTATTAAAGAAATAAAATCCAGGGTAGACATTGAGGATAAGCTGCGTTCTACAAATATAAAATTGAATAAGTTGTTAAATGATACAATTACCGGACTCGTCTCAGCTATCGAATATAGAGACCCCTATACTGCTGGACATCAAAGAAAAGTTACCCAGTTGGCAGTTTCAATTGCACAGGAGATGAGACTTAGCAAAGATGAACAGGACTGCATTCGTATTGCTGCAATGATACATGATGTTGGGAAAATATATATTCCTGTTGAGATCCTCAGTAAGCCAGGTATAGTTAGCCATCACGAACTTGAATTGATGCAAAACCATCCACAGGCAGGTTATGATATTTTAAAAGAAATCGATTTTCCATGGCCGGTTGCGAAGATTGTTCTTCATCATCATGAACGGTTAGATGGCTCTGGATATCCAAATGGTTTAAAAGGTGAGGATATTTTATTAGAAGCAAAAGTAATCTCTGTAGCAGATGTTATGGAAGCCATGTCTAATCGCCGTCCATATAGACCTTCTCTGGGAGTTGAAAAAGCACTGGAAGAACTAGAAAAAAACAAAGGAAAACTTTACGATACGAATATTGTGGAAACCTGTATTAAACTATTCAAAGAAGATAATTTTAAGTTTGAAGAAAAAAGCAATTAGTAATTGTAATATACTAAATAAATACATCATTATATGTATTTAAAAACTATTTCAGGTAATATTGTCAATTTTGTTATGCCTGTATAAAAAAAAGAAACCTATAAATGCTTAAATATTACAAAGAAATAAGGTCATTCAAGCTTACTGGAGATAAATTTAATATAGATCTTACTACTGGTAGAAATACATTAATCAAAATGGAAGAATTTAAAGCACTCCAGTAAGCAATTGTAGAATCTTTTAATATAAAGGTTCCCAGAGCAAAATCATTAACAAATGTTTTTTTGCAATATTTCCTGTTTTCAAGTCTTATAAGAGCGCCACTATTTGTAAGATTTTAAATAATAGATTGTAAATTACTATATTTGTGTTTGAACAAATCGGAGATAAAATCCGTTGAAAATATCTCAATTTCCTGATCTGTTACAATTTATTTTATTAGTGCAAATAATAATATCCTTGACTTTTAGTTTATATTATTTTCTTCATAATTTAATAGTAAAATAAACATTAAGGAATCACTATGGACAAGTTAATAAAACGGATAAGAGAATTCTCCCTGAAAAGGATTCCGAGAGTGATGGTGGTGTTATCGGAGCAATTATCGGTGTTGCATTTTCGCTTCTCTTCTCCTAATGATTCGATAGATAATATTCATTTCATTTAATAGAAATAAAACTCCAAACTATAAAAATGACAAACCCGTGCAACAATTCCATTCTTAATAAAATGACAAACCTGCCGCAAGTGTCGTTAGTCACCTAAGTCGTTTTAATATTAAAGAGTTAATTTCGTTTTTGTCCCAGCTTGTTTTATGACAAACCACTAGCCACCCCATAATATTATTGATCTTAACTAAATATTTTTTTATCTTGACTCAAATCCATGAAAACAGCTTTTTAAATGTGAACTAAAAATTGATAATTAATATCGCAACTTGCAGGAGTAGAAAATGATAATCGTGATTCCCAAACATTCGGATGTTGTCTTGCTGGGATCACTTTATTTAGTAGTGAGGAGAGTGGAGTAGGGGTGGATTGGAGAACATTTATTTATTCAGCACTCATTATAATTCCTCCATTATTCATATTAGTTGAATGGAGAGTAGAAAAACATAAAAGTTTGATTAAGGCTGTATTCCTAATAATATGGATCATAACTGGTATATTTTCTACTGTTCAATATTTTTCAGATAATACAACTATGAGTCAACAAATAGATACAATTGACTCTTTGAATGTAATTGCAAAAAATTCAGAGACAAAACTAGATAGTATACATAAAGCTATTATCAGTTTAGATAAAATGAAGTTTTCTGATCTTTCTTTAGCTGAAGCTATGGCTCTTTTAGGCCAAGAGTATGTTGAATTAAAGAAAGAGATTACTGAGGTTGAAAAAAAAACTGAATATTTAAAAGATCGTGATAGATTTGTTCCTTTATCTCAATCTAAAACAGAACAATTTATAAAAAGTTATGAGAATTTTTCTGATGAATTTAAAAAAACATTTCAAATCGTTTTATTTAATAAAAAAAATAATTACAATACCACTGAGTTTGTATATGAATTACAAAGGCTTTTAAAACATGCTGGTTTTAATAATGTGAAAAATGAATGGGGAACTAATCATGTCAGTGGTAAGGTAACAGGTACAATTGTATGTTATTGTGATATTCAATATGTTGACTTGACTAAACAATTTCTAAATATTCTAGGTCAAAATCTTATTAATTTTAAAACTAGAAATATATTCCAAATCAAACCACAAAAAAATAGAGGGAAGAATATAGAACTTGATATTAGGGATGACCCTTATTTTGACAAGAATGGAGTCATTTCTTATGAGTAACTTTAGGAGAAGGCTGTGATTGATACTTTAACAGTTGTTACAAATTCTATTCCAGATACACTTAGAATAGTATTAAGCACTTCAGATAAACCCAGCTTTTGGATCCAATATTCACCACTGTTAGTTGCAGTACTAATTGTTGTAATATCTTCTTCAATAAATCTTTTTATTGCTGCAAAACAAAGGAAAGTCACTGAGAAACAGATTAAAGAAAATAAGGAAATTGAAGAGAAGAAGAGAGTAGAAACAAGAGAAATTGAAGAAAAGAAAATAAAGTCAGATTTGATACATAAAGATAAACAAAATTGGAGAAAGGAAGTTAGGATTATATTATACAACCTATTTGTTCTTATGGATAATATGATATCTAAAAATCCAAATAAAATGGTTCTCTATAATGATGATTTAACAAATCTATTTAATCTTCATGCTAAGTTACAGTTATATTTCAATTTAGATAATAAATTACATAAAAAATTGTTAGATCATATTCATAGTATCTCAGAAACAGAGGAACAGGAAAGAGATAGAGATTTTATGGTGAATTATATAGCAATGACTCGAAAAACAAGTTATGAAATCATAAAAGATATTAATGAGAGTATATGTGATATATGAAAAGATTAAGCTTCACAATCCTCGAACTCCGAAATGATCAGAATTATGATAGATTAATAAGAGAGTGATGAAGCGTGGAACATTTAATTAAAATTTGGAGGGAATAATGAAAAATGTAATATGTTTTATAATTTTAAGTTCTCTGATAAATTTATCTGCAATAATAATAAATATTCCAGAAGATTTTGATTCAATACAAGAGGGATTAAATTTTGCATCTGCAGGTGACACCATTTTGGTAGCTGAAGGGATCTATTTTGAAAACATAATTTGGCCAGATATTGAAGACATCAAAGTTATCGGAGTAAGTCGTGAATCAACTATTATTGATGGAAACTATGTAAATCGAGTAATAGATTTCGATAATGATTACAACATAATTGATGAAAATACTCTTTTAAAAAATTTAACAATTAGAAATGGATTTACCCAAGGAGGCGGTGCCGGAATCTTTTATCATAATTCTAAACCAAGTTTGATAAATCTGATAATTACCAATAATGAATCTGTTTTTAGGGGTGGTGGTATAATGTGTTTTAATTATTCACACACTATCATCGAAAATGTAATATTTTCTAATAATACAGCATCAGAAGGTGGAGCTATCAATTGCGATTTTTCATCTAACGCACTTTTAATAAATTGTAAATTATTAGATAACATTTCAGAAAGTTGTGGTGGTGGTATCGTTGCTCAAGGCGGATCAAATATAGATGTGTATAATACATTGATTTACAATAACAGTGCAACTTATGGTGGTGCAGTTATTACAGGTGAGAAAGGTACTGTTGACTTAATTAATTGTACTGTTGTAGCCAATAATGCTTCAGAAATTGGTGGTGCTATTTATGCGTATGGTGGTGTTGATTTGTTAAATTGTATTTTATGGGATAATTCAATTCCTGCGATTGATGGATTTGTTAGTGCTACATATTCTGATATTCAAGAAGGTTTGGTAGGAGTGGGAAATATAGATGCTATTCCTTTATTTAATGATCCCCTGAACGGTGATTATCATTTAACGGAAAATTCTCCGTGTATTGATGCCGGAGATCCAAATTCACCGCTTGATCCGGATGGAACAATTGCAGACATGGGAGCATATTTTTTTTATCAAATAAATGAAATTAATGAAAATGAAATTGAAATAAACAAATATTATCTGTCAAATTACCCAAATCCCTTTAATCCAACTACAACGATCTCTTTCTCAATTCTCGAAGAAAGTAAAATTGAATTATTCATTTATAATGTTAAGGGTCAAAAGATCAAAACACTTCTTAACGATCAAATCTCAGCTGGAGAGCATTCTATTGTATGGAATGGGGAAGATGATAACAACAAACCTGTAAGCTCAGGTGTTTATCTTTACAGATTAAGATCTGATGAAGGTGTGTTAACTTCAAAGAAAATGTTATTTGTCAAATAGTGATAGTATTTCACTATCTTTAAATCGTTAATCCATAAAAACACAGGAAGTTATAGTTATGATTAACAACAGAAATACGATGGTATTGGTTTTACTAATAATCATATTTCCATTTATTCTTTTATCACAGGAAGAAATTGAAATGAATTTAGTTGATCAGTTCCATTTTGAATATCCTAGTACAATAATAGGATTAACTTACGACGGAGAATATATCTGGATGTCTGATATAACAGCAGATTCTCTCATTGCAATTGATATGATTACTGGTGAAAAAGTATATGGTTTTCCCTTTCCTTTGGATCCAGATATTTATGGACTAACATTTGATGGAGAAAACTTCTGGGCATCTGCATCACGATTTTATCTATATAAGATATCGCATGAAGACGGTTCCATAATTACTTCATTTCAAATTCCATATCCTATGGCTTCAAATGCACGTATAACAGAACTTACCTGGCACAATGATATTCTTTATTGTATGAATACATCTGGCTATAGTAGTGTTATCGTGGGAGTGGATGTAGAAACCATTACTTGCGTTGATACTATCGGAACAGCCATGTGTTCTACTCCGACAGGTCTAACTTTTATGAATGGATATTTTTGGCTTAATGATTATGGTGAATTCAAGATCAGAAAAGTAAATCCAGACACATGGCAATACGAGGGCTGGTTCCCTCATTACAACTTGTGCTATGGAAATGTTGGCATTACAAATGACGGGGAATATATGTATTGTTCGGATAACTTTCGCAATGTCTATAAATATGAGATCATTGAGAATTCTGCTATTGATGAAAACAATATTGATACACTTGAATATCCGATTCAAATAAGAACATATCCCAACCCTTTCAATCCAACTACAACAATTTCGTTTTCAATCCAAGAAGGTAGCAAAATTGATCTATCAGTTTACAACATCAAAGGGCAAAAGATCAAAACTTTAGCTAATAATGAATTTATAAAAGGTTCTCACTCAATTGTGTGGAATGGTGTTGATGAATTTGGAAAAAATGTTAGTTCAGGAGTTTATCTGTATAAATTGAATGTTAATGGTAAAAATGAAGCTATGAAGAAATGCTTGCTATTAAAATAATAAACTAAAGACTTTTTCACACTTTGTGTTTTACTCTCACTTTCGTGTAAGTCTCAAATATCTATTTCTCTCACTCTAATTCTTTAATTTTACTGCAATACCGTAGGCTAAAAACTCAGCAGCACTTCCAACAATACTGGTAGTCATATAGCGCAAATTAATGATAGCATCAGCACCCAGTTCTTCAGCTTGAATGATCATTCAAGCTGTGGCAACCTTACGGGCTTTTCCCATCATCGTTGTATATTCAATAAGTTCACCACCAAGAACCAGTCGTACTAAAGCAGAGAGATCGTTACCCAGCCAGATAGCAAAAATGGTGTTTCCTTTGACCAGGCCCAATATCTCCTTGATTTCCTGACAGGGTATATCTGAAGTGTTTAAAAGTAAAATTTGGGATTGAGTTACAATTGAGGGAATTTCCCTTACTGATGTTTTAATTTTCTTCTGTTCCAAAGCCACTGTAAATAGAACCAGAAGGACCCCACCCATAAGACTGAAAACTGCTATTCTCAACCATAGGGGGACAACTGGATTAACAGATACGATCACTGCCCAGATTATTCCTGCAAATATTGCTATGAAAAGCCCCAGCACAAAAGCCAGGGAACCAATTAATCGTACAATAATCGATATTTATTTAGCCAATCTGCAACTTATCTCAACAATGAAGAATGTAGCTAGTGGTTTGATGGAAAAATAATTAAAATAATTGACAAATAAGAATGGTCTAATCTTTTTTGACTAAAATAAGTAAGGAGATATTTTAATGATTGAAAATATTTTTATTGTAAACAGGCTTTCTCAGATGAAAGCTGTCAGCTCAGAGTTAAAAATTAAAATCATAAATGAATTGATACTTAATCCTGCTACAGGGCAACAATTGTCCAAAATATTTGGACTAAGTAAGCAAAAAATGCATTACACTTTAAAGACTCTTCTTGCTGCTAACCTGATTAGGATCATAAATATCGGCAATCATAAAGAAGTATATTATCGAGCCAAAGCTAAAAATTATTTTATCGATTTTTCCCTGGGTAATAACACAAGTAAAAATGAAAATAATCGCAGTCGGATCAACCAGATTTTACAATCAAACGATCTTAATCTTACCAGTATTGCAGCCAATTTGCTGGAACATTCTTTGAAGATGACAGCTAAAGAAAAACTTCTTATAGTTAGTGGCGATTACAATATGCCATTAGTAAAAAAGATTCTGGTGGAAGCATCCAAAAGACAGATCGAAACTACTTTATTATTAAGAGATAAAGAGATGCTGAAAGCGAAACACGATCTTTTCTCATTAGCTACCTATAGTTGGGATTTTGAAAGCTTCAACAGGCTACTTAAGAATTGTAATGTTTATCTATTTCTGAATGGTGAATCAAGATTCAATCCATTGAACGATCCTGAAAAGAAAAAGATCCAGCAGAAAGCATTTGGAAAAAGCAGAGAAATTATTAAGAAAAATAGTATTAGAATAGCAATGATGGAAGGCTTGATGAAAGATGAACTTACAGAAGAGAATATTCTTTCTGAGATTAATTTCTGGAAGTCACTCGATATAAATTATAATGAACTTACCATTGAAACTGAAAGAGCATCAAAGCACTATTTAGATTTGAAAAAGATCAAAATTCAAACTGAGAAAGGTAGTGATTTTGTTTTCGATATCCATAAAGTGCTGTGCGATTATGGCTCATTTACAGACCTTCCCAGGCAATGTCCACTAATATCCATTCCAGGTGGAGAGGTTTTACTTATCCCTACTGAGAAAAGTTTCAACGGTATTATTACCGCAAAAACCGGGTATCTTTATGGAAAAAGTATTCAAAACCCTACTCTAGAAATAGTTAATAATGAAATAGTAAGTTATCAGGCTGAAACAAACGAGAACCTAATTACAAAGGCAATTTCAGAAGGTGGACCCGATGCGCGAAAGATTTCAACGATTAATATAGGAACAAACTATAATATGAACCAAGTGAATATTGATCCTCTTTATTTAAGCAGGGCAAAAGGGGTTATCAGCATCAAATGGGGAGAAAATGTTTCGATTGGAGGTTCAGTGAAAGGTGGTGTCGAATGGCAGATTCAATTGGAAAATACAAAATGGATATAAAAAAATAGGAGAATGAAATGAAGAGAATAAAGAGTGTTGTGTTGATCGGGATCATGTTGTTGCTGACCACAATGATTTGGGGACAGTGGAGTCTTGATGAAAGCTTTGAGGGTGGAATTATTCCTACAGATTGGACGATATACGATGTGAATAATGATGGTTTGCAATGGATTGCTTATCAAAATTCTGCTTATGCCAATTCAGGAGATTGGATGGCAGCAGTGGAATGTTACGACAACGATGGTGAAGACTGGCTGGTTACCCCAGCTGTAGTAATTCAGGATGGGGATTCATTCAGCTTCTTTGCCAGAGCCTGGTTTTCCACAGAGGATTTTAATGTTCTACTTTCTACTTCCGGGAATGCCATGAATGATTTTGACATAACTTTAGAAAGCATCGTTGCGATAGAAGATGATTATGTAGAATTTACCTATGATTTAAGTCCCTATGCCGGAGAATCAATTTTTCTAGCAATTGAGTGGTTGCAGGATACTTACAGCCTGCTGATTGATGATGTGAAAGTTGGACAACCCGAACCGAACGATGTCGGGATGCTGTCCATCAATGTACCAACTGCTCATACTTTTTTGAATTCGGAAATATATCCCGCTGGTTACATCCAAAATTACGGCACTACAGCGATCACGGCAAATTTCGCTATAACCTGTGAAATCGTGGACGATCAATCTACAGTTGTTTACAACCATACTATCCAGCATATAGGAACTTTAGAATCAGGGGTAAGCGAATTGATCGAATTTCAGGATTCGTGGATTCCAGATGAAATCGGGATTTTTCAGGTAACAATGACAACAAATCTTACTGGTGATGCCAATCCGGCTAACGACGCGATCAGTGAAGATGTCGAAATTGTGCAGCATTACGGAACCGGCGGACCGGATGATTTCGGCTATCAATGGATAGATAGTACGGAAGAGAACGGTCCCGTGTATGATTGGATTGAGATAAGCGGAACAGGAACTTCTACCATAATGTATGGTGTTAATCAGTTTCACGGTGATGATAATTTTTCTGAACCGATTGAATTTGGATTCGATTTTCCATTTTATGGAATTCCACGTTCCTTTTTTTATGTTGATACGAATGGTGAATTTCTTTTGGCAGAAAGTAACTGGTATGAACCTTATCCTTCAAATGGCTGGGAAAACGACGGGAATGTTTTCAATTATGTATACCCAATCCCTGGTTATAATGCTATGCCGGCTTTAATTGCTGCTTTTTGGGATGATCTGGAAGTAGATCAAGGAATCGGAGATATTTATTTCCAAACTTTTGGTACGGTTCCCAATAGATATTGTGTAGTTGAATGGAACAATGTCAGGTTTCATGCCGGAACCGGAGGTGATCCTACTATCTGTTTCGAAGTGATTTTCCATGAAAATGGAGAAATGATCTTCCAATACAAAAACGTGGTCAATGGTCAAACCGGTAGCACTTGTCCGCATGACTATGGTCAGAGTACAACTGTCGCAATTCAGAATGATACGGCGGACATTGGTTTATGTTACCTGCGGGAATTGGTAGAAAATGGTCAATATTTGGGTCTCGAACCTTACGGCAATATTCTGCAGAATGAACTTGCCATCAAATTTTATACTGGTGAGGATAACAGTGCTCCCAATTTTGTTTTTGAAGAAATGGGGAATACGTTTAACAATAATTCGGAATTCTCAGTCTTAATCAATGACATGTCTTCAATTCTTTCCGATACACTTTATTATAATCTTGGCTCCGGCTGGGAAGGCATTGCTCATATTGGTTTTGTGGAACCGAATATCTATTCCTACCAATTACCTGAAATTCCGAACAGCACAACCATTAATTATTATTTTGTTGCTACTGACGATTCTCCAGCTCAAAATAGAGGAACTTTGCCGAATAATGCACCGGATGAATTTTATACTATAAAGATTCTGCCAACCGACGGGGTGAATGTGCTTTTTGCCTATCCCGGTAACCAGGATTGGCAATTGATCGAATATCCCGTCTATATTGCTGCCTTAAATAATCTCCAGATTTCTTACGATATTTATAACTGGTATGAATTCGAAGATTACCGTTTTCCCGAAAACTATGATGTAATTTTCACCTATGCCAATTCTGGCAGTGTTAACGCCAAACAAGATACACTGGCTGTGGCTTTGATGGAATTTATGGATAACGGGACGAATGAAAACCCCAAGAACGTTTTTATGGCTTCAGATGGTTTGGCATATTCTCAGCATGGTTTTCCCAACGACAAACCTTCAAAGAAATTCTATACAGCTTACCTGCGCGGTGGATATTACGGAACGGGAACATATGGTCAACCTCCTTATGGAGGAACAAATGGCTTGAGTGGACCGGATATTATCGCTTATGAAGAAGGAAGCGTTATTGGTGTTTCAGGTTCTCCAATTGGTGTTGCTAATGTGGAGTATCCCGTTTATGCAAACAGTCCGGATGTCTTATATGTCAGGGATTGCCCAAGTTGGTATGCAGATGAAGTAATAAATCCTGAAATCAGTTCGGAAGCAACATCTCTGTTTGAAGACGGACCTGGTCCATTAGTTTCAGGACAAGCATATTGTTATCACGGAGTTTGTGCACTCTGGTTGGATAATCTCATTTATAAATCCTTTTATACCAGCTTCGATCTTTCCCAATTCACAGATGGTAATGATATCGAAATGATCATTAC
>JAVCCF010000011.1 GCA_030765625.1 Candidatus Tenebribacter burtonii
AGGCTGCATTTGAGGTTACTTCAAAATCACCATGGAATGTATGGGTCAACCCTGAAATATTGTCGTTCCATTCCCCATCGACAAGTAACAGATTACCAAATACCTGAATATTATCGTTTGAACGGAACTGATCGCTAGATTTATAGATTGTCAGGTTGTAGAAATCTTCTTGAGGTGCACTAGTGGTTAATATATTGTCTCCCCCTGAATTAAATATTACCTTGCATATATATCCATGCCAAAATCCATGATAAATGTCATAATCAATGTTATAGTTTGTCCAGTTTCCGCCAACATATATGAGCAGGTCAGCCGCATCATTGGCATTTAGGCCGGCCCCGGATTCAAGTGTTACATTGTTCCCAACGATTAAATTACTGGATGGATTCATTTCCAGTACGCCGTCAACTATATGGATATCATTAGTGACATGAATATTTTCAAACATCTCTAAAGCAGTAAATGAGCCAATGGTTTTGTCAACTGTCATATTATAAAAGGTTTCTTCTGTAAGGATGTCCCCTTCACTTGGTCCAGCAAAAGTTACAGTTTGACTTCCTTCAATAAATCCGGCATTACCGACATTATTGGTCCAATCTCCTGCTACAAGCATATCATACCCATTGCTATCGAAAACACCTGTATCAAGTATGAAATCACCATTTATATCAAGGTCACTTGTAACATTGACTGTACTTGATCGTGTAAGTTCAACTGGTGCTCCGTCTCGATCAATTCTTACCTTTTCATGTTTTGATGACTTCATACTTTTTGTAACTAAATTATCAGTAGCAGTTTTATTTATAAGGACATTATAGAAGTTACTAAATTCTCCCATACTCATACTTGCATCTGTAGATCCATATAGTTCGATTGTTCCTCCTGTTGGATTAAAGTCTGTTCTGTAGCAGGTAAACCAACCCGATGTTTTTATTGAGCCATCTGTAATGTTTTCTGTTAGCAAACTAGAGTCAAAAATAGTTATGCCAGGCCCATCAAAATCGAGAATGCCGCCAGTATTTATTTCCAGATCAAGCGATCCACTCGTACACCAATAACTTTCATCTGCCCCTCCGGTGATCTTGATCAGGCCACCTCCATAAATCGAAACATTGCTACTAAAAAGATCGATAAATTGCCCGGCATCCTGGTATAAATAAATTTCAGAACCGGTTAGTGCATAATAGCTGCCATAAACACCATTATCAAATAAGTCATTGGCTATAAATGTTCCCAGGGAAACACTTATATTACCGGAAGTCCAATCGTAACTGTTACATGTAACAACATAATTATTAATACGAATTGCCTGAACAGTATTGTTTTCAATAATATTGAATGTTTCATCCCCATAAATGTATTGCATGTCGGGGCCAGGACCATTAAATGTTACTCTACCTGTACCTTCCACAAATCCACTTGGACCAACAT
This sequence comes from Candidatus Tenebribacter burtonii, assembly GCA_030765625.1. Classification (GTDB taxonomy): domain Bacteria; phylum Cloacimonadota; class Cloacimonadia; order Cloacimonadales; family TCS61; genus Tenebribacter; species Tenebribacter burtonii. Next base: position 1,432 of record JAVCCF010000011.1, read on the forward strand.
TATTTGTCCAGTGACCTGCAACTTCAATTGTAAATGCATTTGCATTAAGTGCACCCCCTTGAATATCCATGTTACCATTTATTGTTAGCACACTGGAATAGGTATTATCTAATGCTATGGTTGAGCTTGTATTGATAGTTAAATTGTTAAAGTAGTCACCTACATTAGGCTTGAGGCTAACTGTAGAAGGATTACCATTAAAAATTAAGGTACCATCCGAGCAATAAATATGACCAGCCATGTTGTTAAAAAAGCCATCTATGATAACAGAATGAGCAGAGTTTATTTGGAATGTCGATCCGGAATAATTATAAATGTTACCGGTTATATGCAGGTCTTCAGTTGATGCATCACTAACATTCAGATTTGCACTACCTTTATTGCTCCTTAATCTGAATATCTCACAATTTTCTTCATAAGATCGTAACCATGATGTTGCAGATCCAGAAAATTCAACATAACCGGCTGTAAACTGAACATTTGCTCCATTATTAAAATTCCAATCTTCTTTTACATCAATAGTAGCTGATCCCGTCATGCTTCCTGTTGAACCAGATTGCCAACGGATATCATGGTTTACATAACAACGTGAAGCAGTATCATTTAAGGTTAGATCTCCATAAACATCAAGGTCATTATGGACTGTAAGAGATTGAACTTCAATTTCTAATTCAACTCCAGCTTCAATAGTGAGATTGAGACATTCTGCATCATCATAATCTATAGTCATCGGATGACAATAACCAACATCAGGAATTATTACATTTTCTCCTGCTGTAGGGACATGTCCTAAACTCCAGTTACGGAATTGACTCCAATAATGATTGTACGAACCATCCCATACATTTGTACCGGCTATAAATTCATAAGGAAGATAGTTATGTTTGGTTACTGTAACATTTACCATTGCTTCAGATGTAAGAGGATTGTTAAATGTCAAATAAGCATAACCGGAAGCGTTTGTAGTGGCAGTTGCAAATACATCATCATTTTCATTATAAGCACAAACCAGCATACCGGAAACAGCAGGTTCTACATATAGATTCATAGATGAAGTACCAATTACTACATTAGTAGTAGAAGATGCTTTTGTAAGTTGATTTGGTTGTGATGTCCACATTTCCATGGTTGGATCACCAAACCAGTGGAATAAGTTAATAGTATCTTCGCGAGACGAACCTGGGTAATGTGTAGACATATAATTCATACCATAATTCTTAACATCACCCATTCTGTACATTGGAGTTGAACCACCATAACTAAATGAACAATATGTATCAAAATTTGGCCAGATCGCATTCATCATACCCCAGATTAATCTGTCATTAGGACCGGAATATGAGTTACGGGTGGCAGCTAAAATCCCGCAACTTCCTCCTGTAGTATGCCTAATCCAATATTCAGCAAAACACTCAGTATCATCAAATCTACCGGATTGGCAGGTTATTGACCAGATTATTGGACGATCTTCACCGTTGGTTAAAGCATCAACACTACCGTTAAAAAAATCAGGATCATACCAACCGCCTGAATAACCATGAGCCCTGAATAATGCAAAAAATACACCATTATTGAAGGCTGATGAAATATCGGTTGTATTTCCATCCCAGGGGAAAGTTGGCTTTTGCATTGAAGCGGGAATTTCAACTCCTCCATCGGGAGGATCATCATTTTCGAAAATGAAAGACGAATGTTGAGTATTATCACTCCAATATTCTGGGAAAATTTCACCTGGGTGTGAAACGGGTACTCTATTGTAAGCCACATATTCTCGTTGAGACCAGGGATAACCTTGTTCATCGTGTAAATAATTTCTCACATCTTCACTTGTTTTACAAAAACGTCTGTTTGCAATACCATCAGGTGCTTCAGTTGATGCACCCAAATTCCAAAATTCACCATCCTGGAAACAAGCTGCAGTAAGGATGTCATCATAATAGTTTGAATTGGTAGATGGAGAACGCTCATACCTGATAATTCTTGCTACAAGGCTGTCAGCTTGAGATGATGTATCAACGGAAAGTCTTCCATAACCAAGATCTGCAACCCAATCAACAGGATCATCACGATCAGCATAATAGAAATCTGAAGGTATGAATGTCACATCTTGTGCAGGTATATCCTCATCATCCCCAATGAATAGAAAGTATGATGGTGCAGGAGTCCAGTTATCGTAAGCATTATCAATATAATTCTCTATTTGAGATACTGAACTTCCGGTTGTGGTTGTGGTAACAACTGTTGTAAATATTCCTCTTTTGGTTTTCCAATCTGCAAGTGTATTTGCTGCACTACTAAAAGAAGGATCAGTAATAATCAGTAATTCACAACCATCGGTTCTTTCAAGTCTAGCAGGCTTAGTAGTCTCAGCACTTTCTTCAGCCTGTAAAACTTCCTCTGCATTTATGGCAAAACCTTTTAAAGATTCTAAAAGTTTATCATTCTTTAAGTTAGATGGTATGGGCTTAATCACTCCATTGAAATTAACACTTACTTCCAGGTCTGGATAAACAGTTAAAGTTCGTTCAACTGGATTATATTGGTAAGGATAGATCCAGAGAATTGTACATTCCTGACCTCTTTTTCTTTTGGTAGATTCCACTTCAGCAAAAAGTCCTGGATAGTTCTTATCTGTTGAATAAACAACTTGATCTTTCGCAAAAGGTGGTAACGGGGAATCTACATTATCAAAAGGTTCTTCTTGAACAGGTGCAAGATCTACATTTTCAAAGATTAGTGGAGTTCCGGGATATGTTGATATACTCACATTTGTACCGTTTGGAATAAGAATCCAATTTGCAAGTCCGGGTACATCTGGCTTACCTACCATTAATTTACCGGCATTAGGAAATATAATTGATGAGTAGGTGTTGCCATCACGAAATTCTCTTTCTGTAAGTTTCACTTCAGGAATGTCTATACCTACATTGAGTGCACTAGCAGTTGAATAATTCATATTGGTATAGCCTAATAAGTTAGCGACAGAAAAAAGCGAAAATAATAAAACAAATAAAACAATTTTTTTCATAATATTCTCCTAATTTAAGTTTTAATTAATAATTACAATTTTAAATAACTACATTAAAGATTTAATTATTTTAAAAGTTAAAGCAATAGTTTGGTTCATCCGAATCACCGAAAATACAATTTCATTGAATCCTTCCATACAAAAAATACCTGTCATTAATAATGTTTTAATAAAAGTTTTGTGTCTGTGGTACAATGCTGTTCTAATAGAAAATTCGAAATTTACATTAAGCTCATTCAATTTTGGATATTAACATGTCAAAAATCTTTTTAAACAATAAACAAAATAATTAAAATTATTATCTGCTGTCAAACTTATTATATTATTTTTCTAGTTAATAGTTTAGTGTGTATAATATTATTACTTGAAATTTTATTGATATAATTAGCTTGAAGTCTTTAACCTACATAATTTCTATTAATTATGATAGATTAGTATAAAATGGCAAATGCAACAATAAAGAATTAATTGTTATAATATATTTTCTCAATATTCTAATTTCTATTGACGTTTTGTATAAAAATTTTATTTAAACTTACGTTGTAATAAATTATTAAATGGGTGATGTTGATGAATAACAATGCGGCAGCTGTAATGCTGATCTTGAAAACTTTTGCAGATGGCAGGGAAGTAATTATTTCCCAAATGGAAATTGAAGAATCCCTCTTATTATCAGAGTTCGACCACGAGCTTAGTACAAACGTTAAAACTAATTGACATTTATATTAATATTTAACTTTTAATAAGAATTTAAGAAATTAATTTAATTTATGATATGATTAAATAGAAAAGGATTTAAACTTGGAAATTTCAGATATTAAAAAAATGATTAACAATAAACAATTTGGCAAAGCATTAATTAAAATTGAAAAATTACTGAATTATGGAGAAACAGATTCTCTTCTAAAAGAATTTTTATACATAAAAAGATTAGCCGACTCTGAATTAACAGGCAAACAATTATTGCTATTCAATAGAACTTACAAACAGAATGAAATCTTAACTGATAATGAACATGAATATTGTATTTGTATTGATGAATTGTTGAAGAATATGAAAGAATCAAATATCGTTACTCCAATTGAGTACTTAAAAAAGAATACACCTAATATGCATGACTTAATTGATAAAAGAATAAATGATTTTAAAAATAGCATAAGTTTGGATGTTTCTTTCAGTAATAAATTAGAATTATTTTACAATACATATAGAAGATATTACAATTACGGTGAAGATATATTAGATTCTTTTACAGAATCAGATGATAAATGTAATAATGGTGTATTTATTAATAAATATCCAGATCAAATTCAATATTGTAGAGATATACTGCCACTAGAATCTCAAAATTATTATAATGTATGGATTGAATACCCTGAGAATTTCTATAAAAATAATATTATTAAACAAAATATGAAAATTAAAGAAATTGTAGTCTATAAATCCAAATATTGGAAATGGGATTGGTTTAAAAAGAAAAAGCATAAGCCAGATTTTACTGAAATTAATTCATTAGATGAAACTGAGATTTACTCTAGAGGTGGCATACATATTTATAATATTGAAATAGATTATACTGGGAGACAGCATTTTTTAGAAGGTAGAATTCTGTTTGAAGTAAATGTAAAAGTAATACTTGATAAGTGTTTTAGAGGAGGTTTTTATGAATACTCTAAGAATCCATTTATTTTGATTTTAAATACGATTTTCAGAGAAGCTGAAAATATACTAAGAATAAAAAAAGGATTACCGAAAATTGGTGAAGGATGGATTTCTGAAATGAGATTATTTAACCTTATTAAAGATCATTATCAGAATACACTTCATCAGGCAAGTCCAGAATGGCTTAAACCACAACATCTAGATGTTTATATCCCTAACAAAAAAATTGCTTTTGAATATCAAGGTAGGCAACATTTTGAACCAGTTGATTTTTTTGGAGGTGAGAAATCCTTTACTAAAATAAAAAAGTTAGATTCAAAAAAATATTCAAAATGTATAAAAAAAAATATCAAGTTAATTTATTGGAGATATGATGAAACAATAAATGAAAAAAACTTAATTAGAAAGTTAACCCAAAATATGATAGAAACACCTTCTTCTCTTAATTCTTTTAAATAAATTATAACGATTTAATAATAATTTGAATTGAAAAGATTACCTATATTTAAGTGTAGCTGATATCGAAATATTTGTACATTTGACATCCAAAATTGTATGAACTTTATCTGTAAGAGAGCTATATTGTTTAATTTTAAAATATTCCTTAAATCTCTTTGTATTTTTTTTGCAAAAAGTTTCAAGAATTTCTTCATCAGTTAAGGTATATTTACACATTAATGTTTTTAACAATTTCAATAAACCATTCTCAGTTATTTGTCCCGCTGACACCTTTAAAGATTCAATCTTTTGTATACCTTTTTCAATTTCGATTAACCAATATTGAGAATTCATGTCTTTTTCTCCTTTTGCTTTTCAATATTATTCTCACATTTTTTAATTCTTCTATCCCAATCACCATTCCAACCCTGCTTTTTAGCAATTTTTGAAAGTCGAATTACTTCTTTAAAAATTTTCTGTTTTTCCATTCTTATACACAATTTCTTATATCCTAATATTGCGATATTCTGGTTTTTGAAACCAACTTGATAAACCTGATAGAAATCCTATTGCAGTTTGAGTTGTAGAATATATTTTACGTTTAATTAGTGACTGATCCCCCATTCCAAGAGGTTTATAAATGGAAAGTATAACACTTTGCTCCTTTTTAGTTAAATCATTTAACCACCAATTTTGAAGTCTGAAATATTCGATCTCACCTTCAATTTCTCTATTAATTGTAAAAAATCCCATCTAATTCGTCCTTTACATTAAGTTAATATTAACTCACCAACAATTTTGTTTGAGTACATTTCAATTATCTTGTTATTTCATAGCCCAATCTCTGATTCATTGTTAATCTGATTTCATATTATAAAGAGTATAATATAGCAAAAAAGAATGTGAAAAAACCTGCAAATAATAATAAAAATGATAATTTCAGAAGTAATTCTTTTGTTTTCATTCTTTTAGATTTGTAAGATTTAATTTTGTCCGGATTATTGAGATTAACTTTCATTGCAAAAGGGTATATCCCTATTATTGAACTGATTAGTGATAAGGTTAGTAAAGTGAAAATTATGTTTTTTACACAAACATGTATATCTATTATTAAATAAAAACCCAAAAAAGTAGTTATTATTATTGTTTCAAGAGTAATGAATAATTTAAATATATCATTTTGTATTTTTATATTTTCTCTTAAAGTTTCCCAACCCCATTCTTTATAAAATAATTCCTCTTCTTTAGGTTCTTCGCCATTTAAGATTTTATTCATTAGATCCTCTTTCTACTGGAACTGGAATTCGATTTTCAGTACAGCAAAATTTGCACTTAATTATATATACATCAGTTTTTGTATTTATATTTTCTCTTAGCTCCATTATTCCATAATTTGTATCAAACTCGTTCTCTTTTTTGCATTTACGACATCTGTATTTCACTTTCATAATTTCCTCCATGAGATTATTACTCTTCATTTATCTAAATATTTCATACTTCTTTATTTTATAAAAAATTTACTTTCTTAGTTTACCTTATCGTATTACTCATAAATATCAATGTGTTATCTTTAAATTTACAGAAGATAAATTGCTCAAATGAGAGTTAGGTGTCAAATAAAAGTTAAAGACAAATAATTAATAAGTAAGTATTTATTTCAAAGTATAAAGGTTAATTCTGTTCTCAGTCCTTACTTTTAAGCATTTCGAAATTCTAATTTCTATTGACGTTTTATATGAATAATTTATTTAAACTTTAAATATAAGTAATTATTTAAATAGGGATTAATAATGAAAGAAGAAATGCAAAAAATACCCGGTGTTGATAAACTTCTAAATAATGCTGAAATCAAGATATTGATTGTATTTTATGGCTCTGAGCTTGTAACATTCTCGATTCGCAGAGTACTTGATAAAATTCGAACAAATATTCTGGCTGGAGAAAAATCAATTAGTATTGAGGATATCATTATACAAGTAAAGTTAATTCTCAGATCAATAGGTGATAGAAGTTTGAAAGAAGTAATTAATGGAACAGGAATAGTTCTGCACACAAATCTGGGTCGTGCTCTTCTGGGAGACGATGTTCTTGAAGAATTGAAACCGATTATTTCTAACTATTCAAATTTGGAATTTGACTTGAATACCGGACGGAGGGGGCAACGCAATTCACACATTTCAGAATTAATGAAATTTGTAACTCAAGCTGAAGATGCTGTGGTCGTTAATAATAATGCAGCAGCAGTTATGTTGATCTTAAAAACTTTTGCAGAAGGCAAGGAAGTTATAATTTCCCGAGGTGAGCTTATCGAGATCGGTGGATCATTCCGTATACCTGAAATAATGAAAGCAAGTGGTTGTAAAATGATTGAAGTTGGAGCGACCAACCGCACCAAACTTTCTGATTATGAAAATGCAATTACTAAAAATACGTCTCTCATATTCAAGGCGCATAAATCGAACTATTATATTGATGGCTTTACCGAAGAAGTTGAGTTATCTGATCTTTCTGATCTGGCAAAGAAGCATAAACTTTTGTTTATTTATGATCTTGGTTCCGGATTACTAAGAAAACCGGAGGGACTTCCATTAGATAGTGAACCTGATGTTAGAAGTAGTCTACAAGCTGGGTGTGATATTGTTTCCTTCAGCGGAGACAAATTATTGGGTGGTCCTCAGGCAGGAATAATTGCAGGCAGATCTGAGCTTATTCAAAAGATTGCAAAAGATCCCATGATGAGAGCACTGCGAGTCGGTAAAATGACCATTGCAGCTCTATCTGCGGTTATGCGGTTTTATTTAAAAGATGAAGATCTACTCACTAAAGTTCCGATTTTTGAAATGCTGAATCGAAAGAAAGTAGATTTGCAAAAATTAGCTGAAAAATTAGTTTTTGAGTTAAAAAAAATAAACGTAAAATCAGAAATTATTAAAAGTAAAGCACAATGTGGCGGCGGAACTCTTCCACAGTTGAAGATCGATAGTCTGGCTGTTAAGATTATTCATGAAGGGAATAGAAATTATGCTAAGAAGTTACATCAGAAATTGCTGCAATTGGATAAACCAATCTTAGGTATTTTACGGGAAGGCGATTTGCTTTTTGATGTCTTGAGTATTAAAGAAAAGGAAATAAAATATATTGCAGAAAGTATGAATTTAATCATGGAATAGGGAAGAGGGTCTGCAATTTGTCAGGTTCTATCTAATTACAATAGCTTGCATCAAATCAATTCATATCTAACTCTTTTAGTGAATTTAACTCTATTTAAATAATCGGCAATTAGTGATAGGGTTCTTCGAGAAGTGTTAGTTAATTTTGCTATTTTCTTAACATGAATACTGCCATTTGATTTTATGAAACAGGAGATTTGTTTTTTTAAGAGTTCCTTATCAATTGAAACTCCGAATCTAATCAGATCAGACATTTATCCTCCGTGTTACGAAAAGACAGGAAAGTGTTACGATGCTTGAGTGTCAAATTATTTTATTACTTCGCTTCTTCAATAATATTTTTTCTACTTTTATAATACGTACTATCTTTATAATACATATTATTATCTTCCCAATACTTTAAATATTTATTATAATCTCCTTTTTCTGCATAGCTTTCAAGAGTTTCTATTGATTTTGCTTTGTATTTCAATTTCCAATTTTGAATTAATAAATACAAAATTAGTACTAAAAATGGAATTGTTATTAAGCATAATATTAAACCTTTAAATGAAAAAAGAACTCCTATAAATGATATTTGTGATATTAGACTATCTACATCTTTTATACAAATATTCGTGTTAATTGGAATGATGCACATAGGAAAAATAACTCCAACGCAAAATAATATAGAAATTGTGATTAGTGACCAATGAATTATTTTAGATGACTCTGGATTTGATTTTAAATACTTTATCATAAAATAAATTTTATTTGTATTCTCATAAACTTCAACAAATGTTTTATGAACATTAATAGTTATTTCATTCATAGAATTATTAGAATAGTTATAAGCTTTATAAATCTCTAATTTTTTTTCGAGTCTTAAATTTATTTCTTCTTTAGAAGCACCATCAGAATTATTATTATCTGTATTTTCAAGTATCTCTTTTAATAAATTAAAAATAGATTCTCTATCATCATACCAAGAAAATTTAAGCTTAAAATAGTATTCTTCAATAGAATTAATTTCTGAATTCACGATACACTTTTTTAATTCTAATAATGCTTCGTATCTCTTATTTAAATTATACGCTTCATAATTTATTGCTAATGTTCTCATCAATAATGAATGAGAAATATTAAATAATGATTGTATTTTACTAACGTTCTTTTTATAATCAGATTCATTACTTAAGAGTTTTGTTACAACAAACGCTCCCCAAAAAGCTATAATAATCCCAGTAACTTGAGAAACAGAACTAAAGAAAATATTCCAATCCAAAATAATCACCTCCAATAATGTTAATTATTAGTCTTGCTACTTTCTTCCACGATTTTTATTTCATCTTCCGTCAAACCATAAAGTTCATAAACCATCCTGTCAATTTCATTATCGGTTTTGTTTATCTGAAATTGAAGTTCATTAATCTCTTTTTTATAGGAACTGAAATAATCTTCCCATTCATCCTGCTGTTTTAGGGAAAGTTTGATTTTCTGTTTTTTGAGTTCTGCGAGGAAATTTTTGAAATCGAAATTATAAAAAGCATCTAACTTTCTTGTTATCTTTTCTATTTCCAGGTTGCTCTTTATTCGATTTAGAAATTTGTTTTTCTTTTCTTGAAGTTGTTTATTTAAAGAAAGCATTTGGTCGGCTTTTACGATGAAAGGGAGTTGGGATTCGCTCGAAATCTCTTTTATTGGGAGATTTTTTAAGTTTGCAATTTTTACTTCTGAAAAAGTTCTACCAAGTTCAGGAACGATTATATGATATAGTAAATTCAAAAATTTTGAAT
>JAVCCF010000093.1 GCA_030765625.1 Candidatus Tenebribacter burtonii
AAAGAAGAACTGCTCAAGAATCCGGCAATCCAATATGCCAGCGCTACCTATCATATCCCGGGTACAGAAGCTGGTGGTCAAAGTTTCCGAACCGAAGACTCAGCTCCGGAAGAACTCTTGGATCTAAAACTGCTCTGTGGAGATTATGATTACCTGGATGCAATGGGAATTAAATTGGTTGCAGGACGTTATTTTTCGGAAGATATTTATTCCGACAGTAACAATGTTGTTGTTAATGCAACAGCTGTAAAGCGTATGGGATTCACAGATGCTATTGGCAAAAAGATTCTTGTACCGAACTCAGAAGAAGGGCTTATTATAATTGGAGTTGTAGAAGATTTTCATATCTCTTCCTTACATAAAGAGATCGAGCCAATAATCTTGTTACATCCCGGCTTAGCTTGGGATCATTATCTGGCTGTACGCATTCAACCACAAAATGTATCTGCAACTCTGGAATTCATAAAAGCAAAATGGAATGAATTTACCGGAGATCAGCCTTTTGAGTATTTCTTCATGGATTCTTTTTTCGACAATCTTCACAAGTCAGAACAGCGAACCGGACAATTTTTCACCATCTTTGCAGCTCTGACTATCTTCATCGCCTGCCTTGGTTTATTTGGCTTGGCTGCCTTCACTGCGGAACAGAAAACTAAAGAGATTGGTGTGCGTAAAGTTTTGGGAGCTTCTGTTCCAAGTATTGTATCCATACTTTTAAAGCAATTCACACGCTGGGTTGTACTGGCTAATATTATTGCCTGGCCGATTGGTTATTTCATCATGAAAAACTGGCTGCAGAATTTTGCCTATCATATTGATCTGAAAGTTGGATATTTCTTATTATCGGGAGTTATCACTCTGCTCATAGCAGTTACAACTGTTAGTTATCTGGCAGTAAATGCTGCGAATAAAAATCCGGTGAAGGCACTTAATTATGAGTAAAATGAAACCTGTTCATCAGCGAAAAAAACTGTCCGCTGGCGTACAACAATTGAACGTTTTTTATTGTTCCACATGGCGCTAAGTGATTGATGGGTATAGTTAATTGGCTTTGGCATGGAAAATGCGTGAATAAAACTATATAAGTGAAAATGAATGGTAGAAAAAAGACTGAAGTCTGCTTCGGGCAAGAAGCAGACTTCAAGTGAGTTGAATAATCTATTTAACTCAACATCCCACAGTGTAACGCAAAGCTCCGTCTTTGCGAATGAGAAATAAATGATAAGCGAGAAATCAAATGATCAAAAATTATTTTAAAATCGCAATAAGAAACCTGGTTCGACATAAGACGTTCAGTATTATTAATATTGTTGGACTTTCTGTTGGAATGATCTGCTTCATACTAATCGGATTATGGATCAATGACGAACTGAGTTTCGACAAATACAATGAAAATTATTCCCAAATTTACCGCATGGGAACCGACAGCAAAATGGGAGATCAGGAAGGCACAGGGATATCTACGCCGCATCCATTAGCACCTACATTAATGGATGAAATTCCAGAAATTGAAAAAGCTGCCCGTCTGCGGGGGAAATATCAAAAGCTGGTAACATATCAGGAAACGAATATTCTCCTCAAAAAAATCTATTACACCGATCCGGAACTTTTCAACATTTTCACAATTCCTCTGATATCAGGCGGCAAAAGTGATGTTTTAACAAAACCTAACACTGTTGTTATCTCGAATGCAATCGCAAAAAAATTCTTTAAAAACGAAGATGCTATCGGTAAAAGCATCACTTTTGATAATAAAAAAGAATTTGAAATCGTGGGGGTAACACAAGATCTGCCGACAAACTCGCATTGGGATTTTGAAGTCCTGATCGCATATTGCGGTTCAAACGCTGCCAATGATATGAATTGGTTCGGCAATAGTCCTTTCACCTACATTAAAGTACAGCCGGAAACAGATCCAGTAATTCTAACAGACAAAATCAATGACATGTTCGTAAGAATAACCGATGATATGTTCAAACAAATGCTGGGAGTCAGTTTTGCCGAGTGGGAAGAACAGGGAAATCATTTTCGTTTTCGAGTAACACCACTATCACAGATCTACCTTTTCAATCCCAAAGAAGCTGTGGTGGAAAGAAAAGGCGATATTCGCTATGTTCAGCTTTTTGCTGTGATCGGACTTTTCATTTTGCTGGTAGCGTGCATTAATTTTATGAACCTTACAACAGCTCGATCGGCAGTTCGTGCCAAAGAAATTGGAATGAGAAAAGTGCTGGGTTCCAATCGCAAACAATTGATCAGACAGTTCTTGCTGGAATCTGTATTAATAAGTTTGTTGGCAATGCTGATAGCTTTGGTTGGTTCAGAATTGCTACTATTCAGCTTCAATGAATTTACAGGAAAACACCTGTATCTCAAATTTGCTGGAGATTATTCATATCCGATCTATTTTGCCTTTGCTATTATTATCGGATTGATCTCCGGAGCATATTCAGCTATTGCACTTTCTTCCTACAAAGTTCTTACAATTCTAAAAGGAAGTCTATTCAAAGGTAAACAGAAAAGCGGTTTCAGGAACGCACTGGTTCTTTTCCAGTTCGCAATATCTATCCTGGTAATTTTGTGCACGATCATTACCATGCAGCAAATGAATTTCATCAGCAAGAAGAAACTGGGATTCAATAAAGAGCAATTGCTGGTAGTGGAAAGAGCTTACATTCTGAAAGATCAGCTTCCAATATACAAAGAAGAAATTGCTAAATTCACAGCAGTTCAATCTGCCAGTGCAGTTTTTTCTGTTCCGGGTTCCTGTTCGGATGGAAGTATGTTCAACAAAGACAACAATACTCCCGATGAGTTATATCATTTCTACCGTTTGTGCGGAGATTACGATTATTTGGAAACGATGGGAATCAAGCTGGCAGAAGGAAGATATTTTTCTCCCACCATACAATCAGATAAATCTGCTGTCATTATCAATGAAACAGCTGTAAAAGAACTTGGATATGAAAATCCTATCGGCAGGATAATCCTTGAACCTGGTTCTGATGAAAAACTCACAATTATCGGCGTGGTGAAAGATTTTCATAATAATTCTCTGCGGGATGAGATCACTTCTATGATGATTTTCCATCCAGACGTCTGGTACAAAGAATTGATGGCGGTTCGCATCAATACCAAAGACGTCTCAGGAACAATTAAAATGCTGGAAGAAAACTGGCATAAACTAGCTGGAGATCAGCCGTTTGAATATTTCTTCATGGATTCCTATTTTGATAACCTGCATAGAGCTGAGATAATGACCAGCAAGTTTTTCACCATCTTTGCTTCGCTGGCTATTTTCATCGCTTGCTTAGGATTGTTTGGATTGGCAGCATTTACAGCAGAACAAAAAACTAAGGAAATCGGAGTAAGAAAAGTTTTGGGTGCATCAGTTCCCAGCATTATTTCTATTCTTCTGAAACAATTTACCAAATGGGTTATCTTTGCCAATATCATCGCCTGGCCGATCGGTTATTACACCATGAAAAGCTGGCTGCAGACTTTTGCTTATCGTATCGATTTGAATGTAAGTTATTTCATATTATCAGGATTGATCACGTTATTGATTGCAGTAACTACTGTAAGTTATCTGGCAATTAATGCTGCAAATAAGAATCCGGTGAAAGCACTTAATTATGAATAGAACCCTTTGCAATTTCCCTTGATCAAAGGGAAAACGTAGAAAAGCAAGTAGAATAATGATCGTTTGCAACGCCTGCCAACATTTGAAAAGCAAGAAGAATAGAAGTGTAAGGTAGGCAATTGCCCACTATATAGAAAAATGGCGGAGAAAAAAATAAATTAACAAACTAATAAGGAGAAAATTATGAAAAAATGTTTAGTCGTATTGGTGCTACTCACATCACTAAGTTTGGTAGCAGTAACAGAAACCTTCAATTTCAAGTTGGAAAATGTAAAATTAGAACTTGAAAATGTAACTCTGAAAGATGTCGAATTTCACGACAGTGAACTTATCGAGGTTAGTTATCACAAAGATGCTGAAATTAAATTTGATCATACTACACAAGTGCTTTCAATAGTTGCTCAAGAAGAAGATACAAAAATCAAACTCTATCTTCCGAAAAGTAAGAAATACCTTTATGAAAACAGTGATGGGATCTGCACCTTCGATAATGAAACCCTGAATTTTGATGCAGATGATGCTTACATAATAATTTCTGAAGAAAGTTTGAAAGTAAATGATTACAGTGATGGAAGTAGCGTTCTCATCAATGATGAAGGTATTTTTGTAGAAGATAGTAATGAATGTATCCGAATTACAGATTCAGGTATACACATCGAAAGTGATGAACCTGTTCATTTGGATGGAATATTTGGCAATATTATTGGATCACTTGTGAGAAGTTTCACAAATGTCGCATTATCATCTATCGGCAGAACTCCAGACCAAACATTTAAATACATCGTGAACAATGAAAACGAACATAATAGTACGAATTTTTATAAGGTAAAAATCTAACTATAAATCTTGAATTAATCTCAGTAATTAGTTAATAAAAACCCCGGCTTAAAAACCGGGGTAAGATTAAGCTATTGAGAGAGGGAGCTTTTTCTCTTTTATTCTACTTATGTTTTCATTTTCTTAATTGTCTTTTTATCTTTACGATTACCTAATTTGATTTTCATTTTATTTTCCAATTAATTATTTTCTCAAAAACAATATTAAACCAAACAAACCATGAAAAAGAAAAAGACAATATCAAACTGCTTGACCGAAAAAAGCTAATTCAAATGGTGAAAGTGTTAAGTAAATATTTAAATACATCGGTAGAAATCATATATGAATATTGAAACTAGAAAGTTGTTATTAATTATTGCTGGAATCCTGGCTGTTACACTGGGAACCATAGGTGTGTTTGTACCTCTTTTACCAACCACACCCTTCCTTTTGATCGCATCCTATTGTTTTGTGCGAAGTTCACAAAAGTTGCACAATTGGTTGATGAATCACCGATTGTTCGGTAAGTATTTGCAGAATTACATAAAATGTAGAGCTGTAACAAAGTTGACCAAGATCATTTCAATTTCGGTGCTTTGGATAACGATAATAATTTCATTTGTTATGATTGAAAATATTTATGCGAGAATTGTTTTAGTAATTGTACTGATCTGTGTGACAACACATTTGGGAATGTTAAAAGTGATGGAGAAAGAATGAGAGTAACTTTGTTCTTGTACATTTCGGTGAAACTCAGTGGTTGAAAAACAACCATTAATCATCAAATGTCTTGACGAAGAATTAATATTTGTATCTTTCTAATTAATAATAGATTGAAGGAAAAAACAATATGGCATTAAGCTGGAACGAGATCAAAGACAGAGCTTTAAAATTCACCAATGAATGGAAAGATGAAACACGGGAACGAGCTGAGAAAGATACCTTTTGGAATGACTTCTTCAATGTTTTTGGTATTACCCGTAGAAGATTGGCAACCTTCGAAGAACCTGTAAAAAAACTGAACAATAAACAAGGTTTTATTGATCTATTCTGGAAAGGAAATCTTCTGGTAGAGCATAAATCTAAAGGGAAAGACCTTGATGCTGCATATACTCAAGCAACCGATTATTTCCATGGAATACCAGAACACGAACTGCCAAAATATGTTTTGGTTTCCGATTTTGAAAACTTCAAACTTTATGATCTGGATGAGAAAACACAGCACGAATTTAAAATAGGTGAATTCCACAAGAACATCAAACTTTTCGGTTTTATTGCCGGTTATCAAAAAAGAACATTTAAAGATGAAGATCCGGTGAATATCAAAGCTGCCGAATTGATGGGAAAATTTCATGACCTGTTGGAAGAAAGTGGTTATGCTGGACATCAACTGGAAATTTTTCTGGTTCGGATTCTGTTTTGCCTGTTTGCTGATGACACCGGAATCTTCGAAAAAGACACGTTCAAAGAGTTTATCGAAATAAAAACTCATGTAGACGGCAGTGACCTGGGAGCCTGGCTGGCTCAATTCTTCCAGGTTCTGAACACTCCTACAGAAAAACGCTTAACCAACCTGGATGAACACCTGAATGCTTTCCCATACATCAACGGTAAACTTTTTGAAGAGCCTTTATCTATTGCTTCTTTCAATTCTAAAATGCGTGAAATTTTATTAAAATGCAGCTCACTTGATTGGGGGAAAATTTCTCCGGCCATTTTCGGCAGCATGTTTCAAAGCGTGATGAAGCCGGAAGAAAGAAGAAACCTCGGTGCGCATTACACTTCTGAAAAGAACATTCTCAAACTGATCAAACCGCTTTTCCTGGATGAATTGAAAGAAGAATTCAACAAAATTAAAGGCAACAAAAATAAACTGCGAGAATTTCATGAAAAACTGGGGAAACTCAAATTTCTCGATCCAGCCTGCGGTTGTGGTAATTTTCTCATCATCACTTATCGAGAACTGAGATTATTGGAGCTTGAAGTTCTCAAGATTCTTTATGGAATCCAACTGCATACCGACCTTGATCACATTTTAAAAGTTGATGTCGACCAGTTTTTCGGTATTGAATATGATGAATTCCCAGCTCGAATTGCTGAGGTTGCTTTGTGGTTGATGGACCACCAGATGAACCTGCTGGTTTCGGAAACATTTGGTTTGTATTATGCCCGTTTACCTCTAAGAAAATCTGCGACAATCATTAATGGCAACGCTCTCAGAATTGATTGGGAAGATATTGTTGCAAAAGATGAATTGAGTTATATTCTAGGAAATCCGCCATTTTATGGAAAACAATATCAAACCAAAGAGCAGAAAGAAGATATGGCTCTGGTTTTTCATGGTGTGAAAGGTGCAGGAGTTTTGGACTATGTGACAGCCTGGTACATTAAATCTGCAAAACTCATTCAAAATACAGAAATCAAAGTTGCCTTTGTTTCGACAAATTCCATTTCACAAGGTGAACAGGTTGGCATCTTGTGGAACGAACTTTTTAATAATTTTGGAATTAAAATCCATTTTGCTCATCGAACTTTTAAATGGAGTAATAAAGCCAAAGGAAAAGCTGCTGTTCATGTAGTAATTATTGGTTTTGCAAACTACGATGTTAAAGACAAATCCATTTTTGAATATGACAATATATCAGGTGAAGCTCATGAAATTAAAGTGAAAAATATTAATCCCTATTTAGTAGAAGGAGATTTTGTAATCATTAATAAGAGACGATCTACAATTTGCAACTCTCCTTTAATGGCATTTGGTTCTATGCCTAATGATGGTGGTTATTTACTTTTAAATCAAGAAGAGAAAAATGACCTTATAAACATAGAACCTGATTCAGAAAAGTACATCAGAAAATTTATAGGAGCACGGGAATTCATTAACAACATCGACAGATGGTGTTTATGGTTAGTTAACATAAAACCTTCAGAATTAAAATCTTTGAATTTAATATCGGAAAGATTAAAAAGGGTGATGGAAGTAAGGAAAGAAAGCAAAAGAAAAACGACGCAACAACTAGCTGCTTTTCCGACACTATTCGCAGAAATACGGCAACCAAAATTTGATTATTTGCTTATTCCAGAAACATCATCACAAAACAGGAATTATATACCTGTTGGATTTATGTCAAAAGATGTAATTACAAGTAATAAAAATTATACAATTGATAATGCAGACATTTTTTCTTTTGGGATGTTATCTTCAATAATCTTTATGACTTGGGTAAAATATGTATCAGGACGTTTAAAATCAGATTATTCGATATCTACTGGGATTGTTTACAACAATTTCCCCTGGCCAATAACTCCAAGTGCCAAAAACAAGAAATCAGTAGAAATCAAAGCTCAGAAAATTCTAGATGTGAGAGCTGAGTTTCAGGAAAGCAATCTGGCAGATCTGTATGATCCACTCACCATGCCACCAAAACTTGTAAAAGCACATCATGAGTTGGATCGTGCTGTGGATTTGTGTTATCGTCCTCAGGCTTTCCCCAATGAAACAACCAGGATCGAATATCTATTTGAACTTTATAATGAATACACGATGCCGCTATTAAAAAAAGAGAAAAAGAAGAAGAAAAGCTGATTGTTGCCGGTTCTCCGATTTATCGGAGCAGATTGAATCGAAATGTTTCAGACGCATCAAAATGATACGCCCTGCCAATTAGATGCAAAGTATTACAGCATGTTTTCTTTCATTTAGCAATTTTAAGGTTGATAGAAAATTGGAAAGACATTATCGAAAAAGGAGAAATTAGATGAGATTAAGTGATTTTAAAGGTATATTTAAAACAAGTAAAGTAGAATTCATAAGTGCTGTAAACATAGATGAAGATTATTACGTGATAAGCTTAAAGAAACCAGAATGTTTGATGTGGAGACCAGGAGAGCATGCAATATTTACTTTGCCTGGAAATAAGGTTGCTGGAAAAAAATACAGAGCATTTTCCATTGCATCGACACCAGAAGAAGACGTAATATTACTTGGAACGAGAACTGGTAAAGATGTTAGTAGTTTTAAGCAAAATTTAATAAATATGAAACAAGGAGAACTTGTTAAATTGCGTGGCCCATTTGGTTGGTTTACATTGCAAGATAGTAATTCTCCAGTAGTATTTATTGGTTTAGGGGTTGGTGTAACACCATTCAGAGCACTATTAAAGAGTTTTGATCAACAAGAAAATAGAAATTTAGAATTTATTTACAGTTCATCTAATGTATTCCTATTTAAAGATGAAATAAATAAAATAGTTGAACAGAATGATAAATTTAATATGTTCTATACTAGGACTATTGAAGAAACCAATGATGCTATATCAGAATCAGCAAGAAAATATGTTAATAAAGCATTCTATTATATTGGTGGAAGTCAAAAAGCAATTAAATCAATAACCAAATTATTAAAAATGAATGGCATAAAAAGTAAAAAAATCATAAATGATCCATTCTTGGGATATTAAAACAACTACTATGCTGTCTTGATATTTGTAAAACATCTTTGGATTGATATGGAAATCAAACAATGAATAATTTAGAATATATATATTTGGTAAAAAATTGCAATTAAAATTGATACAATATTACAGGTTCAATCTTTCAGATTGAATCGAAATATTTCGGACGCATCAGAATGATACGCCTTGCTAATTGTTAATTAAGAATGAATGTATGTAGACCTTGAAATTGCTTCTATCATGTTTTCTTTCATATAGCAATTTTAAGGTTGGTAGAAGAAATGAAAAAAATAATTATATATTTATTACTTCTAATTCCAATTGTTTCTTGTGGACAACAAGAAAAAGAAGTAACTGGGGAGCATATGTTTACAAACCAGCTAATTCATGAAAGTAGTCCTTATTTACTGCAGCACGCTCATAACCCTGTAAATTGGTATCCGTGGAGTGAAGCTGCCTTGGCAAAGGCAAAAGCAGAAAATAAATTATTGATCATCAGTATAGGTTATGCCGCTTGTCATTGGTGCCACGTTATGGAACATGAAAGCTTTGAAGACACCACTGTTGCCAAATTTATGAACGAAAATTTCGTCTCGATCAAAGTGGATAGAGAAGAGCGGCCCGACATTGATCAAGTATACATGAACGCTGTGCATTTACTTACGGGAAGTGGTGGCTGGCCTTTGAATGTTATTGCCTTGCCGGATGGAAAACCGCTGTATGGAGGAACATATTTTCCCAAAGAAAACTGGCTCTCCATGTTATCACAAGTTTTGGAATTCACTATAAAAAATCCTGAAAAAGCAGAAGAACAAGCAAAGTCTTTAACAGATGGAGTAAACAAAAGTGAAATAATCTTAGAGAAAACTAAAACTACCGATTACACAATAAATGACCTGACAGCTATTTTTTCTCTTTGGAAAAATGACATTGATACTGTACACGGAGGAAGTAATCGTGCTCCTAAATTCCCCTTACCAATAGGTTATCAATTTTTATTACATTATAATTATTTAACCAAAGATAATGATGCCTTGAATACTGTAACACTAACGTTAAACAAAATGGCTGATGGCGGGATCTATGATCAGGTTGGTGGTGGATTTGCCAGGTATTCAACCGATTCAATTTGGAAAGTACCCCATTTTGAAAAGATGATCTACGATAATTCCCAAATAGTTAGTTTATATTCATGCGGCTACCAAGCTACAAAAGATCCTTATTTTAAAACAATAGTCTATGAAACATTAGAATTCATTGAACGAGAATTAACCTCAAATGAGGGAGCCTTCTATTCTTCCTTAGATGCGGACAGTGAAGGTGAAGAAGGAAAGTTTTATGTTTGGAGCAAGACGGAATTAAAAAATATATTGGGAAAAGATGCAGATTTAATCGCGGAATATTACAGTGTTACAAATACTGGAAATTGGGATAATGGCCACAATATTTTATATAAAACAAATTCAGATAAAGGAATAGCAGAAAAATTTAAGATCAGTCCGGAAGAATTGCAGCAAAAGGTTGATTCTGCCAAAAAGATATTACTAAAAGAACGATCCAAAAGAATTCGTCCAACACTTGATGATAAGATCATAACCTCATGGAATGCTCTCATGCTGAAAGGTTATGTAGATGCTTACAGAGTTTTTAATGAACCTGAATTTTTAAGATCAGCCATAAAGAACGCTGAATTCATCTTGCGAAATGTCCAAAAACCTGATCATCGTTTAGATAGAAATTATAAAAATGGGAAATCTTCGATCAATGGTTTTCTGGATGATTATGCTTTTACAATTGATGCTTTCATTTCGCTTTATCAAGCCACCTTTGACGAAAAGTGGTTGCTGGAAGCAGAAAAATTAACCGCCTATTCCCTGATTCATTTTTTTGATGTAGAAAGTGGAATGTTCTTTTATACTTCGGATATAGATCCTGATCTGGTTGCGCGAAAAATGGAAATTGCTGATAATGTGATTCCCTCTTCAAATTCACAAATGGCAAAGAACTTGTTTTTGTTGGGGCAGTATTTTTATAAGGATGATTATATTTTAAAATCCAAACAAATGCTTAATAATGTAAAACAAGCTGCCTTGAGAAGTGGAGTGTATTATGCCAATTGGGATATTTTGATGGCGTGGTTTATCAGCGAACCATATCTAATAAGTATTGTTGGTGATGATCACTTAAGCAAGAGAAAGGAATTTGACACCTACTATTTACCAAATGTATTCTTATCCGGTGGGAAGACGGAAGGAACGCTGGAATTACTTAAAGGTAAAAATATTGCAGGACAAACCACAATTTATGCCTGCCAAAATAAAGTATGTGATCGACCTGAAACTAAAGTTAAAGATATGCTTAAGCAAATTAGGAAGTAAATTATGAATTGGAAGAGTAAAAAGAAAGTTCTTGTAATCAATGCATTTCTGGTTGCTGTGTTATTTGGCTTGGTTTCCCTTAACAAGGAAGTCTTGAGACCCGCTTTGAATAGTTCACATTTACTGGGAATTCTTACAGGTTGCTTTCCAAATTTCATTGCAGCTTATCTTATTAGTCTGGCGTCTGTATCAGCTGTGTTAATCCGGAAGTTAAAACGTGGTAGATCGATCATATATTTATGGTCAACTATGGTATTTATAATCTTAATGATAGAGGAACTTAAACCTATGTGGGGAGCCAGCACGCAATATGATGCATTTGATATCATTGCCAGTGGTGTAGGTTAAGCTTTAGCAATTGCAACTTTTGAATTGATAACAATCATTGGGAAAAAGAGAAATCTGAGAACTGATTGAACACAATAAAAAAGAGTGATTGATAGTCCCTGTCAATCACCCTACTTTAAATTAACTGCTTTCCTCACCAATCCATGTTCATCCGTGAGCAATTTCTCAAAGACTGAGCTTTGAGTTACTCTATTATACCAATTTTTTTACCGATCTTCTCAAATTTTTCGAGAGCAAAATCAAGTTGTGCTTTTGTATGAGTTGCCATAAAACTTGTACGGATGAGAGTATCATTGGGCGGTACAGCAGGCGGAACAACCGGATTGATGAAAACACCTTCCTCATCGAGCTGTTTCCACATTTCAAAGGCATTCGTCATACTTCCTACGTGAAGCGGAATTACTGGAGTACAGGAAGTTCCGGTATTATAACCCATAGCTTTAAAATTTTTCATCATATAATGTGTATTATCCCATAATTTATCGATTCGTTCAGGTTCTTCTTTCATAATCTTTATTGCTTCCAAAACGGTTGCAGCCGAAGCAGGTGGAAGAGATGCACTAAAAATAAGTGAACGCGCATGATGCTTGAGATAATGAATAACATCATAGCTTCCGGCAATAAATCCACCAGCGGAAGCGAGAGATTTACTGAATGTTCCCATGATAAGTTCCACATCATCAGTACAACCGGCTGCCATAGCAGCTCCAGCACCTGTTTTGTGTAAAACCCCAATAGAATGAGCTTCATCCACCATCACACTGACACCATGTTTTTTTGCGATTTTACAAATATTGGGAATATCAGCTATATCGCCTTCCATACTGAAAATCCCATCCACTACGATCAGGGCACCTTTACCGGCAACTTTCTTTTCCAGAACTGTATCCAAATGCTGCATATTGTTATGACCAAATCGAAGCATTTTCCCCTGAGAAAGCATACATCCATCCAGAATAGAAGCATGATCAAATTTATCTGTTATTATAAATTCGTCTCGATCTACCATAGCAGATATTGCACCGAGATTTGCCATATAACCAGCAGAAAAAGCCAGCGAATCTTCTTTCCCAACCAATTTAGCCAGTTCAGTTTCCAATTCTATGTGAATGTCAAGTGTGCCATTAAGAAACCTGGAACCGGCACATCCTGTTCCATATTTATCAGTTGCTTTTTTTGCAGCTTCTATCACGCGCGGATGATTTGTTAAACCAAGATAACTATTCGATCCCATCATCAGCATTTTCTTACCATTACACATCACTTCTGTATCCTGTTCAGAATCAATGATCCTGAAATACGGGTAATGCCCAAGTGCTATCAGTTCCTTTGCTTTGGTAAATTCCTGAACTTTATCCAGTAAACTCATTTAATACCTCTTTATAGATTATTACTAATTACAAAAACAGTATTTGGAAAGTGTGTGTCAATAAATTAAAAAAATACTCTTTGGTTTATAGCTTTTATTATCTTTTTAATAAGTTCCTTTATTTTAATAATAACATTTTTTTTGAAGCTAAATTTTTGCCATCAGCAACCAATTTATAGAAATAAACTCCGCTGGAAACTGGTTTATTGTTATCATCTGTACCATCCCAAACTATTGAAGATTGATCATTGATAATTGAAAATTGTTGGATTTTCTGTCCTTTCAAATTAAAAATATATAGTTCAACTTTCTTATTATCTTCGAGATTTAAAGTAAATGAAATGGTTGTGGATGGGTTGAATGGATTGGGATAATTGTTTAACAATTCAATCTTTTGGATTGTATTATCAGCTGAACTTACATAAGGTAGTTCAAATTCCAAAATATCTGACTCTCCTGCTTCGTATTCGGCAGAAAGACCAACCAGATATTGCTGTCCATTTACCAGACCGGTTAACTGATAGAACAGATCCGTTGTTGATCCATGCAAACTTCCATCCAAATAAATATTATAATGCAGAAATGGAGAAGTTGATCCTGGCTCAGGTTCTTCCCAAGTAATATAACCTGAACTTGTAACATTTGGATTCTGTGGTGGATTGAGTACGTAGGGAATATATATTGTTGTTTCTGTTATTAAAGATTCAAATCCACCTTCATAAACAATAGTAACTCCGTACGTATGCTCTCCCGGTGGTGGAAAATTTAAGTCTATATATATAAGACCGACACATCCTTCTTCAATCAGTACTCCGTCTCTATAAATATTACATCCTTCAATATTTAATGGAAGAGTCGGATAAGCGGTTCCATATGGAATTTGTATAATAACGCTATTTCCACTTACTGTTACGATTAATTCTGCTGGAGGAGCATAAGGTGACAATGTAGGTTCATAATCTACAATACCGTAAGCTGGATTATCATTACCATCAATAATAGAAACATCAATTGGAGGATCGGTATCCCAAACAGTATTTTCAGCTGTTACGTTGGAAGCACTAGCATTATATACACTAAATTCCTCACCAGTATAAAAGATGTTGTCATAGATGCAGTTATAGCCATCATCGTCTGTGCTGGCATTCTCCAGATCACCCAGATTGGCTGTTGCTCCGTTTGCCAAATAGAATCCTGTGTAATTATTATTTATTTTGTTATAAGTAAAAACTGCATCTGCCCCATTCCCATAAAGCATCACACCAGCTCCTGAATCAGGATTATTTTCCACAAAATTATGATGAATGTGATTCCATATATAGGTTCCTTTCCCTACATAGAGATAAATGCCTGTATAATTGTAACTAATTTCATTGTATTCAACTAAGGGAGCCATGTTGTCATAACCGAATAGATTTGCTAACGTGATGCCCTGCATGTCATTGTGGTGAATGTAGTTATTAGTTATTGTCGGGCTGCAGGAATGGGAATTACTTTGCAAAGAAAGTTGGATAGCCCCATATGGAGAACCACCAATTGCACATCGTGTTACTTCACAAGAATCGATTAAAACATTAGAATTATCTGTAATTGTAATCCCGCTTTTTTGTACATAAGCAATTTTGGAATTCTTTATTTCCATATAAGAAGGATCATTTGCAGAAAGAGCAGAGAATGAAATTGCTTTTTGGTGATCATCAAGATATGAATAATTAATAAAAACCGGACTATTTATAGATTGGATCCCATAGTCATTTGTATCATCCGTATTGGAAATACGGCAATAATCGAATTGGCTGGTTGTTACTTCATCTTCCAGGTGAAGACCGCCCCAGTTCAATCCCCCATTTCCATAAAATCTAATTGTATCACTAATTACGCCTTGAGCTTCAATATTCCCCAATGCAGTAATCCTATAATTTCCCATTGCAATAACTTCAACCCCAGCATCGATTTGTAATGTTTCATTTGTTGGAATAGTTATCTCCCCAATAATATTGTAAGGACTACCTGCCAAATTCCATATTCCTGATTGGTTACCCAATACATCTGTTGCGAATACAGAAACGGTTAAAAATAATGAACAAATAATTAATACTAACTTTTTCATAACTACCCCCAGATTATGCTTTTACTCTCTTTACAAACTTTCCAGTTCGTAAAGTATAAATATATGACATTCCCAACTGGAAAGTTAGGAATGAGCTCTATAATTTTGCTGCTTCTATCTTAATTATAAATCTATTGTTTTTATACTTCACTCTTATTCATTCTCTCTTTAATTCCTCTCTCTTTACTAAGCTTCCGCTTCGTAAAGTACTTATTCAGGAATGAGATCTATAATTTTGCTGCTTCAATCTTTTTTCTTCTCTTAATCTGATTAACAATAAATACTGTAATTAATGATACGGTGGCAATACCTGCTCCGATCCATTTTAATGAAGCTAGAAAAGTAACAACAACTGCTGCGATACAAACTCCCAGAAAAATGAAAAGAATTGATTTCCAAAATTTTAGACCGAAAAGATAGGCAGCCAATGAACCAGTCCAGGCTCCTGTAATTGGTAGAGGAATTGCTACGAATAGCATTAATCCGATCTCTTCATATTTTTGGATAACATCAGTTTTTTTGCGTGTCCTGGCGAAAATTGCTTCTAATATTTTTTTTAGGAATGGAACTTTGAAGCATATCTTTGTGATAAAATCAAAAAATAACAGGATAAAAAATATAGGGAACATATTCCCCGCAAGTGCAATTGGAATAACCTTCCATAAAGGAAGTTCATACTTCAGCATTCCAATGGGAATAGCTCCCCGAAGTTCAAAGATGGGTATCATGGCTATAAGAAAAACTTTAACTTCTGAAGATACATTTATCAGTTCAATCTTTGCTTCCAGTTTTTCTTTTAAACCAGATGATGCAAAAAGAGAAAAAGTAATACAGAATAAAATCAGAACAATTATCAATCTTTTCATTCCTGCCATCCTTCATCTCCGATGAGCGGGACAAACATACATCCCCCCTCATTTGTATGAATGTAACCATCCCCGGTTTTAGTTATCACAACAAGCTGCTGGAAATTTCTATTTCCGGTTGGGATAATAAGTTTCCCATTCATGGCAAGCTGTCCAGTCAAACTTTTGGGGATATCAGGTGCTGCAGCTGCTATAATTATTTTATCAAATTCATTTTGCTCAGGATATCCATCTTGCCATCCTAAAGTTCCATCTCCAAATTTATAATAAATATTTTTATAGTCTAATTTATTAAGCAATGTTTCAGCATTTCTGATAAGTGAACTGATTCTTTCTACTGTGAAAACTTCTTCTGCGATCTCAGCCAGTAACGCAGTTTGATAACCAGAGCCTGTCCCGATCTCTAAAACTTTATCATCTTTTTTAAGTTCTAATATCTGCATCATTAAAGCCACTATATAAGGTTGGGAAATGGTCTGCCCATCTCCAATGCTGAGAGGTGAATCATTATAGGCAAGATGTTCAATCTCTTTAGGTACAAATTTATGGCGGGGGATTTTTCGAAATGCCTCTAATACATTGTTATCAGTTATCCCACGAGCAACAAGTTGATATTTTATCATATTTTCACAGGAAGAACTATGTTTCATTTGCCCTCATTATTCTTATTCTTATCTATCCAATTATTTATCCGTTCAAACGAATCTATTTTTGTGAAATCGGGAGATATTGGTGAAACTGATATATATCCATTTTTCACAGCATTGGCATCAGAGTTTTCTATTTCAGTCCAATGTGGTTCATCTCCACCGATAAAATAGATTGTTTCCCCATTAACATCCTTTTCTTTTCGGACAAAGTTGTAATATGTTCTATGACCAATGCAGGTAACTTTAATACCTTTGATCTCAGAATAATCCAAATTCGGGACGTTAATATTAAGTATTTCTTTTCCCT
>JAVCCF010000171.1 GCA_030765625.1 Candidatus Tenebribacter burtonii
AGGATGCTATTTCTGATAATGTTGTCACTCTTTCTTGCCAGAGTTTCCGACTCCATTTGCTTATAAAGTTCTTCATTAATTTTCATTCTTTCTTTAAGCATTTTATCTCCTGTTTTTATTTATAACTTTTTTCACCTGCTTTAATCTCTACCTGTAAAATATTTTCAAACGGAATTAACGGACAGACATAATTATGACTATAAGCACACCAGGGATTTGTAGCAAAATTTAAATCCAGGATCCATTTATTTTCGATTTTATCTCTCTCTTCTTCGAGGTCTATATATCTTCCTGCACCATAAGTTTCTTTTCCGCTTGTTGCATCTTTGAAAGGAACAAAAAGTCGCGTTTCTTCTTTGGTAGATTTATAGGCAAATAAAACATATTCCTGTTTATTGATTTCAAAAGTGAATTTTCCCCATTTCAAAAAGTCTCTAAGGTTGCCACCGGTATCTTCTATTTTAATCTTTTCTTTGTGATCAGATTCTTCTAATTCTAATTCAAATCTATATTTCAAATCAGGATCAAAGTAATTTAACTTTGTGAATTTTGTCCTTTCCTCCGATGGAATTGGTGATTGGAAATTAGTTTTAAAGAAATTATCTTTTCCAATTCTATTCAATTCTACCTGATTTTTGTATGCTTCAGAATTCATTTTTATCTTCCTTTCATTATTTTAACAATTTACAGTTTTTGAAAAATTTATAACATATCCTTCTTCAAGATGGTTGTCGTGGTTTAATTCGCCAAATATTTTCTCTTTAAATTTAAATCCGCTATTTTCAACTTCGATGATCAATTGCTGCAGAGTTACATTTCTTAATTCCATTAGAGGAAAATTCCCGATCATATGTTTTGGATGAATCGAAAGAATTCCATCAGTTCGCAAGATTCGATAATTTTCTTTATAAAGGATTTTTCTTTGTTGGAAGTTGAGATAATGAAGAACATCGTACAGCATAATAAAATCAAAAAAAATATCTGCAAAATCAAAATTCAATTCTCCATTTGTCTTAATAGTTTTGATGTTGTTGAGTTCTAATAATTTTGCTTTGTTATCTATTGCTCCAAAAGTATGATCATCTTCATCAATGGCAAAAACTATTCCTTTTTCTTTAACGATGATCGCCGCAGGAATTGTATAATTCCCAACGTTGCAACCAAAATCGAGGATGATCTGATCTTGTTTAATTCCGGCCTTTTTGAGGAACTCAACACCTTTTTTACTTTCCCATTTAGATAATTTAATCATATTATGTTTAGAATGAAAGATGCTGCCTCTCTTCACCTTTTTCCCATTCATTATAAATCTTTTCGATATTGGCACACACTTTATTTATTCCTTCTTCAATCTCCTCATCCTTGATAAGAATACAGACAAATTTCTTCCTTATTCTCTTGATATTTGGTCCAAATATTTTTGAAACTACCACTGAAACATTTTCGTTAAGAAGCAAATTACTTATCCCTTTTGCTTTTTTGGGATCTGCGTGAATTTCTTCTTCCTCTTCCGTAGTATTGTTAATCTTTTTTATAAATTCAGCGTTATCATTATCGATCTCATAAATATAATATTGTTCTGCATCTCCAAAATGACGACCCATAAATGTTTTACCGTCATCTGTGGCAAAAGCTACTTTTATTTTTTTCATTTCGTCTCCGAATAAAAAACTTCGGAAGTTTTAAAAAAACTTCGGAAGTTAATTGTTTTTAGTTATTTCAATTCTCCAGATTTATATGCTTCATAAGCTTCTTTCACTGTCATTTCTCCGGCACCCACAAATACTTTTGTACCAGTTTGAGTAACAACTGCTGCAGCATTTCCACCTGGACCATTTCCGGTAATTAATACATCAACTTTGTATTCAGACATTTTTTGAGCTGTTAATGGACCTGCACCGTGAGCTTCATTTGCGATGGCACGGTTATCATAAGTTTCTACTTTTTCTGTTTCTTCATCATAGATAAAGAAAAACTCTGTTCTACCAAATCTTGGATCCATTTTAGAATCCCATTCTGTTCCTTTTGCTGTAAATAATATTTTCATTTTATCTCCGTTTTCATTTTATATTATGCAATTTTCTTGATCTTTTCCCAACTATTCATCAAAATTCTGCCAATTCCATCCGGATCAAATTCAACGATTGTTTGTCCCATAGTCATTGCTTTTGTAAAGTTTTCATCATAAGGAATTTCTGAAATTAATTGGATATCTTCAGCTTCTAAGAATTGATGAATTTCCTGTACTTTATCTGTATTAATATCAGCCTTATTAATGATGCAACCGGCTTTTATTCCAAATTTCTTAACCAACTCATATACTCTTTTCACATCGTGAATTCCTGCAACAGAAGGTTCAGTGACCAGTACTACAAGATTAGCCCCGGATAGAGATGAAACTACCGGACAACCAATACCTGGAGAGCCATCAACAATAATAAAGTCTTTATTCAATTTTTCCGCTAGAACTTTTGCTTCATTTTTCACTTTAGCTACTAATTTTCCGGAATTCTCAGCGCCAATTCCTAAACGTGCATGCACCATTTTTGTATTAGTCTTTACATCCGATATAATCCAATCACCAACATTCTGTTCATTCATACTGATAGCATCAGCAGGACAAACACGAGCACAATATCCACAACCTTCACAATCAATTGGCTGCACAATATATTTGTTATCAATAATTGGAATTGCATCCCAGCGGCATACGCTGGCACATTTACCGCATTTAATACATTTATTTTGGTCAATTGTGGGTAAGACTCCACTAAAAAAATCTTCCTTTCTATCATTAATCGGTTTCATTAAAAGATGCATATCAGCTGCATCAACATCACAATCAGCCACTATTACATCTTTATTTGCCAAATATGCCAGAGAAGCCGTTACGGAAGTTTTACCAGTTCCGCCTTTTCCTGAAATTATGACGATCTCTTTCATGTGCTCTCCCGATGTTTTTTTATATATTCAATAACTTTTTCCAGTTCTACTGCTACTTCCGGTAATTCTTTATAAAGTAATTTTCCAGTCGAATACAATTCAGCAATTTTCCTGCTATTGGGAATTTTAGCAATTATTGGGATATCATTTTCCGCACAATACTCTTCAACCTTTGCATCACCGATCCCAAAT
>JAVCCF010000158.1 GCA_030765625.1 Candidatus Tenebribacter burtonii
AGAAATAACAATGAGATACATTAACAGTATTGTTACAACCATCCACAATTAATTCACATCCAAAAAAATTTGTAAAACTTATATTGCAAGAGCCGGTTGCATTATTTAATTTTAGATTGCCGATTAAGAAAGTAATCGGACGACCTTCGCTTCCGTTAGAAATCAATGCACCGTATATTATGAAATCAAATTCATCCGGAACATCAATCATACAACTATCTTGGAGGGTTAGGGTTACTCCGGCGACGACAGAAACACCTGAGTGAACAATATGTGTAATAGCCTCATTCTCTACATAGTCCCAACTATGCCAAGTTTCATTACTTGTAATATTCGTGTAGTGATGAATATCTGTGGCTTGTAACTGCCCGACAATCATCAATACTAAAACAAATAAACTTGCTTTAATAATTGATTTGTGATTAAAAATACTTAGCTTTTTCATACTTCCTCCTGATTTTTTTTTTTTTAGACATTTTGTCTTCCTATTTTTTAATTTAATATTGAATATTTTCTGTTCGCCTGCTTCTGCGTGGTTTTACTCTTTTTAACGCAGATTTCCGCTGATTGTTTATGATTTTCGTTTCCCTATTTCCTGTTTCCTTTCTTTCATTTCATTTTATCCTTTTCGATATTTTCTTAATAATCGTTGCGCTATTGCATTAAGCGGATATTCTTCTCCCATAATTACATAATCAAAAGCAATGCCGTCTAAAAAAGCAGCAAAGAGCATCATTTCTATTTGAATCTCCTGTTCAGATATTTCGTTTCCGTATAGTCTAATAAAGATACTCATTAACAAAGGTCCGAAGATAGATTCATAATACTCTTTGAATTTGGTCAATTTATGCATAATGCTGGGTTGAGAAATTATATTTTGATACAATTTCCAGAAAGGTAAATTTTCCTGCAGAGATGTCGTGAAATTTTCGAGTAATAATTGTAATTTCTCATAAGCGGATATTTCTATTTGTGAAATTTCCGACATTTCATTAAAAAAATCAAAACCTTGTAAAAGAACAATTTCCAGAAGTTCATCTTTACTTTTGTAATAATTATAGATCAAGCCTTTGGAAATGCCAGCCTTTTTGGATATTTTTTCTATTGTGGTGCTGTGATAGCCGTAATATGCGAAAAGTTCCATTGCTGTATTGATAATCAATTTTCGAGATTTTTCTCTGATTTTTTCAAATTGTTCTTCAGTTCTTGGTGCCAAAATCACCTCCATTCTATTTATTGAACGAACATTTAGTCAGTAATTAAATGTGTCAATTTTTTTGTGAAGAATTGGTTTTATTATATTTTTTCTCCTTTATTGTTGCTAATGTTTTGCGTGTGCGGCGGGATCGGAACGATCACGCCCAAAACAAACAGACCAGCCGTTTGAATCGGAAGATTTAAACAAAGAGCACTGACCAACTCTACCGACGATACGCTTGTTATGCCCATTTTCCATTACTTCTCAAATTAAACTCACACCTACTTTTTATTAGGAAATTTCACAATTTTAGAGTCTTTTGTAAATGTTAAACTTATAGATAATTTTTGTGTAAATGTGTATCGATTAATTAATTCTTTGTAGCCACTATGTAAAACTATTTCAAGGTTTTTGTTCTTTGCCAATAGAACAACATTTTTACATACATCTTCCACAATATCTCCAAAAGATTCAAGGTATACAATTGTTTGATTTTTTTCTGATTTATTTTCGAAATTACCATCCCAAATTTCTTCAGGAAAAGTGACTACAGGTTTTTTATCACCGTGTTGAATCACAAAATTATGAGTTAATGCTGGTCTTTTTTTGTTTATGTTATATAGGCTAAAATCATGAGCAAAAGCACATCTTAATGCGTACAAAACATTAATTGTATCTTCATTTAAAGCTGGATTTGCAAAATAGTTTAATGCTTTTGAAAATGAATTTTTATTAATATTAGATTTTGATTTAGGTCTAAAACATGTACCTAACATATCTAATAAAGTCATGTAGCCAATAGTTCCCAACCAGTTATTGCTATCATAATGTTTCATTCTTTTGCCAGTCATTTGATCTCTACCAGTTATTTTTCTAATTTCATAAAGTGAACTTGTGAAACTTGAAAACTCACCAGAAACGTTTTTAGCAGGATCAATCGTTGTTGTTAGAAAGTAATGAATTGCTTCTTCCTTTGTCATAATTTGCATCTCCCTTAATTTTTTCATTGGATTCTCGTATTTTCTTAACAATTCTACATAAAATGCTTTCATCGCTGTTTTAAAATAATTACGCCAAGAATTTGCATCAATTAAATTACTTTTAGCATTATTACATAACGGGCAAGCAAGGATACAATTATTAAATTCATATCCAAGTGTTGAATCACGCCTTTCAATTTCAAGAACTCCTTTTGATCGCTTTGTTCTTTGATTAAGAGTTAGATTACCTCCACGAATTTCAACAATTTTATGTAAATCAGCTTGAGAAATTTCGCAGTAATCGCATTTGTCGTTTTGTTTTTGGAACCATCTTGTAAGTTTCTCGGGATCGTTTAGAAAAAAATCTCTTCTATCAATATTGTAGTACATATCGTATTTTGATTTATAATACTCAAAATATTTTTTTAATTGCATTAATTCAGTTTGGGTTATGTCTAATTCTTCTAAATAGAAGGCATTAATTAGGTTATATTTTTTTCTTGCTGTTCCATTGTTCCAGTTTTTTAGCTTATCAATCTTTTTGTATTCATTGATTCTTTCTTCAAAAAATAGATTAAAATACATTTTTTGCTTATCAGTCATTGAATTCCTTTATATTATTGAATATTCATTTAAAAGTATTCATCATCTTGGACTACTGAATACACCTGATTACTATTTTTTTAAATCATAATTAAATGGGCATAACGGCGGCGTGCCACGTCATCTTGCCATGAGCATTGGATTCGTAGAATCCTGATGCGATTAGCGAGATGATAAAAGACGAACAACTCAAAGTCATAGGTTATCGAGTTGCGAGTTCCCGTGGACGCATTGTTAACCATTGTTTCGCTTCGATACGGTTGCGAGTCTTTTCTAGGGGCACGCCGCCGTTAAACAACATAGAGCGAAGCGGAGTTTTACTTAATGTTTCGAGCACGCTGCGGAATCGGAAGATTCCGCCCAGACAGACCAACCAAAGTTTGAATCGGAACGATTCGAACGAGACAAACTACGAGACTGAACCGCACGGTGTTTATGTTATGCAACGTTAAAATAGCTATCGTTGACCTAAATCTTGAAACCAAAAGTCATTTGAGCAACACCATTTGTTGCTTTACTTTCACCTAAACTTAAGGATAAATCATAACCAAATTTGATTAAGAAGAATTTAGATATGTCATACTCAAAAGCTATCACTAAGATTAATGAAATGGGACTCGGACTTTTATAATGAACACCTAAGAGATTACCATACTCATCATACACATTGCAACTATACCTATATTCAGAGTATCCTACTCCCAATTTTGGTGTATAATAAAATGAATCTGTAATATTAATAGGTTTTTCATATTGCATTGACATAGCAATAATTCTAACTTTAGAAGAATTAGTACCCGCACGAGAAATATTTGCAGTAATTTTACCAAAATCTGTATTGGAATAACCTATATTGCCACCATAATTGAAATTAAATCTTTCATCAAAATTAATGCCTGCATTAGGTGCAAAATAAAAATAACTTTTTCGGGTTCCAATACGAATTTCTTTTGAACTAGCACCATCAATAATGCCCATTTCACTAGCAAGTTTATTATTATAATCATTAACAGATTTTATTGTAAAGAATGTGTTAATCGCTTTTAATGCTATACCAGAAATCCAAAGATATGGAACAATTTCAGGATCATCAACAAATGCACCTGAGATTAGTAATCCATTCTCAGCTAAAAGCATAATTGTACCCACTGTGTACTTCTCAGAATACAGTAAACCAGCACCTAGTGCTTGAAAACCAAGAGCAGTTGAAATCTTTTTTTGTCGTTGTTGGTAGAGAAATGCATTACCAATAGCTTTTATACCCATTTCAGTATCATTTTGAGTATTTGTAGTTGAATTTGTGCTTGAGTTTATACTGAGATTTGTCTCCTCAATCATTTTTTTTATGTTCTCTAATTTAATTTCAAAAGAACCTAATGAAGTTTCAACATTTACGGATGTTTCATTTCTTTTTATTAAGTTACCTTTAATAATGTTATCATCTTTTTGGGAGCGTTAACTTAACTGTGTCTGCAAAGACACATAATGTTAATTGACAAAAGAAGTTATGAGTCAACATACTCGTGTCATGAGTATAAAGAAAAAAAACGATGCCCAAATTGTGGTAGTTTGAACACGAAAAAGAATGGGTTTAGCTATGGCCAAATATTAACAATTCGTGGAAAAACAAAACGTAGAACACAAAGATATTTTTGCAATGAATGCAAATCTAGTTTCACCCACTTTGGCAAGAATGTTCGTAAGCATTCGAGCGATCATCTCAAACGACAAGCAGTACTTGATTTCGTATTAACCAAGAGTTCTCTTCAGGAAGTTGGGAATCGATATCTCCTATCCAAAACCACTGTTCTTAATTGGTTGTCGTTGATTTTTGATGAGCAGCAAACATTTCAGATAGATGCGTCAAGATGCAGTGGCATAATACAAATAGATGGCAAAGAGATCAAACTTGGAGGTAAGAAAAAGACAATCTTACTCTCAATTGATGCCAAGACAAAACAACCACTCTCTTATCTGATAAGTAATGGAGAGAACACACTGACAACAGAGA
>JAVCCF010000059.1 GCA_030765625.1 Candidatus Tenebribacter burtonii
ATCCAACCCTTACCTGCTGTCATTCCTTCTACCCACAATTTGGAATAACCAACCGAGAGATAAGCACCGCTTATACCTATAAAAATACCGCCTACAATTGTTGCGATATAACGGATCTTAATAACCTTTATTCCCATAATCTCACTGGAAAGCGGTTCCTCTCCACTACTTCGTAAGGCAAGTCCCCATTTTGTTCTATTAAAGACAAACCATACAATCACAGGTAAGATAAATGCGACATAAACTAAAATATTGTG
This sequence comes from Candidatus Tenebribacter burtonii, assembly GCA_030765625.1. Classification (GTDB taxonomy): domain Bacteria; phylum Cloacimonadota; class Cloacimonadia; order Cloacimonadales; family TCS61; genus Tenebribacter; species Tenebribacter burtonii. Next base: position 258 of record JAVCCF010000059.1, read on the forward strand.
TTTAAATAAAATCTCTCCTAAAATCGGAATCTTACTTAGAAGAGGAATGGTTATAACTTCAAACGAAGTTTTTAATGTCTTACCAACCATGCTTACACCAAAAAATGCACTCGCTCCGGTCCCAAACATTGTTAAGGCAAGACCCGATACTACCTGATTTGCTTGTAAAGAGATTGTCATAAAGGCATGTATCAAACCCATTAATCCACCAATAAGCGCAGCTCCTAAGATCGCTAAAAGTAAGCTCTCTGTTGTGTAGGCTACATAGAAACCAAAGAAAGCACCCATCAGCATGATGCCTTCAACTCCGAGATTTAAAATGCCTGATCGCTCGGTGATGATCTCACCGATAGTTGCATAAAGTATAATTGTCCCGCTAGCTATAGCAGCATAAAGGATCGTGATAACATCAGTCATTATTTCCCCCTGATGAGTTTTATATTGTAATTTTTAAATAATTCACTTCCCAGAATTGCAAACAGAATAAGTGCCTGCATCACGGTTCCAACCGCGGCTGGAAGACGCATAGCGATTTGCAAAGAATCTGCTCCCTTTAGCATTATACTGAGAAAAACTGCAAAAATCACAATGATGAATGGATTGGTACGAGCCAGCCAGGCAACGATAATCCCCGTATAACCATAGCCGGTGGAAATATGTTGATGAAATTTATATTCGATTCCGCTTATCTGACTCACACCAGCGAGACCTGCCAATGCACCACTTAATAAGAAAACCATGAACATCATTTTTTTTATGTTGATTCCGGCATATTTGGCAGCTTTTAAACTAGCGCCGGTCATACGTAATTTATAACCTGTTTTTGTATGATAAATTAGAATATACAATAAGACTACTAACGCAAGGGCAAGGAACAATCCCGCATGAACTCTTCCAAAACCGATTCTGCTAAACCTTGCTTCAACTGGGAATTCCGGTGTGTAAGGAAAGTTATCTTTTCCCTTCCAGGGACCAAATAGGAAATAATCTGCAATATTGATCGCTACATAATTAAGTAACAAAGTTGAAATTACTTCATTCATTTTAAATTTAATTTTTAGTAAAGCCGGTATCGCTGCCCATAAAGCACCACCAATAGCACCAAGAGTTACTAAAACGGTTAACTCAAGTGGTTTGGGAAGAACAGGTCCGTAAATAACAAATGCAGTGGCAAGTGTAGCTCCTGCGAATAATTGTCCTTCAGCACCGATATTCCATAATTTACTATTTAAGGCAATTCCTACTGCTAATCCTGTGAAGATGAGAGGAATAGCTTTAACCAAAGTTTCAGAAATGCCATAAGGAGAACCAAGTGCAGAAGTGAATACTTTCCACAAAGCAACAAATGGATTCACACCGTTAAAAGCGATAAAAATTCCTGAAAGGACCAATGCAATTCCAATTGCAGAAAGAGTGATGATAATGTCTTCTCTTTTCGAAACTCTTTCTTTCTGCTCAAGTTTAATTTTAAACATTGCTCATCTCCTTCACTGCTTCTGCTTCAGTATGCCCACTCATCATCAAGCCAATTTCCTCAAGAGAATGGTCACCGTTATTGAATACTCCTGTGAATTTACCTTCATACATCACGGCGATCCTGTCTGATAAAGCGAAAAGCTCATCAAAATCACCTGAGATCAGTAGTACTGCTTTTCCTTCATTACGAAGATTCATAATTGATTTTCGTACGAATTCTGTAGCTCCTACATCTAGGCCTCGAGTTGGGAAAACAAAAATATAGAGATCACAATTTCTTTCGATCTCTCGCCCGATGATCAATTTCTGCAGATTCCCACCAGAAAGCAGAAGGGCAGGAAGGTTTATGCCTGGTAAAAATATGTTATATTTTTCGATGATCTTTTCTGCATATTTTTTAAGTTTTTTATTATCGATCAGTATTCCTCTTTTAAATTCAGATTTTCGGTAAACCTTCATAATTAGATTTTCCCAGACAGAACGGCTTCCAGCAACACCAACATTGACTCGGTCACCGGGAACATAACTAATGCCTTCATCAATTCTCTGCACGGGAGTATCATGAGCTATATCTTTATCCTTAAATATTATCTTTCCGCGAATTACCTCTCTGTTGCCGGTAAGAGCGTTAGCTAATTCTATTTGCCCGTTTCCTGTAACGCCGGCAATACCCAGCACCTCTCCGCAAGCTAGGTTGAAAGAAAGATTGTTAACAGCTAAAACGCCTTTATTAGAATTCACAAAAAGATTTTTAACTTGTAGGAAATTCTTTGTCAGGCATACTTCAGGCCGTTCAAAGGTAAGTTCGCTTTCTTTACCGACCATCATTCTTGCCAATTCACCCGCATTTGTATCAGTTTTATTTACAGTTGAGACAAGAATTCCTTTCCGTAATACTGTGATTTTGTCTGCTACTTCCAGTACTTCAGCCATTTTATGGGTGATAAAGATGATTCCTTTACCGGTGGAAGCAATTTCCTTGAGAATCCGCATCAAGTTGTCTGCTTCCTGCTTTGTCAAGACGGTTGTAGGCTCATCGACTATGAGAACATCTACATTCCTAACTAGCATTTTTAGAATCTCAACTTTCTGCCTCAATCCTAATGGCAGCTCATCTACAACTGCATCGAGATCAACTTGAAATTTGAACTGATCCATGTAAGTTTGGATCAATTTGCGGTTCTTCTGTAGATCAAGTATGAACTTATTGTCGGGGTGACCCAGGATCAGGTTTTCCAAAACCGTGAGGTTCCCTACCAGGCTGAATCGTTGATGTACCATCCCAATGCCAATTTTGAGAGCTTCTCCAGGATAATTATAAGTTATTTTTTTCCCTTTGAAATAGATACTTCCTTCATCCGGGAAATACACACCTGTTAACATATTCATGAGCGTGGTTTTACCCGCACCATTTTCTCCCAGCAAGGCGTGGATCTCTCCCTTTTCTAATTTAAATTCAACATCGGTATTAACCTTATTTCCATAGAATGATTTTGAGATGTTCTTCATTAGAACGAGAGTGGAATTCACTTTTTTCTCCGACAAAATAATCTCCTAATTTTAAAATAAATATATTAAACAGTATCAAATAAATAAACAAAAAAAATTGCAGGAGATTGTAATTACCAACCTCCTGCAAAGTTATAATGAAAATTATTCTTTAGCTTCGGGAATTTTTCCCTTAACACCTTTTACAAACCATTGAATACTGAGTTTTTCTCCATCAGTGAGAGCAACGCCATCTTCAACACGTTTTTTGCCCATGTTGTCATAAAGTGGTCCAGTGAAAATTTGATCATCCGCAATAATACTAGCTTTTACTTCAGCAACTTGATCTCTGACTTCTTGCGGTACAACTTCATTGTATGGAGATAGTCCTGTAACACCAGTACTCATATCCCACCAGATCGGTTCATTTGTCCAAGTACCTTCATGTACTTTTGTGGCAACATCTTTGTAATAAATACCCCAGTGCCATACAGGAGCTGTTAAATGTGCTTTTGGAGCAAACATGCTCATGTCGCTGTCGTATCCAATTGAATGAACACCAGCAGCTTCAGCAGCTTCTTGAGGTCCTGCTGAGTCAGTACCCTGTGTTATTATATCACAGCCGTCTGCGATCATTGTATTGGCAGCTTCTTTCTCATGTACCGGATCAAACCATGAGTTTGTCCATAATACTTGAACTGTAGCATCAGGATTTACACTGCGAGCACCAAGTGTGAAAGCATTAATTAAACGAACAACTTCTGGGATCGGGAAAGGTGCCACATAACCCATTTTACCTGTTTTAGACATTTTAGCTGCAACTATACCGGCAAGGTATTTTGATTGATATATTTTTCCCATGTAGTTGGTAAAATTTGGGGCAGTCTTATAACCAGTTGCATGCAGGAAAGTTATATCAGGATATTGTTTGGCAACTTCCAGTGTAGGGTCCATATATCCAAATGATGTTGTAAATATAATATTACATCCAGATTCAGCTAATTCGGTAATTACACGAACAGCATCTGCACCTTCAGGTACACTCTCTACAAAAACAGATTCTCCAACAAAATCCAATTCTTCCATTGCTAAACGTCCCTGATCATGAGATGTTGTCCAACCAGCATCACTCACCGGACCAACATAGACAAAACCGGCTTTCAGCTTTTCACTTTTTTTTGCACCGCCACCGCAGCCCGCAATAAGCATTACTGCTGAGATTGTTACTAAAATCCAAAATAATTTTTTCATTACTTCTCCTTTTTTTTAATTGATATCATTTAATATTTATTTAACGAAATTAACACACATACATTTTATTTACGATATTATTTATCAATTTATCCTTTTCTTGAATTGCAATTTGAATTAAAGTAACTTGTAAATATTGAAACTTGTTTGTTAAATATACATACAAAAATCTTTTATTAAGTTTAATATCTTCTATTTTCATTAATACAAAATAAGTGAAATGTGCATTTCGGTGTCAAGAGGAAAATTTATGTCTAATAAAACTGCAAATCATAACAAACCTTTTGCTTGACATACATCCTAATACTTTTTTTTGAAGAGAAAATTAATATCATTACGGAGTTGTAAATGAGTGGTAATCGTATTGAAGAACATCCGATCTTACCAATTGCGGATTGGGAAAAAATCAACTTTTTTTGGAATGGGAAGAAACTTACTGCTAAAAAGGGTGAAGTGATATCTTCTGCATTATTTGCTAACGGAATCAAAATTTTTGGACATCATCCCAAAGACGGCAGTGCTCAAGGGATCTTCTGCGCCAATGGTCAATGTGCAAAATGTACAGTTATTGTTGATGGCGTTCCAATGAAGTCTTGTATGACAATTGTGAAACCGGAAATGAAAATAGAAAGCGTGGAAGGTTTGCCCAAACTTCCTCAAACGGACAAACATGAGATCGGCGATATTGAAGAGCTTGAATATGATGTGCTGATAATTGGTGGAGGACCAGCTGGACTCTCTGCTGCGATTCAGCTCGGTGATCATAATATCAAAACACTAATAGTTGATGATAAAACTGAAACAGGTGGAAAACTTGTATTGCAAACTCATAAATTTTTTGGTTCAGTAAAGGATTCTTATGCTGGTACCAGAGGAATTGATATTGGAAAGATGCTGTCTAAAAAAGTAAGTGAAAACAAAAATATAGATGTCTGGTCAAACAGCATTGCACTTTATGTCTATAAAGATAAAAAGGTAGGTATATTAAAGAATGATGTTTATAAATTAGTAAAACCAAAGATTATTTTGAATGCAGCAGGGGCAAGAGAAAAATTCTTACGTTTTAAAGGGAATTCATTGGTAGGAATTTATGGTGCAGGTGCATTTCAAACATTGGTAAATCGTGATCTTGTGCGTCCAACAAAAAGACTTTTCATTGTTGGTGGTGGGAACGTAGGACTCATAGCAGGTTATCATGCATTACAAGCCGGTATTGAAGTTGTGGGTCTGGTAGAAGCCATGCCAAAATGCGGTGGGTACAAAGTCCATGCTGATAAACTTGCGCGGCTTGGTGTTCCGATCTATACATCTCATTCTGTGCTGCAGGCAAATGGAAAAGAGACAATTGAATCGGTTACGATATCACAAATTGATGAAAAATTTAATCCTGTGAAAGGAACAGAAAAGACATTTGATTGTGATACACTTCTTATAGCTGTAGGACTGGAAAGTGTAAGTGAATTTACTGATGAAGCTGAAACTGCAGGAATAAGAGTTCTTTCTGCTGGTGATGCTAAAGAAATTGCAGAAGCTTCTTCTGCTATGTTCAATGGTAAAATTGCCGGGCTTAAAATCGCTAAGGAAATTGATCCGAATGTAGAAGAAATTCCAAATAGTTGGTATGATAAAGCAGAAATTCTTAAAAAAGCAGCTGGTAAAATCTCTGAATATAAGCTTCCTGAAAGTGAAGAGGGAGTTTTCCCTGTAATTCACTGTTTGCAGGAAATCCCATGTAATCCGTGTAATACTATATGCCCGATGAATTCGATTAACATGGAAGGTGATCCGATCATGGGTTTACCGGTTTTTAATGGTAAGTGTATTGGTTGTGGGAAATGTGTTGCTATTTGTCCCGGACTTGCTATTACATTAGTAGATTTCCGCAGGGATAAAAATTTCCCAACTGTAACACTTCCATATGAAGTTTCGAATCATAAGATCAGTGTTGGAGATGATATCTTTTGTGTAGATATAACCGGAAAAGAAATTGGGAAATTTGCAGTTACACAGGTTGTTGATGTTGAAACGAACAACAGGACTCAACTTATTAAGTTAAAAACTCCCAAAAATATTGCTAAGAAGATCGTTTCCTTCAGAATCCAGGAAGCAGAAATTTCACAACAAAAAGAAACAGAAATTAAGTACATTTCAGATGAAGAAATGGTTTGTCTTTGCGAGAGAGTCACAGCAAAAGAGATTCGGGATCTTATCAAGAAGGGAATTACTGATATGAATCAGATCAAGGCAATAACTCGGGCAGGAATGGGACCTTGCGGAGCTAAGAGTTGTGATAATCTAATCAAACAACTATTCAGGCAGGAAGGAATTTTATTGGATAAAATTGAACCAAATACAAGAAGACCAATCTTTGTTGAAGTACCTCTGGGTAAATTTGCTGATGGAGGTAAGAAATGAAAACCTTCGACGTAATTATTATTGGAGCAGGATCGGTTGGCGTTCCTACCGCATTAGCATTATCAGAAAAGAAATTAAATGTTCTGGTGATCGATTCTAAACCATCTCCCGGACAGAAAAATAATAAAAAAGCTATTGGCGGTATCCGTGCCACCCATTCAGATTTTGGAAAGATAAAAGTATCTCAAAGAAGCATTGATATATTTTCTACCTGGAAGAATAAATATGGTGATGATATTGGCTGGATCGCCAATGGTTACAGTTACCCTGCCTATAATGATGAAGATGAAAAAAAGCTAAAGGATCTCATGAAGATCCAACATTCCTTTGGATTAAACATAAAATGGGTTTCTCCGGAAGAATATGATGAGTTGGTAC
>JAVCCF010000151.1 GCA_030765625.1 Candidatus Tenebribacter burtonii
AAGATGACAAAGCGAAACTCAAAATATCGAAGTAACTGTCAAGCAGTTTCTATTACCTGTTAATAGCTAACAAACTATAAAAATAAAAAGAAATAATTTGCTTGACCTTGTTAACAAATTAAACTAAGTTGAATAATAATAAAAAGGTGTTAAGAGGTATAATTATGCGTAATATTGATCTTAATAATCAAATTGAATTAATTATTGAATTTATACGAAAACAACTTTTTCAGGCTGGATTTAATAAAATTGTCGTAGGATTATCTGGTGGAATTGATTCCTCTGTAACTGCAGCACTGAGTGTTAAAGCAATTGGTAAAGAAAATGTTTTTGCAGTAATGCTGCCCTATCATTCAAGCCATCCGGATAGTTTGATTCATGCAATAGAAGTTGCTGAATCATTAGATATAAAATACGAGATCGTGAATATCTCGCAGATGGTTGATGCCTATTTTAAAAATTTTGCGCCAGAAGCTGATATTCTACGGAAAGGTAACCGAATGGCACGAGAAAGAATGTGCGTATTATATGATCGATCAGCTAAAAATAAGGCATTGGTTGCTGGGACTGGGAATTTATCTGAAATAATGATTGGTTATTGTACGCAATATGGAGACAGTGCATGTGCTTTTGAACCAATAGGGCACCTATATAAAACTGAAATATATAAATTAGCTGAGATATTAAAGTTGCCAGAAAGCGTAATTAAAAAAAAACCTACAGCTGATCTTTGGGAAGGACAAACAGATGAAGAAGAAATGGGGATTACTTATAAGGAACTGGATGAAATCCTCTTTCAATTATTAGATGAGAAAAGAAGTGAGAAAGAACTGATCTCAACCTTTGGTAAAGATAAAATTCACAAAGTTAAGGGGATGATCCAATCATCTGAATTTAAAAGAATTATGCCGCCAATGTTAAAGTGATAGGAGAGATAGATGAAATCGAAAAAAGCAGTGAAAGGATGTTTGTTTACTTTTGTTGGATTTATTGTTTTGATTATAGCTGTTTTAGTTTTAACTCCATTGTTATTTAAAGGTAAAATACTGGACAAAGTACAAACAGAAATAAACAAAAATGTGAATGCGGAAGTGACTTTTGAAGATTTCAAGATCTCATTCTTTAAAAGCTTCCCGAATTTATCCCTTGAGCTCACGAATTTGAACGTAAAAGGTATTGATGAGTTTAAAGAACAGAAGCTGATGTCTGTTAATTCAATTTATGTCAGCATTAATGTTGTCTCAGCCATTAAAGGTAAGATTGATATAAATGCAGTTGTTGTCGAAAATCCTGAGATCACAGCTAAAGTGTTGTCAAATGGAATGGCAAATTGGGATATAGCAAAAGAAGTGCAAAAGCAGCCTGCAGAGAAGACTGCAAAAGAAACACCAGACTTCAATATTGGATTAGATAGATTTGAAGTTAAAAATGCAATAGTTTCATTTATAGATCATCAGAATGATTTGGAAGCAAATATTCAAGGCTTGAACTTCTTGATGAATGGCGGCATAACACAAGATTTTTCCAGTATCAGTATAAATACATCTATAGATATGATCTCGGTAATTTCCAGAGCAGAAAATGCTGATCTGGAAGCTGTAATCAAAAATCAGAATGTGATAATAGCAGGTGATGTGTCGCAAGATTTCGTTGATCTCAACGTTCAATCTGTGCTGCAAAGTATTGATGTTACATTTGCTAAAATTAAATATTTAAAGAACACTAAAGTAGAGATCAAAGCAGACATTGGAATGGACGTTCCCAACATGAAGTTCACTTTTAAAGATAATGAAGTGAAGATCAATCAGCTTGTGCTGGGTTTTGAAGGTGATGTACAGACATTGGATAAGGATGTGATATTGGATGTTAAATTTGATGCCAAAAAGACTGATTTTAAAAACATCCTCTCATTTATTCCAGCAATTTATATGTCAGATTTCCAAGATATAAAAACTTCCGGAAAGTTGGCTGTGAACGGTTTTGCTAAAGGAACTGTCAGCGAAAATAGTATTCCAGCCTTTGGTGTTAATTTGCTGGTGGAAAATGCAATGTTCCAATATCCAGATCTTCCTAAATCTGTAGATAATATCAACGTCAAGGTGAATGTGAGTAATGATGGTGGTGGCGAAGATAACACCAAAGTTAATGTTAGTAAATTCCATGTGGAACTGGCAGGAAATCCATTCGATGCAAAATTGAGCATCAAAAATCCGGTTAGCGATCCCTATATCTCCGGGAATTTAAATGGAAAGATTGACTTAGGCAGCCTGAAAGATGCACTTCCTATCAAGGATATCAGCTTAAATGGCTTAGTTAACACTAACATTGATATTGGTGGTAGAATGTCAGCAATAGAAAAACAGCAATTCGAAAAATTCAAAGTAGATGGTAATGTGACTCTATCAGCTTTCAAATTCATAAGCAAGGATCTTCCACAGGAAGTTACGATTCGTAAATCATCTCTGAATTTTACGCCGCGTTATGTGGAGCTGGCTTCGTTTGATTCCAAGATCGGTAGAAGTGATCTTAAACTGGTTGGTAGGATAGAGAATTTTTTACCATTTATTTTCAAAGACGAAACAATAAAGGGTAATTTTACGTTTACTTCTAATGTTCTGGATATGAACGAATTAATTGTTAAAGAAGAACAACCAGAACAGAAAGAAGGGGAAGAAATTACATTGGAAGCAATTGAAATCCCCTCCAACATAGATTTTAAGCTGACTTCCAATCTCAAACAGATCTATTTTGATAAAATGGACATCAAGAATACAAGAGGTGTGATAAGAGTAAGGAATGGTAAAGCATCACTGGAAAATTTGAAAATGGATATGCTGGATGGGAATATAATACTAAATGGCAGCTATGATTCAAATAACATCCAGAAACCAACTGTTGATTTCACGATGAAGATAACTAATTTCGATGTTGAGTCCGCTGTGGAAACCTTCAACACAATGGAAAAACTTGCACCGATAATGAAGGATTGCAAAGGAAAATTTAATACGGATCTAACCTTTGAAAGCAACCTGGATAGTGCTATGCAGCCTGTGTTGAACTCAATAAATGGAAGAGGAAAGATCACTTCGCAATCTATTCAAGTGGTGAATCCAAAATCTATGCAGAAGCTGGCTGAAGCATTAAAAATGAACAAATACAAGAAATTCACTCTCAAAAATCTTAATTTGAACTTCACTATTGTAAATGGTGTGATGACAGTAAAACCATTCACCAATAAGATCCATAACTCAAGAGCTACAATTGGTGGAACTCTAAAAACAGATCAGTCAGTGAATTTTGATATTAACCTTGTAGTACCACGTTCTGAGTTTGCTTCCGGAATAAACAAGACTTATGATGATCTGATTAAACAGGCTAATAATGCCGGATTGAATATATCAGCTACTAAAACAGTTGAGGTTGATGTTAAAATTACTGGAAATGTTACTGATCCAAAAGTAAAACTTGATACAAGTAAAAGTGTGAATAAATTGAAAGCAGAGATCAAGAAGCAGGCTGCTGCGAAATTGGAGAAGGAAAAAGATAAACTGGAAAAAAAAGCTTTGGATGAACTTGAAAAGCTGAAAAAGAAATTCAAATGGTGAAATAAATGAAGATTTTTAAAAAGAAAAAATGTAAAATATGTAAAAATAAACCCGGAACAAGATTCTGCCTGAGAAAAGGATTTAACATTTGCTGGGAAGACTGTAATATTTTAAGGGTAGATGAAAAATGTCCGGACGAATGCGATTACCATTTGCAGAATTCTGATATTATGCAGTTAAAAGGTAAATCAGATTCCCAAATGGAATACATAGATCTTCTAAAAAAACAAATGGATATTTGGGTAAATAAACCGCAAAAAATTTTCCAGGATAAGATACCGGTTACAATGGCAGAATCAAGTGATGGAAGAAAAAAGATCGTAGACTTTCTAAGTCAGTTTAAGGTAAATCCGATAGTACCGTTATCTTATTTAAAAGAAAGACTATCCCTCGATGATCTTAAAGTAGTTTCTAACCCACAAACTTATGAAGATATTGCTGTTGAATTTGTGCAAAATCTATATACAAATGAATGGGTAAAAGCGGCATCATTTATGACTAATCACAATTACTGGATTGCACATGAAATGGAAGATGAATTTATTAAAATAATATCAAATAATAAGGTGATCAAGAAGATCAATAATTTTGATCTCATTTCGTCTGCTTTAACTAAAGAGAAAGATCAGGCACTTGTCTATTTTGATATAAATAACAAATTTGATCTTACCATAAGTCTGCAATTAACAAATGATCATTGGAATATACGATCACTAATTATTGGAAAACCGGAGTTATTCAACAGCGAAAGTGAAGCAATTCAACAAATTGCGATCCTGCTTTCAAAAAATGAGACTACTAAGGCGTTTGAACTGCTCTCAAAATACTCCAGTATTTATATAATGTCTTCTGACTTTGAATATTACTGGGGATTGTATCACACGTTTAATAAAAAACAGCCAAAGGCAGAACATCACTTCCTGCAAGCTCTAATCCTTGATCCTGCCTTTATTGAAGCTAAATATAATTACGCCTTTATTCAACATTCCAGCGGAAATTTAGAGTTTGCAAAAAAACTTTATTATGAAATTATAGATAATGCTCCCAACGAACCAAAAACCTTGAACAACCTTGCTTCTATGTTTATTGATGAAAAGAAATACGAAGAAGCAGAAGAATTACTGAAGAGATGCATTAAGAATAACCCTGAATTTGAAATAGCTCAGCAGAATTTGGAAAGGTTGGGCAAGTTGACAGGATAGCTAAGTTTAATATCAGTATAATTTCATTAGTACTTTTCCATTTAAGAAGTCTAGTTATTTTTAATTTCTAAAAGAGATCATACTAATTAGTATTAATTATTTCAGTTAATTATCACTCAAAGGTTTTATAGATAGAACGACTTGAATCGACTCTTCTTCAAAACTAGCATCAAATCCTTTAATGAATTCTGTATAATCAATAGGATAATGTTGTTTTTTTGAATTTTGTAACCAGTTAACTTCCGGACCACTTATAGCGTGTATCAGGTTTACAGGAACACTTTGAGCAAATTGCATTTTGTTAGGATGTGGAACATAACGTGTTATTAAATGTGTTTTAGTTTCAATTATCTCCTCTTTTGTACGCATAGACATTAACATTGTAAGTACAGATTTATTGAATCCTTTTATTTTCTTTTTATCTTTTCCTGTCAGGTATATATCTTCTATTACAGTTTTCCAACCAATTTCTATATTCCCATTTTTCTTTTTATCCTCTGAAATTTTTTTTACTTTTTTCATCATAATATTCAACCCAAAGTCATCATATGGTATTATTATGCGATCGCCAAAAAGTTTTGACATAAGATTTTCTTGCTGAGTTTTCTCAAAAGTAATTTTGTAGTTCTTTGAAGGTTTTGAAAAATGACCAATTTCAAACAGTGACCATATACCAAACTTATTCCATTTCCAAGCAATTAAAATTGGTATTCCGAGAAGTTCACTATAATTGATTAATCCTTCATAATATCTCTCAGTCCAGCTTAATTTATTTTTCTTTGATGTCTTTATCTCGATAAGAAACTTCTTGGTTCCTTCCTCAGTATCTACTTCTATTAAAATGTCAGGAATCGTATATTTAAATTTTGAATTTAAAGGAAGTTGAAATTGGTCTAACTTGTGAATTAAATTGCATTTACCAGACCAATTTATTACATAAATAAATTCATCCTCTTGTATTAGTCCTTTATCTAATTGGTTAACACGTATAATTAATTTTTGAACATCTTCATTCCAACCGAGTTGATTAGCAACTTTTTGAATAGTCCTAGCTTTATTATCTATTTCTGTAGTCATTTTATATTATCCTCAACGGTAGTTTCTAAAGAAGTGATAAATTATGCAATTTTCTAACATTGTTTATTCTTCTTTTATTAGTTTAAGTTTTTTATTTATCACAGTTAATGTATTTTCTTGTAGTTTATTAAACCAAACTTCTGATATTATATCTTCACTGTTTATTCTAGTAATACCTAAAGAACCTGTTATCATTCCTACCTGTGTTCCAAATTCTCTAACAACTAGTAATGGGAATTCTAAATATATATGTGACATTATTGATATTGAATCTTCTTTGGAAAAATCTGAATCAGAAAACAAAATGCTAAGGCAATCGGCTGATAAACTTATGACATCAAGTATTTTATTAGCAATATCATCAGGATTTTTACTTCTTGCATACGCTATTATCGCACTGCTATAGCTTATTGCAAATACTAAATCCAAGATATCCCAAAATTCAGATGTAATGATGTATAATTCAGAAATTAAGTGATCAATGTATCTGTGAATTGGATTATTATCTCGAAAGACTATATACCTATCATAATGTAACAAAAACACTAAACTGTCTTCAAGACAAATATTGCATAGTTTGATTGATTTCAGACTAATTTCATTGAATAATAATGTATTTTCTTTTATTAAACTAAAGATCGTGTTTTCATCAACTATTTGTTTGATTTTCAGAATTGCATAAAGACTTCTATAATCTTTATCTAATTCGAGTCTAAACTCGAAAAAATTGACTGCTTCATCTTTTAACCATTCATTATCTACCCAGTTTTCAATTAATAGATTTGATTTGAAATTTAAATAAACCACATCATTTGAGTAAAAGTCTAGACCTCTGTTAATCCATGATAATGATTCCTTTATCTTATCTAATTTTTTATATACATGAGCGATTTCAAAAAAACCATAACGATATTCAAGAAGTCTAGTTTCATTATCATTAATAACTTGTAACATTAGATTTAGACCTTCTTTGTCTCTATTATAAATACGTGATAAAGTAATCCCCTTACTAAAAAGAGCTTGAGGTAACTTTGGATTGATTTTTAAAGCATTATCGTAGCAATTTATTTCTTTTTCATGTTCACCAATATTAAAATATACACTCCCAAGGTTTTTCCATGCTTGCTCAAAATTCGGATTTAATTGTAAGCAAATTTCAAAATGTTTAATGGAATCCTGTTTATTACCTAAATAACTTAGAGAATTTGCATAATTATAATGATAGATAAAATGTTTATTGTTTTTTACTAAAAAATTTTTAAACAGATTTTTGGCTTTAATAATTTTCCCTTTTTGATTGTTTTGTATACCATCTTCTGCTAAAATACAAGCTTTTGTTAGATAATGATTATCGTTTCCTGAAATTTTAATAACCTTATTTATATTATGAATAGCTTCTTTATAATAAAAGCTTTTGTATTGACTTTGAGCTAAACCTTCTAAAACAAGAACATCATCTGGAGTTTCTTTTAATAAATTTTTAAAGTAAAATATGGCTTTCTCGAAGTCTTTAGAAAAGTAATATTTCCAAGCTAAAATTTGGGAATTTGAAATTTCATTAAATTCAAGATCCTTGATTCCATCAACTAATAACTTTATACTGAATGTATCTTTAACATAATTTGATACAGATTCCCAATTAATTATACTCAATTTATTAGTTTTAGGAATTTTAAATGTATAAGTTTTTTGAGTTGAAGTTAAATCTACATTTAAATCATTATACCAATACCAATAAGCTTCATAATCCTTTTGGTTATAGACAATCAACATAACAGGTTCTAATTTTGTATTGAATAATCCTAAAGTAGAATGCTTTAATTTAATTGATATTGTTTTTGAGTTAATATTCTTAATCTTGCTTTTTAGCTGTACAGAAAAACTTAGACCGGTTACATTATTTTTTGATACAATGTTAACGATGAAATCGATTCCATAATCATGCTCTGGTTTATCAACAAACCACTCATTTGGAACATGATTATTAAAGAACTTTGTTGATTCAGTTTCTAAAATGTGATTATTATGTCTAATTGGTTTATTCATTTGTTATTATCATTGATTGTACTCAAATTTATTCGTTTATTTTTCATTACCTTCAATCTCCAATTCACGATTATGAATTTTCTATTTGTTTGATTGCTGTCAAATATTTTAATAATTGTTTTAAATAAAATATTCTATAATTGACGTCTTGGGTTGAATAAAAAAGTTTACAGCAATTAAATAGGGAGATAAGAATGAAGCAGGCCGGCTTGGATCTAACACAGGGTAATATATCCAAGAACATGATGAAATTGGCATTGCCTATCATGTTGTCCAATTTCCTGCAGATGTTTTACAATCTTACAGATGCTTTCTGGTTGGGTAAACTGGGAGAGAATGCCCGGGGAGCGGTATCAGCTGCTGGTATTGCCTTTCCGATTATCTTCTTCTTATCATCATTCGGATTTGGTTTCGTAGTAGCAGGAACAGCTCTGATCGCTCAATACAGGGGTGCTGGTAAATTTGAAATGATGCGGAAAGTTGTGGGTCAATTTGCCTTCATTCTGGTGATTTTCTGTGCTCTATTCATCAGCGGTAGTTTTATTTTCCTGGATAAAATTCTTGCTCTGCTTCAGGTTCCAGACGAGATATTTATCGTTACATCCCAATATATTTCAGTTATCCTGGTTGGTGTTGTGTTCATGTTCACTTTTATTTCTTACCAGAGTTTTGCTCAGGGTCTGGGAGATACAGTATCTCCTATGAAGATACAGATCATATCTGTTTTTATTAATCTACTTCTTGATCCTATCTTTATTTTCGGAGTATGGTTTTTTCCCCGGCTTGAAGCTGTGGGAGCTGCATATGCCACATTAATTGCCAGGGTCATAGCTGCTGTTCTGGCTATCATTTATTTGAAAAAAAAATCTCCTATATTAGTACCTAGATTAAAAGACTTGATCCCGGATAAAGTGATGTTGAAAAAGATCTTGAAAATAAGTATTCCAGCTTCTCTGGGTCAGTCGATTACCAGTTTTGGCTTCTTGTTGCTGCAGGGCTTTGTAAATAGTTTTGGAACTGTGGTGATAACGGTATTCTCCATAGGTAATCGCTTAACTAGTTTCTTTATGATGCCGGCAATGGGTATAAGCAATGCTTTAGCAACGGTGGTAGGGCAGAACCTGGGAGCGGGGAAAGTTACTCGTGCAGTACAAAGTGTGAAGAAAGCATTCATCTTAATAATGAGTATAATGCTGGTTGGGTGTACAATTTTATTCTTCTTTGGTGCCTTCTTGACCCGTTTCTTTATTAATGATCCAGATGTTATAAATATAGGATTGAGGATGTTTCGTGTGACATCACTGGCATCTTTTATCTTTGGAATTGTCTTTATCTTCATGGGAGTATTCAACGGTTCCGGTCACACCAAACCAACTATGCTGCTGAATATTGTGCGGCTCTGGGGTTTACGTATTCCATTTGTCTTGATGCTATCAGGTTTAGCTTTGGAGTATGTAAAAATAGATTTCTTAAATTCTTTTCTGCAATTTATGGCAAAACCTTTAGCTAAATATCCTTACGATGCTCTCTGGTGGTCGATGGTTATTTCAAATAGTATTATTGCAATATGGGCTTTCTTAATTTATAGAAAAGGAAAATGGAAAACAGGAAGTATTTAATGAATTTTGCACAAATAAGTATTTTTGAAAAATACTTAGAAGTTTCTAATAAACATGAGGAAATATGGAAAAGAAAAATTCAAAACTAGTAATGGAATATAAAAGTAATGAAATCCTCAAAGTATTTTTCGAGATCCATACATTAAAGAATCTTTTCAGACAAGGTTGTTTGAAGAAAGGAGTTGAAAAGAAATTATGTGAAAATGTTGCAGATCATAGCCCTTCAATAACGATGCTAACTTGGCTAATAGCTGACAGATAATTTCCCAAGCTTGATATGATGAAAAACGTCAAATCCTCAGATTTCTACTATCGACACTTTTTGGAAGGTTATTAAACTGAATTATACTTTGCGCAAACCCTTTGATATGCTTATAGATATAGAAGTTTTTGAGACAAAAAAAGAGCTGCTAATTTCACAATTAACAACTCTTGTTATATATGGCGGGAGCGACGGGACTCGAACTCGCGACCTCCTGCGTGACAGGCAGGCGTTCTAACCAACTGAACTACACCCCCGCATTTCTCACTTAATTCACTCGAGCACATTTAGATTTGCCGGTTTATGTGTCAAAGATTTTTTATATTTTATTAAAAATATCTTATATAAACTAAGCTGGGCAAATCTTATCTTTATATTTTACAAATAATTAAAGATCTTGAATGTTCTTTAAAGCTCTATGAGCAGTAGCAGGTGTTATCCCATCCCCAGAGATATAACCCTTAACAGGTTTACCTTTTGGTTTACCTTCATTATCCATTCGATAGAATTCAACCGGAATGCGAACAGCAATATTATCTTCAATTAGAATATCTTTTCTATCCTCATCACTTTTGAATGGATTATGTGTCAACCAGCCTAATCCAATTGCCGCAGTTCCGTCTTTTCCACTAACGTTCTTTCTTTCTGAACCGATAAACTCACGTTTTTCTTGTGAAATATTTGGAGAATTAATACTGGAAGTTACAATTCCAATTTTTTCATTATTTTTATAGATCATTCTTCCGGTAACAATTCCCTCAGAAATAAAAAGAACCATTCTTTTATCAGTATTAGAATCAATATCCTTTTGCAGTGCTTTTTTACCCACGAAATTTTCTTTATCTATATCGATTGCTGCATTAAAAAGAGGTGCATTTGTCGGAGTGTGATCTTTATCATATTCACTTCCATTAAGCGGTAATCCGAAATTTCCAGCAGAAATTCTATTTTCATCTCTACCGCCAAGTCCCACGACCAATCCACCAAGATCTAAAGCTTCCAATACAATACGTTTAAACTGATCTTCTGCAACTGCGACAGGAACATATAACTCCCATCCCCAACGGTTTGTGTATCCTGTTCTACTTATAAAATAATAATGTTCTTCAAAATCAAATTCATTAAAAGTAAAAAATTTCATATTCTTGGATGGTTTATTTCTATTTTTTACGACATGTTCACCATAAAGTTTGGTTATCAGTTTATAGGATAAGGGACCTTGTATATCTATTTTTACAAGGTCATCAGAAATGTCTTTAATGTACACATCTTCATTTTCGTTTAAATATTCACATATGAAATCTGCATCAGAGATCATGTTTTTTTCTTTATCTGTAATATCGTGACCTGCATTAATTACTAATATAAAATTATCCTCTTTCACACGCATAATAATCAGATCATCAAGAACGGTTCCTTCTTCAGTAAGTAAAAGTGTATATTTACATTGCCCGATTGTCATATTTTTCACGTCAGCTGTAAGTACACGATCAAGAAGATTTATAGCATCTAATCCTGTAAATTGTATTTGTGCCATATGATCAATGTTAAATATCGCAACTTTTTCTATAGCTTTTGCTTCTTCTAAAATAGAAGTAAGGTAATTAACTGCCATTTCATACTCACCAAAATTACTTGTTTTCAGTGGTGAATAATCTTTTTTAAATCGTTTAGATAATAGTTTTTGATACCACTCTTCTGCATTGTAAAGAACTGTTTTGCGCGGTATATTGGGGAAATTAAATCCAATTTTATTCATTAAAATACTCCTTAATTTAAACATAATTTTTGTTAATTTTATTCTGAGCTTTTATTTGTAAAGTATATTATGATTTATTAATATTTACTTGACTTATTATTATTAATTTTATTCATAAATTTAAAAAAACAAGGAACATCTAATGACAAAGATATTAATTGTTGAAGATGAACGGATGATAGCAGAAGATATTAAATATATATTAAACCATTATAATTATGAGATTGTCGGTATTTTCAAAAATGGTAAAGATGCTATAGATAGTGTATCCAAAAAGAAACCTGATATTATTCTAATGGATATTATGCTTGAAGGTGACATTAATGGTATCGATACGGGAAGGATCATACTTAAAGATCATGATATTCCAATAATTTTCCTTACTGCTTTTGCTGATACAGAAACAGTTGAATCTGCAAAAAATGTAACACCATACGGTTATATTTTAAAGCCTTTTGAACAAGCGGAATTGTATGCTGCCATAGAGATCGCACTGATTAAACACAACACTGAGAAAAAATTGTACGAAAGCAATGCACAATTTGAAAGTATGTTTCTTGGTAATCCTGAACCTTGTGTATACCTTAATAATGACTTTGAAATTGTGGACATAAACCCAAAATTTAAAGAGTTGTTTGGATTTTCCCTTATTGATATAAAAGATAAGAAAATCAACTCAGTGATTATACCTGATGGATATAACGAAGAAGCTGCAGAATTGAATAATGATACACTTGATGGATATGTGTATTTTGATACATTAAGAAAGAAAAATGATGGTAATCTGATTCCAGTATCTATCTCCGCTGCACCAATAATTATCAAGGGTGAGCCTAGAGGATCATTTGTAATATATAAAGATATTAGTAAAAGAAAAAAAGTTGAAGAGGAAAGAAAAAAACTTATTAAGAAACTTCAAAAAACACTTGATGAAATAAAAACTCTTGAGGGCTTAATCCCAATTTGTTCTCATTGCAAAAAAATTCGTGATGACTCGGGTTATTGGAGTAATGTAGAACAATATATTTCCAAACACTCAAATATTGATTTCAGTCATGGTATATGCCCCGACTGCTTAGAAAAATATTATCCAAAACAATATTTGAAAATGAAAAAAAATGGGAAAATATAGAAAATAAAATAGAATGAATTTAAAAAAGAGAAGTTATAGAATCATTTGTGATTGTAGAATTATACAAGTGAAAAAAGAAATAGCTTTCCTTCACAAAATAAATAATCAACAATTTAGAATAATTTCAAAAAAAAATTAGATTACATGCAGAACAAAAAAGCTCCAGCTAAATTAATTGATGGTCCAATAGGGAAAACTTTAGCTAAAATGACTATTGCAATGACACTTGGAATGGTGGGCATGGTTGCATTCAATTTGGTTGATACGTTTTTTGTTGGAAAACTTGGAACAGATCAATTAGCTGCATTAAGCTTTACATTTCCGGTGATATTAGTAATTTCCAGTATTGCATTAGGTTTAGGGTTTGGAGCTTCTGCAGTTATTTCACGAGCAATTGGTGAAGGTGATCAGCACAAAGTTCAAAGACTAACAACAGATAGTTTGCTGTTAGCATTGATCATCGTTTTTGGATTTGTAATAATTGGACAATTCACAATAGAGCCTTTATTCAAAGCTTTAGGCGCAACTTCTAAAATAATTCCTTACATAAAAACATATATGAGAATTTGGTATTTTGGAATGCCTTTTGTAGTTGTTCCAATGGTTGGAAATAATGCGATCCGTGCAACTGGAGACGCAAAAACTCCCAGTATTATCATGTTAATTGCAGTCTGTATAAATACAATATTAGATCCATTATTGATATTTGGAATTGGGCCTTTACCAGAACTTGGAATCAAAGGTGCAGCGATAGCGACTATTATCAGTAGATTTACAACTTTCACTGTTGCATTATGGGTGCTTGCAAAACGGGAAAAAATGATATCATTTAATATTCCTAAATTAACTGAAATTATAAGTTCTTGGAAACTGGTGATGTTCATTGGAGTTCCAATTGCCGGAGCCAGAATTATTATTCCAGTAACAATAGGAATAATAACCAGAATTATATCTTCTTATGGGATAAAGGCTGTAGCTGGCTTCGGGGTAGCTACACGCATAGAATTCTTCTCTCTTGCCGTCATTAATGCTTTAGCGTCAGTTCTTGGTCCGTTTATCGGTCAAAACATTGGAGCTCGAAAATATGATCGCGTTCATGCTGCTATAAATATTAGTCATAGATTTGCAATTTTTTGGGAAATTGCTATTTTCATTTTACTCATTTTATTACGAAATCAAATTGCCGGAGTTTTTAATAAAGACCCGCATGTGATATCAACAATATCACTTTATCTTACTATTGTTCCAGTAAGTTATGCATTGCAGGGAATTTTCATTTTGAGCACTACTGCTTTAAATGTAATGCACAAACCAATACAAGCAGTCAGCCTTACATTTTTCCAGATGTTCATATTATGTATTCCATTTGCATTATTGGGTTCACATTTATTTGGTTTGACAGGAATTTTTATTGCTTTAGCTTTAGCATATGTAATCTCGGGAGTTATTTCTCGTGTTGTTCTATTAAATAATTTAAAAAGAGAGGTCAAAGTATGATTCTGGAAATAAAAGAGATAGGTAGTGAAATTAAAATAATGAGAACTGCTCGCAATTACTTTTGGATATAAATGTATTGCCCTGAATGTGATAAGATAATTACTACAACAAAAAAACAGTGTCCGTATTGCAATACTATTCTGCTTTCTAATAAACCTAAAGATAATGCATCTGATTTTGTAAAAGTATTTGAAAGTTCTGATCTGGGATTAACAGCGATTATCAAATCTATTCTCATCGATGCAGAAATTGAATATCTGGTTCAAGGTGAGCATATGCAGAGTATTCTTGGCGGACAATTCAGTTTTGCTTTTGGTGCAGATATTGGGAAAGTGGAATTCTTTGTTCAAAAAGATGATGAAGAAGTTGCAATTGAACTTCTAAAAGAACTCAATAATTAAAATTCTCGAAAGGTAATAAAATTCTGATATGAAAAAAAATATATATTTGCTTTTAATAGTTGCTTTCTTTATTGGATGCACAACTAAATCACAACCACCTATTGCTAAAATCATTCCCGATACGACTTACATTCATGGTGTTAAACTTATTGATAACTATGCCTGGCTCAAAGATAAAACTCGTGAACAAGAAGATGTTCTTGAGTACATCAATGCTGAGAATGAATATACAACGTCAGTATTGAAGAAAACAAAGAAACTTCAGCAAACCCTTTATCAGGAGATCATTGATCGTATCAAAGAAAACGATGTAAGTGTTCCAATTGAGAAAGATAATTATTTGTATTATTCAAAAAAAGAAATGGGAAAGCAATACTCCATTTATTGTAGGAAAATGATCCAACCAGGTGCTGTTGAAGAAATTTACCTTGATGTTAATAAACTTGCTGAAGGATATGAATTTTTCTCAATTATCGAACGCAAGATCAGCCCTGATCATAATTTTTTAGCTTATGGTGTGGATACTACCGGGGCAGAAGATTACACACTTGTTATCAAAAATCTAATAACTGGAGAATATCTACCTGATAAAATTCCTTTGATCAGTGATATCTCATGGGCAAGCGATAATAAAACAATTTTCTATTCCACTACAGATATTGCCGGTAGATCTTACAAAATATTTAGACACAAAATTAGAACTGAAACAAAAACTGATAAACTAATGTTTACTGAAAATGATGAACGTTTCTGGGTGTGGTTAAGTAAAACAAGAAATAAGAAATATATCATTCTTGGAACAGCTAGTAAAACAACTACTGAGCGTTGGTTCTTAAATACCAATGATCCAAATGGTGAATTCAAAATAATCGAACCTCGCAAAGAAGGACATGATTATTATGTGCTTTCTCACGAAAATAATTTTTACATAATTACAAATAGTAAAGCAAAAAATAATAAATTAATGATCACACAGGTTAATAAACCTTCACAAGAAAACTGGTGCGAAGTAATTCCAACACGTTCCAATGTGTTACTGAATGCCGAAGTTTTCCAAAACCATTTAGTCTTATCTGAACGTGAAAATGGTGTAGAAAAACTGCGAATAATTAATTTGGAAAGCGGAACTGACTATTATGTAAAATTCCCTGAACCAATCTATACATTTTATACATGGGGCAGCTCAGAATACGATTCTGACATACTTCGCTTCACCTATGAATCACTGGTAACACCTTACGTGGTTTATGATTATAATATGAATACAAAAGAGGAGGAATTGCTAAAACAACAAGAAGTACTCGGTGATTATAATTCTGAGGAATATCTTTCAGAAAGAATTTATACCAAAGCAGAAGATGGTTCAGAAATTCCCATTTCACTTCTATACAAAAAGGACATGTTCCGCAAAGATGGTAGTAATCCTATTTATCTAACTGCTTACGGTGCTTATGGTGATTCATTTGATCCTTATTTTTCATCTTCCAGGTTAAGTCTGCTTAACCGGGGAATTGTTTATGCAATTGCCCATGTGCGAGGTGGAAAAGAGATGGGTGAATATTGGTATGAACAAGGTAAGATGCTTAATAAAAAAAATACTTTTGCTGATTTCATTGCCTGTGCTGAATACTTAAAAAAAGAGAATTATGCTGATAAATTAATAATTGATGGTGGAAGTGCCGGTGGACTTTTAATTGGAGCTGTAACCAATATGCGTCCCGACCTTTTTTTTGGAGTGATCGCTGATGTACCTTTTGTCGATGTGCTGAATTCCATGCTGGATCCAACTCTTTCGGCAGTTGTTAGTGAATATCAAGAATGGGGTAATCCAAATGAAGAGATCTATTTTAATTATATTCGCTCCTATTCTCCATACGATAATGTAATCCCACAAGGTTATCCGCATATCCTTGCTTTGGCGGGATTTTATGATACTCGTGTGAATTATTGGGAACCTGCCAAATGGGTGGCTAAACTACGTGCAAACAAAATTAATAACAATCTACTTCTACTGCAAACTAACATGAATGCAGGACATGGTGGTTCTTCAGGACGATATGATTATCTAAAAGAAATTGCTCTAACTTATGCATTTGTTTTAGATATTTTGGAGATTAACAAATAGCTAATCATAAGTTTTGACAAAAGGCTCCATTGTTTGTGTCGAGAAACCAGTTATTAGTCTAGTATTTTATTTCAATAATACCATCCTTTTAGTTTTCACATAACCTTTAGTTTTCAATTTATAAAAGTAAATGCCTGATGAAACATTTTTACCATTGTCATCTATTCCATCCCATCTAATTGAATGCTGTCCTGCTGACAGCTGGTCACTGACAAGCTGTTTCACTTTCTGTCCTTTGATATTATAGATATTGAGTGAAACCTTTGAATTCTCTTTAAGAGAGTAGTTTATTATTGTGGATGGGTTGAAAGGATTTGGGTAGTTTTGATGTAAAAAGACTTCAGGAGTTTGAACAATTACATTGTCATCTATTTCTACATAAGGTGGAGCTCCGTATTCGTAAGCTCCCATATCAATGATAGCACCTCCATTCCCATCTCCATCCCAGATGCGCAGGTTACCGATTATATCCCAGGGTGGCAAATTCAATCCTGTAGTATCAGGAATACCAGAATCTATGCAGGGAGAATCTTCAAGTAAAGAGTATGGATCTTCTCCTGTTCCTACAAATAAAGGATCTTCATCAATATTGCCTTCTCCAACCCAACTACCTTGTATATCAGAATATGTTGCGATAATAGAACCAGTTAAAATATATATTTCTTCAGGTGTATCATTCCAGAGAATGCAATTTACTAAAGTGAGATTAGAATTAAGACACCAAAATCCGCCACCATTAGCATCAGAAGAATTACCTGAAATTGTCACATTTATTAAACTCGGAGAGGATTGATTACAGTAAATTCCACCACCATATTCAGCAGAATTACCTGATATTAATACATTAATTAGATATGGATTGGAACTAAGACTGCAATTGATCCCACCACCAACAAAAGCACTATTATCTTTTATTATCACATTTTGTATAATCGGATTAGATTCATAACAGCAAATTGCTCCGCCATTGCTATCAGTAGAATTACCTGTTATAGAAACATTCACTAAAGACGGATTGGAATTATAACAACAGTAAATCCCGCCACCAGAATTAGCAGTATTACCTGATATAGTCACATTATACAAACTTGGACTGGATTCATAACAGTCGATCCCGCCACCATGTTCAGCAGAATTACCAGATATTGTTACATTTTCTAAACTTGGATTTGATGTATTGCTACAAGAAATCCCGCCACCATATTCAGCAGAATTTCCTGTTATTGTTACATCCTGTAGAATGGGATCGGAATTTCCACAGTAAATCCCGCCACCCAAATATGAATAACCATTTGTAATCGTAATGTTCTCAATGGAAAAATTATTATCGTTATCGCAGAATAAAATTCTACTCAATTCTTCACCATCTAAAATTGTAGAAGTCTCATCTTCTCCGATTAATGAAACATAACTTCTACAATATAATGGAAACATCTCACCTGTACCGGAAGGTGAATAGATTCCATTCGACAGATGAATTGTGTGAGTATTTGTACTATCTGGAAGAATCTTCACAAGCGCACAAGAGATTGTAAGTAAAGGATCATCAACTGTTAATCCGCTATTATTATTAGAACCATCAGGGCTTACGTACAGATCTTGATCTACCTGCTCTATATAGGCATTAAGAATGTCAAATGTGAAGTTATCGATCGGATAGGCAAAGAAATCATCCGGTTGTAATACAGTGAACGTATCTACAATTACATCTATATTTTCACAATTATCAGCATACAGATCACGACCTAAAGTACCTGCAATATTCAAATATATATTACATCTATTTTCACTATCAAACACAGGTATGGAATTATTACTACAGCAAATCCCACCACCACTATGAGCAGTATTATTTGAGATGAATACATTCAATAGAATCGGAGAGGAATTATCAAAACAGCAAATCCCACCACCATAATTATTAAGTCCTCCCGAAGTAGAATTACCTATTATGGTTACATCCACTAATCTCGGATTAGAATTATCGGAACAGCAAATCCCGCCACCAACTTCAGCAGAATTACCTGCTATCGTTAAATTTTCTAAATGCGGAGAGGAATTTTCACAATAAATACCACCACCAGCACTTTCATGCGCTATATTTCCAGTGATGTTATTATGTATAATAGACGGGTTTGATTGGTAACAGTAAATCCCGCCACCTTCCTCCTCATCGGTATAACCATTCGTGATTGTAAAACCTGTTAAAACTGCCGTGGAATCTTCATTACTTGCAAAAATTACAACACTACCATAATGATTCCCATCAATAATGGTTTGTGAAATGTAGGTTGTATCCTGGGTTGTTAAAAATAGCGATACTACTGTGATCAGCTTTCCATTGTAGTTAATATTCTCCACATAAGTTCCAGGCTGTACAAGAACTGTATCAGTATTTACAGAAACATTAATTCCAATCTGGATCGTGGGTTGATCGGCAGGAATGTTGATGATTGTTGCTGAAAGAGAAAGAGTAGAAAGAAAAAACATAAAAATAATAAATGCAGTTTTTATTTTAATCTCCTTGGGTGAAACCTTTGCATTGGTTGAGCATTAGCAAAACCTTGCGAATGGTTTAACTCTAAAAACCAGTGCGGAAATTTTACCCATCCGCAAGGTTTCCTTTATTTTAAAAGAACCATTTTTTTGATTTTTTCATCATTGCCAGCTTTTAGTTTATAGAAATAGACACCTGATGATACTGGCTTACCTTTATCATCCCTTCCCTCCCAGATAACAGTATGCTCTCCAGCAGGTTTGCTTTCGTTTACCAGAATTTTCATCAGCTGACCTTTAATGTTGTAGACATTGAGTGTGACCTGGGAATTTTCTTTGAGAGAATAATAAATAGTTGTTTCCGGATTGAATGGGTTTGGGTAGTTGTGAAATAATTCGAAGCCAACACTGGTGATTTCATTTGAATCCTCAATTCCTACCGGGATGATCAATCCATTTATATCATATCTGGAAAAGAAATTCCAGATCTCTTCGGATGCGTCGATATCACGATTTGCACCTGAGTTTCCAGGCCAGGTATGTCCAGCACCAATTATTTTATAATGTACAACTGAAACACCATTATCACCTTCATCATAAACGTGCAGTTCAACGGTGCTTCCATCATTAGGATCAAGATCCGGCAATGCTGTTATTGTTGGCGTAGCATTGCAATTATTATAATCAACCCAATATTGAAGCACATCATCTATAGACTCTGCCCAGAGTATACCATTATAAGGCACTATGCTATCGGAGGTTCCATGCATTTGCAGAATCGGAATTGGATGCTGTGGATAGCTGTTGTTATATGTTTCCGGAGTCATCGAGCCGGTAACAGAAGCAATCGCAGCAATCCTCTCACTCAATTGACTTGCCAACAGAAAACTCATAAAACCACCGTTGGACATTCCAGTGCTGAAAACCCGGTCAGGATCAATATTGAATTCTGCAGAAAGTGAGTCGATCAATGCCTCTGTAAAGCCTACATCATCTATGTTGCTCCCGACACAACAGCCCCCGACATTCCAATGAGTGCTGCCTTGAAACAATGCACCCTGAGGATGGACTAATATAAATCCTGCACTATCGGCAATAGATCGAAAATCACGTTCAACCATCTGATCATAAGCGTATTCTCCAAATCCATGATAATTGAGAACCAGGGGAACGGGTGTATCCCCTGTATAACTGGCTGGTACATAAAGAATGTATTCTCTTTGCATCTGGTCATGTGTTATTGACCCACAGATGGTTTGCTGAGCAAAACACAAAACTGATAATCCTGCCAGGAAAAGAATAATTACTAAATATTTCATATTAACTTCCTTTTTTGTTTATTTCATTAAGATCATTTTCCTCGTCTTTTCGATATTATTGGTTTTCAATTTATAAAAATAAATCCCTGAAGAAACTGGTTTACCATTATCATCCCTGCCATCCCAGATCACAGTATGCTCACCAATAGGTTTGATCTCGTTTACAAGAGATTTAATTAACTGTCCTTTGATGTTGTAAACAATTAGATTTATTGCACTGTCTGTTGGTATAGAAAACGATATTGTTGTTTCAGGATTAAATGGATTAGGGTGGTTTGATAATTGAAATGGATCAATTGAAATAATGTCATCTTCAGAATCAGTCTCTGCAGAAAGACGAACTAACCAGAAATCACAAGATCCGGCTCCATAAGATCCTGTATCTCCTGCGATGATATATCCTCCATCAGCTGTTTGTTTGATTGAATTAGCATAATCAGAACCTGGAATTCCATATGTTTGAGTCCAATCCTCGTTACCATTTCCATCTGTTTTTACTAACCAGAAAGCACCAGAACCTGCTCCATAAGACCATGTAACTCCTGCGACGATGTATCCTCCGTCAGATGTTTGTTGGACTGAATGAGCTCTCTCATTATATTCACCTCCGTATGTTTGAGTCCATAAGGTATCCGGAGGGGGGATTGAGCAATAAGTGAAATTGAGCATAATGCAATTAATAAAATTAAAAAAATCTTTTTCATTTTTTCTCCTAGGTTTAAATTTTTTTTGCTGCTAATGTTTTGTGCACGCCACGTTCTTCTCACTTTTCTCTCAATCTTAATTTGGAGTGTTTTGTTACCAGCAATTCTTTTTCCAAAAATAGACAAATAGACAAACGAGTTTCACTTGTTCGGCGACTGCCGGATAAACAAATAGCCAACAAAAACTAATCCCTGACACAACGAACCGAAAAGCCATTCCACTTATAGTGGCTGCCCCGGCTTACATTGGCGTAACTGCAATACAGCCTCCGTATCCAAGCGTAGCTACCACTCTCAGTAGAAGACCAAAAGAAACCGTTGAAGCTCAAATCGTTGAAAGTACCAGAGTAGTAATAGCGGTACCCGCCAGGAAGGAAGCTAAAACCGCTACTATCAAATTCAGGATCATTATCTAAAGCTCCATCGCTCCATAGGTCTGCACTGCCGGCAAGTTTACTGCCTTCGTTAGTACCTCGCCAGCCTTCTGCATGGGCTTCAGTGTAACTCATTCCGAGATACATCTCCAATTCCATTATTTCTTCATCGGTTGGGACATGCCAACCCTCAGGAGTAAGTCCTCTTGGGTCATCGATAGCATACCAGTTGTAAAGATTGCCATATATATCAGTATTTGATGGATCATTGTCATAAACACAGTATGCCTCAGTAGAAAGTCCAGCCCAGGTGCTATTATCTGTAACATTAGGGATAGGGTTTCCGTTTCTGTAATGGGTTACTTTGAGATTCTCGATCATCCATTCCTGGTCACCAATAATCAGCGTCTGGTATTCATTACCGTCAATATCAGTGACAGTTCCATATAATCCTGTCGTAAATTCCCAGACTGGACCTTCAGTTTCATCTAATCCATCACTGGCTACTATCTTCCAATAATATGTAGTTCCATTATCCAGTGTGCCAGGATCATAGTTCATGCTTGTATGATTAGAGTTGATAAGTGGAGGAGAGGATGAAACTCCAAAATAAACATCGTATGTTAATTCATCTCCATTAGGATCACTACAAGTCCATGATAAAATTGTATCAATCGATAAATCGGATACACCATTCACTGGATTTGGGTTTGAAGGTGGATTAGGTGCTTCTCCAAAAATAGCTACAGTAATTAATTCACTTGTTGTAATATTCTCGGAAGTATCTTTGGCTTTAGCATAGATAGTATGAGAACCATTGAGTCCGGTTGTGTCCCAACTATAACCATAAGGTTCACTACTGTCTTCAAGTACACTTACACCATCTATATAGAACTGCACAAAATCTATTTCTTTATTATCATCTGCTTCTGCTACGATATTTACTATTGTACCTACTGATATATCAGAATTATCTGGTGGATATGTTATCATTACCGTTGGTGATTCTGTATCACTGCTTGTGCTTTCTTTACTACAGCTAAATGTGAATAAGAAAAAAATCATTATTACAAGAAAACAGAAAACTTTTACTTTTTTCATGCGACCTCCTCTTTGTCCTCCGAAGCTTTTTACTCAACTTTTTTTCAAAAACATCGGAGATCTAATTAATTCATTCTAATTGCATTATCTTCATAGTTTTTCCTTAATTCTTATTTGAGTAAGATCATCTTCTTTGTTTTTTCGAAATTAGTGGTTTTGAGTTTATGGAAGTAAATTCCTCATCACTATTGAAAGTTACAACACTTCCATTCTGATTACCATCAATAACAGTTTGAGAAATATAGGTTGTATCCTGGATTGTTAAGAATAGTGATGCTACAGTAATCAGTTTTCCATTATAATTAATATTTTCTACATAAATTCCCGGTTGTACAAGAACAATGTCACCATTTACTGCTGCATTAATACCGGCTTGTATTGTGGGTTGGTCTGCAGGAATATTGATGATAGTAGAAAAAAGATAGGTTGATAAAAGAAAAAATTGTAAAATAAAATAAATAATCTTCATATCGCACTCCTTTTTATAAATGGTTGTATCGTAATGAAGATCTAAAGAAGTGCAAGTGTATTAGAAGAGGGTCAGAAGCATATAAGCCTATATAAACTTTACACTTCCTTATCTACAGAAACCAAAAAGTGTTGGATATTATTTAGTGTCAATTATTTTATTTATATATTATTTGTGGTATAAATTATTTTACATATAAATTTTCATGCTATTATAAAAATACGCTCAGAAAAATTCTGAGCGTATTATTATTATTAGATAGCCTTCAAGGTTATTTCATTAAGATCATTTTTTTCGTTTGTTCATAATTTTCAGTTTTCAGTTGATATAAATAGATTCCTGAAGAAACCGGTTTGTTGGTTTCATCTTTGTCATCCCAAACAACCGAATGTTGTCCAACTGATAAATGATCACCAATTAATTGTTTCATTTTTTTCCCTTTGATGTTGTAGATAATTTAATCAATATTATTTTCTTATATTCCGATAATCTCCTTTAGGTACATTATAATTATTTAACTGTTTGATTGAACGACCCGCATCCGGTTGATCACTCACCACTATTTTAAAGAATTTCTTCTCTTCTCCTGTTAGAGAATAATCATAATTTAGATTTGTAATTGTATCTATTAAATGGATCTCATCACAGACAAAATCGGGAAAGTTTCCGGCATAGATCTTGTACCAGATGCCGTTTATTTCAGGATAGGAATTCCCTTGATATGTTCCATATTCCACTTCATCCCAGCTTAGGTTCATGTTGCTTCCATTTTTAGTGATGATAGTTTCTGTTTCATCCGGAGCGATGTTATCTACAGAATAACCGGAATCGGGTAGTGAAGGATAATATATTAAAGTTACATCTGTATGAGCAAGAACTTTAAAAGCAGAATAATTAATTGAAACAACACTCGAATCTATAAGAGTTGGAGCAACAACAGAATATTGAGCATATCCCACTGCCGGAAGCTGTGCAATAAATGTTAATATTTCATCATCTCTCTGCCAGTAATAATTCTTATCATTATCTTTTGCTGCTTTCTCAAATATTTCCCGGGGATCTTCATATGTCTCGAATTTTCCAAGATCACCAAATATATCATCATATCTCCACACCGAATATGATTTTATAGTAACAGGTGAATTAGGTGCATCATAAGGGCTTCTATTCCATCTAACCTGAGCATATCTTCCCTGATCATTCGGCACATCTTCTACCGCCGTAATTACCGGAGCTGCGGGAGATCTGTCAAAATAAAAAGCTCCCATATCTGCTATTGTACCGTCCGGATCAAATGGTGAGTAAGGATCTCCAGTATCTATGCAGGGAGACATGGTAGCATCAGGAACTGGAAAATTAGCCCAGCTTAAATGATAATCTCCATTTCCAGGATCTGTAAACAATGGATCAGCATCTATATTCCCTGTTCCTGCCCATCCACCTAGGATATCGGAGTAAGTTGCTGTAACTGAACCGGAATTAATATAGATCTCCTGTGGTGAGTCATTCCATAGGATAGAGTTTGTTAAAACCGGATTGGAACTTAAACAATAAATCCCACCACCATGGTAAGCTGAATTACCTGCTATTGTTAAATTATCAAAATTCGGACTGGAAAAATAACAGATAATTCCGCCACCATAGGAATTAGCTAAATTGCCTGCTATTGTTAGATTATCAAAATTTGCACCAGAAGAATTATAACAGTAAATTCCGCCACCAGAGTGAGTAACTGAATTATCTGCTATTGTTACATTATCAAAATTTGCACCAGAAGAATTATATAAATATGCACCACCACCGTCATAACCACTATTATCTGTTATTGTAACATAACTTAAACTGGGACTGGAAGATACACAATAAAATCCCCCGCCGTAATAAACGGCAGTATTTCCAATTATCGTAACATTCTGCAAATAAGGATTAGAAAAATAGCAATAAAAACCACCACCTTTAAAATCGGCATAATTATCTGAAATTGTTACATTCTGAATTTTTGGATCGGAATGAAAATAACAAGCAATTCCACCACCGTATCTGTAATCATGAGTATTGTTAGCTGTTATAATCAAATTCTGCAACGTAGGACTGGAATATGAGCAACAATAAATCCCTCCTCCGCAATATGCATAGCCATTTGTAATTGTGAATCCACTCAGAACGGCAGTGGAATCTTCACCACTACCAAATCTAACTACACTATTTATGCTATCTCCATCAATAATCGTCGTTGAAATATAGGATGTATCCTGAGTTGTTAAAAACAACGAACCAACAGTGATCAGTTTTCCATTATAGTTAATATTCTCTACATACGTTCCAGGCTGTACAAACACTGTATCTGTATTGGAGGAGGCGCTGATACCATGCTGTATAGTAGCAAATGGAAATTGTTCCGATCCATTTCCTGTAATATCACTCCCTGTTGTAGATATATGCCATATTGATCCACTATAAGCAAAAGATTGCACAGCAATGTAATCAACCTTTGTTTCCGAATTAGTGGAATCATTTTCATCAGTCACAGTGAGCGAAACAGTATAAAGTCCCACAGTCAGATATTCATTAGAAGGATTTTGCAAAGAAGAATTATTTCCATCACCGAAATCCCAATACCATTCATCTATCACCGAAGTGGCTGAAGTAGAAAGATCAGTAAAATTAACCGTTAAAGGAAGATATCCGCTTGTTACATC
Source organism: Candidatus Tenebribacter burtonii (assembly GCA_030765625.1). Lineage (GTDB taxonomy): Bacteria > Cloacimonadota > Cloacimonadia > Cloacimonadales > TCS61 > Tenebribacter > Tenebribacter burtonii. Next base: position 25,888 of record JAVCCF010000151.1, read on the forward strand.
CACCGTAAAATCTGCCTTAATAGGCTGATTAAAGTAATAAGTACCCATATCTACTATGGTACCGTCTGGATCTAAGGGTGATGCCGGATCTCCGGCATCTATACATGGGGAAGTTGACTGCAGGTGATAATCTCCATTACCAGAATCCACAAATAACGGATCACTATTGATATTGCCTGTTCCAACTAAACCACCCTGGATATCTGAATATGTTGCTGCTACAGAACCAGACTCAATATGGATCTCATTGAGTGAATCATTCCATAAAATGGAATTTATTATATCGAATGTGGATGCTTCACAGTAAACACCACTCCCAGTAGAAGCAGAATTATCTGTTATTGTTACATTCTTTAAATTAGGATTTGAATTAAGTCTACAGAAGATACCGCCACCACCATTAGAAACAGAATTACCTGATATTATTACGTATTGTAAACTTGGACTGGAACCATTGCTGAATATGCCACCACCATAGTTAGCAGAATTACCTGCTATTGTTACATTCTGTAGATTTGAACTGGAACTTTCAGAGTAAATTCCACCACCATAAGAAGTGGCAGTATTACCTGAAATTGTTAATCTCTCTAATATTGGACAGGAACTATAACAGGAAATCCCGCCACCATTGGAATCAGAACCATTTGTTATAGTGAAACCAGTTAACACTGCAGTTGAGTCCTCATCACTATTAAAAGTAACTACACTTCCAGCTTCATTTCCATCAATAATGGTTGTGGAAATATAGGAAGTGTCTGCGGTTGTTAAGAATAGTGAACCAACTGTTATCAGTTTTCCATTAAAGTTAATGTTTTCAACATAAGTATCAGGTTGAACAAGAACTGTGTCAGTGTTCGCCGCTGCATTAATTCCTGCCTGTATTGATGATTGGTCTGCGGGGACATTGATGATGGTTGAATTTAGAAAGGTTGATAAAAGAAAAAATACTAAAACAAAATAAACAGTCTTCATAAAGCACTCCTTAAAATAAATTGTTAAAAATCAATGAAGATCTAAAGAAGTGCAGGTGTATTTAGATGTTGGTCAGAAGCACATAAGCATATACAAACTGTACACTTCCTTATCTACAAAAAACAAAAAGAGTTACATATTATTTCATGTCAATATTTTTCTTATTCGCAAGTTGAACTTGCGAATGAAATTGGGTTGATAAGTTCAACTTATCAACCAGAATAATTTTGGGGAAACTTTAGCGAAGACTGATTTATTGCCATTTACTTATTCAGCACATTACTAACTAAATCTCTTTTGTTCGTTTTTGTTAAAGTGAAGTTGTCGTTTTGCTAATGCAAAACCAACAATAGTTGTTCGTTTCAGTTCGATGCTAAATATTCTTTTTTTAACTCCAACCAAAACCTTGACATTAAAATCTTCTATTTAAGATTTGCTTTGCGCTGAAGTAAAGGATTCTAAGGCTTTATTATAAGTAATGATACTTTACCGACAGGGTATTTTTGGAAACGAAAATATCTCCCGTGTTTGGAAAGGCGAGAAGGAAATAAAAAATACTCATCCTCTTGCCTTCAAAATTATTTTTGGAGGACAAATGAACAAATTCACAAAATTACTTTTTATCGGTGTTATCATTCTATTCACTTTTGTAGCCTGCGATGATAATCCATCAGAGAATCAAACAGAAGACCCAATCCCACCATCTTTTGCCGAAGTAGTAGACATTGAATTCACAATTCCTGATTCTACAGAGCTACTTACTTTCACTACAGAACAAATCGATTACAATGGTTTAATGGTAACAGGTTATTCACTTGATCAATTCATTGATGAGGATTCTGTTAATACTTATCTTGATGAAGATGATTTTGATGGTAGGAAATTATTTGCAGTTGAGATCGTATCAGGTGATGGTTATACGCCTCGCGAGCATGATTATTATGATCTAACCTGGGAAGATTTTGCAACAGGTTTTTTGCTTCCTTCCGAGAAAGGCAGAACCTATTTTATTGATGAGAACATAGCTTCTGGATATAATGTAAAATGGGCTCATCATCTCCGTCTTTATAGAAAGATCGATGTTGTACTTGATGCCAATATAACAATATTTGAGCCAGGTGCATTCACACCACAAGAGATCACTTATACAAAAGAAGGAGAGTCATATACAGCAAATGCTATCGAATTGGAAAACTTCATCTCAGATTATGTTACTGAAGATCCACAGAATTATGAATTCCTTTTCACAGCTGCCGATGGTTGGGTGAATGATGATTCCAATAATATTTTTGATTGGGATACAATTCAAAACAGTTATTGGCTTCCTGAACGAAATAAAGCAGTTTTCTTAGATGCCAATTTCGACACAATCTTCAAAAGTGTAAAAGTTGTTGAAAAGATAGATTTGGTGGAGATTCAAAGATAGTGAACTGGCTGAGGAAATATTCATCTCAAGATCTGCTTTATATAGCTATAATGAGTGCTCTGGGGTTAGCGGTCAAACCGATTGTCACTCCGCTTATTCATCTTATTTCCGCTCCCCTAATGATACCCGGTGGTTCGCTTGCCGGTGGTTTATATATGATGTGGATAGCACTTGCTATCGCGATTGTGAATAAACCAGGAGCAGGTTTTCTTGTTGGAATTACACAAGCTATTGTTATGTTGAGTTTGGGCTATTTTGGAAACCACGGTGCTGTTTCATTGATAAGTTATACTATGCCGGGATTAATGGCTGAGATAGTTTCATTATTCTTTAAAAATAAAAGAACTATATTTTTTCATGTTCTTGTTGTGACTGTAGCCAATCTTACGGGTGCTGTTATTGTAACAATAATTGTAATGAGGCTTGCATCGATTCCATTTGTGATTTCACTCACCGCTGCCAGTATTTCAGGAATTGTAGGTGGCATTATTTCATATTCAATGTACAATAAACTTAAAAAATATAGAATAATATAGGGAGAAATATGAAGGTAATAATATTTGGAATAATTCTATTTGTAAGTTCACTGCTCTTTTCAATTGAACTTATAGATGCAGAAAGAATTATTAACTTAGAACGAACAAAATTAGATAGTTATGAGCAGGCTGAATTAGAAACTTATCGTAACAAAGATGGTGAAGAAAAGGATGATAATTGGATTGGCGTGAAACTAATTGATATTTTACAGGAATACGGTATTTCCAATTATGACAAATTGTGTTTTATCTCTTCAGATAATTATCTTGTGAGAATTGCTAAAGAAGATATCTTAAATAAAGAAGTTGTTTTAGCTTTAGTTAGGAATGGCAAGACACTCGATAATGAACATATTCGTCTGGTAATCCCTGAAATACGAGATATGTTCTGGATACAAGATATCAGTACAATTAAAACTGAATCAATCTTTGACATTCCCTTTCCACATACAATATATTTTGCAGAACCCATTATTAATAAAACACAAATTAGAGATGAACTGCCTCCATTTATTAGAGTAACTGGTTACACCTTCCCAGACATCATGTCTCAAGCATTTCCATTTCTCAAAGATGAGGTACTGGTAGTTGGAAAAGACGGAGTGAAGCATAATTTGGATTATGATAAATATTTAAAGAATGCTCTTTTAATAAAAAATGGTGATTCATTTGATTTGAAAAGTCCTGATATGCCTGCAGGAATGTGGATCAAGAATCTTGCTTATGTTCAAATCTTTGATGTTGTAGTTATCTTCCAAAGTCATTTCATGTCGCTTACTGATGTAAATAATCTACTTAATTGGAACAACTTTCCAGAAGAAGTAATTCTCCATTTTGGTGAGAATACAGAAAAGCAAAGTTCAAATGAAAAATTCAATATTAGTAATTGGAATAGAGCAGAATGGTTAGAATGGTAAGAAGAGTTTCAATTTTATTTCTCGTCCTACTCCTTTTTTCCTGTTCACCAAAGAATTTAATTCTTACTGGAAACATTAAAGACGGAGTAGAGATTAGCGATTATGGCAGGTTTGATGAGATTCTTAGTTTTGCACCTTCTGCAAAATACGCTCTTCTAATTGGTTCTGATGGAACTGCTGCTTTAATAACATCGCGAAGTTTTTCTAAAATCTACATCCAAAAAGATAAGAATTGTTGGAATTCCAAAGCAGATATTTTACCAGCAGTTTGCAATATTCGTAATCTAAAAGAAATATGCATTTATACCAAAACTTCAATTGAGGATAATAATTTTTCTAAACGAATGAATGATTTTGAGTTCTTAGGACAAAGCAGCAAGAATGGATATTATGCAAGAAAATATAAGGAACGAAGTAGAGATTAATGAGGAAGAAAATTTTATTAATTCTTGTTATTCTAATTCTAATTCTTCTTGCACTTTCATATTATCAGAAGAGTAAAGCAACAGATGGAGAAGGAATTAAGATTACTTATAAAGACCAAGAAACATTTCTTACTTATTCTAAGATTAATTCAAGTGAGAAAGTTAGTTTCACAACAGGACGTGGTGATAAATTGAATGGCTTCGATTTAGCTAACATTCTCAAATCTTTAAATATTCCAACCGATATTAAAACAGAGTATATTCTTCATTCGAAAGATGGTGGAAGACTCAATTTAATTAAAGAAGAAAATGAAAGAATTTATCTTGTGTTTCAACACGATGCGAGAGGTCAATTTGTTCGATTAGTTATACCATCAGATGAATTTAGTCAGCGTTGGATTAAATACCTAGAAACAATTGAAATAAAATAATGTTAAAGTTAGAAAATATTACCTTTAAATATAATGAAGATTCACCATTATTGATAAATAATTTTTCATTCGCTGCTGAAAGAGGGGATATTATTGCTGTTAAAGGTGATAGCGGTACCGGCAAAACAACACTATTGAATATTATCTGCAGTGTGATCCCAAAAATATTTACCGGAGACCTTTCAGGAAGTATTTTCCACAATAATGTTGATATTTCCAAGTTATCTCTTCCCGAAATTGCACCCCGAATAAGTTTGTTAATGCAGCATCCAGATAATCAACTTTTTTTTCCTACAGTTGAACAGGAACTTGCTTTTGCTCCGGAGAATCTTAATATTCCTGCAAAGAATATTGTAAAGCGAATTGATGATATCCTTACCAAACTGAATATTGAAAACTTGAGATACCAAGAAACGACTTCACTCTCATTTGGTCAGAAAAAATTAGTTACTTTTGCATCTATTATCACACTTTCACCCACTGTATATTTACTTGATGAGCCATTTGCAGGACTTTCAAAAAAATATATTAAGCTGACTTCTGGTGAGATAAGAACCCAAGCAAAAAATGGAAAGATAATATTTCTTGCTGGTCATACTACCGATATTGCTCAATTTGCAAATAAAACAATTGAAATGGGAAAATTGAATGAAGAGAATTAAAATAAAAGATCTGTCATTTGCTTATCAAGCCAAAAATCCCATTTTCGCAAATGCTACACTTGAACTTCCATTTAATGAGATCACATTTTTGAAAGGAGAGAATGGTTCTGGGAAAACTACATTATGTAGGATTCTTAGCGGTCTGGAAAAGAACTATTCTGGTTCAATTCTTCTTAATGATTTAGATTTAAAACCAGTTTCTTTTTCAGAACGTGCAAAATCAATTATTTATCTAAAACAAGAACCACTTTCAAATGTTGTGGCGGCAACTCCCGACGAAGATCTAACTTTATGGCAAATTGGTTTTGATAAAGAAATCAATGAACTTTCTTCTAAACTAAGAAATAAAGTAATGGAAAAATTAAAAATTAATGATCTTAAAGATAAACCTTTCTGGGAATTAAGTGGAGGGCAAATTAAGCGGATTGGATTAGCCGCATTATTAATAAACTATGATAAATACTGGATTCTTGATGAGCCAGTATCAGGACTTGATAACACAATTACCGGAATATTTATTGAGATTATTGAAGAACGAAAAACTTTGGGGAAAGGATGCCTGATTATATCTCACAAAGAAGATTATTTTTCAAATTTAATTGATAAGAGTTATATAATTGATAACAAGAAAATTAAAAAATTGTTTAGAGGAAATTTTGAAAATATTTAATTTGATTATTTTATTATTCATTTTCACAAATTCATTAATAGCTTCCGAGATAGATACTCTTAAAACAATTATGCGACATTACAATTTAGATGGTATAAGGGTGATAGCCGATAGACCACAGGAAACAATTGGTGCAGTTGAAATAATTGAGCTTGATCCGGTACTGTCTCTTCCCGAAACAAATATTGCAGAATCGGTAGAAAAAGTAAATGGATTGCATGTTTCCACTGGTGGGAAATCCGGCAGTACATTACGCATAAGAGGATTTGGGAATGATCAAATAAAAATAATGCTTGATGGCAGACCACTTGGTGGCGGGTATTTTGGAAATGTTGATCTAAACACGATCCCTGTTTCTGATATTAAAGAGATAAGAATTCTCAAAGGCCCTGTATCTTCTCTTTATGGTTCTGATACAATGGGTGGAGTTATAAATATTATCACAAATTCCCCTTCTAATACATCTTGGTTAAAAATGGGAACTGAATTTAAAAGAAACAATACAAATAAATCTTATCTTTCATCAGCAAGAAATTTTGGAGGGTGGGATTACTGGTTATATACATCTCATTACAACACAGATGGTTTTATGCTATCAGAGAGTTTTGAACCAACAAATTATGAAGATGGTAAAATAAGAAATAATTGTAAAAGAGATCAATGGGATTTGCAATCCAAGTTTAATTTTACAATATTCGATTTTCATTCGATTGGGTTTCAGGCAGGTTGTACATTTATGGACACTAAAGAAATTCCTGAAAGTATTTATGAAAATAATTTGCGTGAATTCACAGATTGGAAACGTTATCAATTCTCTGCACTCGGTTCGTTCCAATTAAGATACAACCTTACTTCCGATATAAATATTTATTACGACCGTTATGATGACACTTACGCTGAATATAATCCTTCCACAGGTGTTATGAATTCAAGTTGGCCTTCCAATATAAAAAGTTGGACTATAGGAACTCATCAAAAATTTGATTGGGAAATTACCAAGCACATTGATTCAATCTTCGGTTATCGCTTTGAAAAACAATCCTACTTAAGAAAAGATAATGGAAATTATCCTGACTGGTTTGGAAATGAACAATTAAACCATAACATTTTCTGGCAGACTGAATATAAGTATAATTCAATCAATTTTACTGCCGGCAGCGGTGTCTCATTTTTCAAACAAAAAGGAAGAGACAGTTGGATTTCCCATTTCGAACCTTCAGTCGGAGTCTATTTTAAAAACTCACTTAATTGGAAATTATCATTAGCTTTCTCTTCCAATACAAAATATCCTACGATGCATCAATTGTTCAGTAGCAGCAGTGGAAACAGTGATCTTATAGAAGAGCGAGCTCAAAAAAGTGAATTCAATTTACTTATTCCTTTTTCATTTGAATCTTTTTCCGGTTCCATCCAGCAATCTATCTTTTATAATCATATCACAGGGTTAATTGAGAAAATTGGTGGAACAAATGAAAACATAGATCATATCAACTCATACGGCTATGAGGTTTCTTCTAAAATATATTTTATTTGGGAACATCAAGCAGATTATTCTTATCTAAAATATACGAATGAAAGTAATTTGGAATTATTGGGAACACCGAGTCACACGGTTGGATTGACCGAACGAGTTGAGCTTCCATACTCATTAAAAATGGAATATACTGCTTTTTGGAAAGATGTTCGACATACAGAAGAAAATATTGATCTTCCTGCTTACTGGCTACATTCTGTTTATTTCAATAAAAAAATTAGTAGATATAAATTTATGGTTGGGGTTGAGAATATATTTGATCTTAATTATCAAGAAGAATTTGGGTATCCCGGAGAAGGGTTGAATTTTGTTTTGAAATTGGAAGGTGAATTATTTTAGAAAGTAAAGGAAATAGAATTGAAGAAAGAGAAACTGGCTCTAAAGGTTCATCAACATTATTGAACTTACGTACAATAATTGTAATTGTTTCAGCAATTACAACACTTTCTGTAATTCACAACACAATAATAATGCAGGTATCGTTACTTTTATTTTCATTTTTTTTATTACTTATAATTCAACCTTCAAAGCACAGATTTAATCGGCTTATGCATAGGATGAAATTGATCTTAAGGGTTGTTATAACTTTAATGATATTTCAGATATTATTCCGTCAAGGTGGAGGAACTATCTGGCAATTTGGAATAATCAAGATTACAAGTTTGGGTGTAAATTATGGAGTTTCATCCTCCTTGAGACTTATGCTGATAGTTCTTATTGCGGGTTTGTTGCTTGATATCCCATATTATGATTATATTCTTGCTTTCAGAAGTTGGAAGATCCCTTATGAAATTTCTTTTCTGGTCGCTTCGGTTATTCATTTCATACCAATCTTTCATAAACAATTTATCACAAGCCGAGAAGCGTTGAATCTTCGAGGAATTGAAATCTCAAAGTCTCCATTTCTAAAACGTTTAAAGATATATTCAGCACTTGTCTTTCCGGTTATTGCCAGAGCGATCTCAGAAGTTAAGTATCGCTCAATATCATTAGAACTTCGAGCTTTCAGATTAAATCCGGAAAGAACATTTATTTATCAGGCAAAACTAAAATGGTTTGATATCGTTATCCAAATTGGTGTTTGTATCGGATTTGGAGTGATCATTCTGATTGTATGATGACTTATATTTCGATTTGAAACACTTATTAAATTATTCTAATTAATATTTAATTTGACAAAGAAATATATATAACTTTTTTAATTTTTTGAAATATTGTTTTAAATATAATGGAGCAGATATGAAAAAATGGACAATTAAAAAAGATGGATATACTTTCAATTGCAAATATGATCACAAAAATGATATAGTTACAGTAAGCTGTTTTGGCATTGACCACTCGCCTATAAGCGCACTTGCAAAAGCTTCTGGTCCTGAAATGATTGCCAATTTATTAGCAGGCGAAATAATTAAAGAAAGTATAAAAAAATAAATCCAACAGCAGTGTCAAATTGCTCAGAAAAATTAGAATTTAAATAAAAATGATAGCAATATTAAGAAGGTTGTTTATACGATTTTAAAAAGGTATGTTGGAAATTTTATTAGGGAAGATAAACTTAGATTTTGTTGTATAAAATGAAAGGAAAAATAATGAAAAAATTAGTAGCAGCAATTTTTGTATGTGTTATAATAGTTGGAATTAGCAAATTATATTCTACCACATTAGAAGTAGAAAACCTTAAATGGAAATTTAAAACTGAAGATAAAGGGTGTGCGAGAACTGTCATAGCTGATGGAATTGTATATTTTGATGACGATAACTACCTCTTTGCGTTAGATATATATACTGGGCAGGAAAAATGGAAAATTAAAACTGGAGGTAGTGAGTTTTATGTTCCTGTAGTTTCTGATGGAATCTTATATTTTGAAAGTCATGACAACGACTATATCTATGCAGTAGATGTGAATACCGGGCAAGAAAAATGGAAATTTGAAAATGAAAGTTTGCTGACTTCGAAACCTGTTGTTGCAAATGGTATCTTATATTATGAAAGCTCTAAATTGAAAGTTTATCCTCTAAACTACCTCTGTGCAATAAATATAAATACCGGGCAAGAAAAATGGAAAATTGAAACTGAAGGTGCGGTGTTTTCTAGTGTTTTAGTTTCTGATGGAATCGTATATTTTGGAAGCAGTGACAACAGTTATCTCAGTGCAGTAGATATAAATACTGGGCAGGAAAAATGGAAATTTAAAACTGAAAGTTCGATTTATTATAGTCCTACTGTTGCCAATGGTATCTTATATTTTGGAAGCAGAGACAACAGTTATCTTTATGCAGTTGATATGTACACAGGGCAAGAAAAATGGAAAATTAGAACTGAAGGTTCGTTGTCTTCGAGTCCTACCGTTGCTGATGGGATTGTATGTTTTGTTGTCCATAACAATTATGTCTATGCGGTAGATGCGAATACAGGGCAAGAAAAATGGAAATTTGAAACTGAAAGTTGGGTGGCTTCGAGACCTGCTGTTGCCAATGGTATCTTATATTTTGGAAGCAGTGACAACTATCTATATGCTGTAAGTATAAATACTGGGCAGGGAAAATGGAAATTTAAATCTAAAGGTTCGCTTCTTTATAGCCCTGCCATTTCTGATGGAATCGTATGTTTTGGAAGCTTTGATGACCATCTATATGCCTTAGATATTAATACAAGTCAGGAAAAGGTCAAATTGTTTCACAAATTAAAAGAGGAACAAAAGACGATTGAAGCAAATAAGATGTGGATAAAATCATTTATGGTTAATGTGAGAGAAAAACCCTCAACAAATTCAAAAAAAGTAACATATTTAGAGCAAGGTGACATAGTTTATATTAAGAAAAAGGAAGGTTCATGGTTTGAAGTTAAATTCGATAGTGAACTAAGGAAAGTAAGAAATAGATTTGAGAGTGAAAAAGATTTTGTGGAAAGCTATACTACTGGATGGATCTTTAGTAATCTCTTATTAGAAAATGAAGTTAAAAAATTATCCATTGCAGAAAGTAGAAAGAGAAAATACATCTATAGTAATCCGGAGATTGACACAATATACAAAAATGCCATATTAGAAAGTAAAATTATGCTGGGAATGACTAAAGGAATAGTCCGAGCAAGCTGGGGTAGCCCTTCTGATATAAACAAGACTGTAGGTTCATGGGGTGTTCACGAGCAGTGGGTTTATAAAAAAAATATGTATGGTATCAATATAAGATATAATACAACATATTTGTATTTTGAGAATGCAGTATTAACAAGTTGGCAGGATTGAAAATGAGTTTTGTTATTTTAAATACTTTTCGCTTGCAATAATAACTTTGCTTTGGTTAACTACTATTTTTTGTATGAACTTAATAGTTAAAAATATCGGTTCGCTCTTCACCAATTTGACGTTAGAAAATAACAACAAGTTGTCCGAGTTGAATAAGTTTGTGTATAATAAGATTGCCACAGTTATCCAGTATTGATTTAACAAAATCAGGATACCCAAAGAAATCACATATCAGTACGCACAAAATGAACCGTTGCAACTGAGGTTGACATGCTTATGAATAATTCTCGGGGAATGCGTGAATTCTATATTTTTAATTTGACAAACTAATATATATAACTTTTTTCATTTAATTGTATTTATAAATATATAAATTATGGAGTAAATATGAAAAATATTATAATTTTTCTTTTCATTTTCTTTTCGTGTTTCTTGTTCTCTCAAGAAGTATTATTGATTATTTCTGATAAACCAAATGATGATGGTTCTGCATTATTAATATCATGGGACACTTCACAAATTGTATCTTCAAAGATCACTATTGATAGAGAAATAGCAAATGGAGAATTTATTTCAATAACAAATTCAGAAGAGTTAACAGGCACTTTCGAAGACGGTTCTAATATCAACCCCGGGATTAAATATGAGTATAGGTTAACAGCTTTTGACAATAATGGTGAGATCATTCAAATTTATAGAACTTCAGGAGAATCATCTGTTCAATGGTTTAATAAAAAAAAGATCTCACTTCTAATTTTTGCCATACTGATAACAATCTCAATAGTTTACTATATCTTCTCTGCAAGAAGTGGAAAAGATCTATACATTAGAAAGATAAGTGGTTTGGAATCTATGGATGAATCTGTTGGTAGGGCTACTGAAATGGGTAGACCTATTCTCTTCATTCCCGGCACATTAGATCTTGATGATATGCAAACGATTGCAGGACTGACAATACTCCGAAGATTGGCTCAGAAAGCCGCAGAATATGATGCAAAACTAATTGTTCCTGTCTGCCGTTCGATGGTACTTTCTACAGCAAAAGAAATTGTTAAAGAAGCTTATATGAAAGCTGGTCGTCCTGATGCATATGATCCCGATTCGGTTTTTTATCTTACTGATGATCAATTTGGTTATGTTGCAGGAGTCGATGGTATTATTGTACGTGAAAAACCAGCAGCTAATTTCTTTCTTGGTGCCTTCTATGCTGAATCTTTAATTCTGGCAGAAACCGGATTTTCCAGTGGTGCAATTCAAACTGCGGGAACTGCTATGCCAAGTCAGCTACCATTTTTTGTTGTTGCTTGTGATTATACACTTATCGGTGAAGAATTATTTGCTGCTTCAGCATATCTATCAAAAGATCCGCATCAACTCGGAAGTCTGAAAGGTCAGGATTTTGGAAAAGCAATATTTATAGTAGTTTTAATGATTGGAATTATTCTGGAAATTTCTGGTATTCATTTCCTCAAAGATTTCTTAACATTACATTAAGGAGAAGAACATGAAAAGAAAGATACCATTATTAATAACATTCACAGTTGGAATAATTTTGATCATTTCAGAATTCATACCTCACAAACCATTCGGTCAATTATCTGGTGAACTGGAGATATGGTTTTTGATAATTTCCGGATTTGCTATTTTGCTGGGGCAATTAAGCTTGTTCAAAGTAAATATATTAAAAATAAAATACAAACAACGGGACTGGCAGTTTTACACAATCACACTCATTAGTTTTATAATTATGGTTACACTTGGTTTTTTATGGGGAACCGGAAAAAGTGCTGGAATGTTAGGTCATGGAGAAGCTATTTCAAGTATGTTGGGTTATAAACCTTTCGATTATCTTTTTCACAATATTTACCAGCACTTGCAGGCAACCATGTTCTCTCTACTGGCTTTCTTTATAGCTTCAGCAGCGTATAGAGCTTTTATTGGAAGAACTGTAGAATCTAATCTGCTACTTGCATCTGCTGTTCTGGTTATGCTAGGTAACACAACTCTTGGAAGTCTTTTAACTGGCTGGTTACCGGAATCACTGAATTTTCTTCATCTTCCAAAAGTATCTGAATTTATTATGACTTTCCCAACAACTGCCGGACAACGTGCTATTATGATTGGCGCAGGTTTGGGAATCATTGGAAGTTCTCTTAGGATAATTCTGGGAATTGAAAGATCTTATCTGGGAGGTGAATAATGGGAAAAGCTAAACAAATAGACAGAAGATGGTTATTCCTTTTAATATTCTTCGGAGTTGCTTTTCCTCTTATTTTCACTCTCGGACTTCCTCTGGAAACAACAAAAAATGTCCAGATGGTTTATGATTTAATAGATAATATGCCTAAAGGTTCCAAAGCTCTTATCTCTTTTGATTATGATCCTGCAAGTATGCCGGAATTACATCCAATGGCAAAAGCAATTGTTAAGCATTGTTTTGATAAAGATATTAATTTGATTTTCACAGCAATGTGGCCAATGGGAGTACAAATGGCTGATGATATTATCTATCAATTAAAAGATGATTATCCTGATCTTGAATATGGTGAGGATTACGTTAATCTTGGATTTAAAGCAGGAGGGATGATTACGATCCAGTCTATGGGGAAAAACTTCCGCGAGGTGTTTCCAAAAGATATGAATGGAAATAATATTGATGAACTTCCAATTATGGAAGGGATAAATAATTTTAGTAATATTGGATTCGTTTTCTCGCTTTCTGCAGGAGCTCCGGGGATTAAAGAATGGGTACAAATAGCGCATGATGCTTATGGAAGACCAACATCTGGAGGAGTTACAGGTGTAAGCGCTCCTGCAATTTTGCCTTACGTAAATGAACAACAACAATTAACTGGGCTTCTTGCTGGATTGAAAGGAGCTGCAGAATATGAGATATTGTTAAAAGCACCAGGAACCGCAATTAGTGGAATGGATGCTCAATCTGCCGCTCATTTGATTATCATTATTTTCATTATTATTGGAAATGTAAATTACTGGCGGAATAAAAAAGCTGAAAAAATGGGAGGTAAATAATGGAACAGTTCTTTGCAACATTAGGTATCTGGCTGGGCGCACTCTTTACTTTTGCTATCTTTAGCTTTCTTTATAAAGACAATCCTTTCTATAAAACTGCCGAACAAATATTCGTTGGACTCTCAGCAGGATACTGGTCTGTATACACGATCTTTTTTATTCTTATTCCAAATCTATATGAACCTTTAACTCAAAATTTCAATGCCAACTGGATAAAATTAATACCGGCAATTCTGGGAATTATGATGTTACTGCGCTTAATTCCTAAAATAGAGTGGGTTAGCCGGTTCCCTCTATCTATTGTGATTGGGACAACATCAGGGGTATTCTTTCTTCGCTATTTAAAATCTGATGTGCTAAATCAATTAACTGCTACAATGATTAACCCATTTTTGGGGGAGAGCTGGGTAATTGTAATTGGAAAAATAATGCTAATTATTGGAACTATCTGCGGTGTCGTTTACTTCTATTTTAGTAAGAAACATATTGGTGCTTTAGGTGTTTCAGCAAAAATTGGAATTTATTTCTTAATGGTAAGTTTTGGTGCTGCTTTTGGCTATACTGCTATGGCACGTATTTCTCTTCTAATAGGAAGATTACAATTTCTCCTTGGAGACTGGCTTGGTATAATTCAACCATAAAATATAATTTAAAACGGAGTTCAAAATAGAATATGAAAGTTTTTAGCATAGCTGGATATCACCATACAGGGAAAACTACAACATCTGTAGAACTGATAAAAGAACTAAAAAAAAGAGGATTTAAGGTAACCTCTATAAAAGACATCCATAACGAAAATTTTACAATGGAAAAGAAAGGAAGTAATAGTTGGAAACATGCACAAGCCAGTGGTGATACAGTTATTGCCAGAGGAATATCAGAAACATACCAAATTTGGAATAAGCAACTTTCTTTGAATGAAATGCTTTCTCATCTTGATAGTGATTATGTGGTTGTAGAAGGAATGAAAAACGTAGCTCTTCCTCGCATAATTTGTGCAACAGATGAAGAGCAACTTGAAGAACTTGTTGATGGAACAGTCTTCGCAATTTCCGGAAAATATTCAGATGAGCATAACATATATAAAGATCTTAAAGTATTCAAATCAAAGGATCAGATAAAAGAACTCACGGATCTTGTAATTGAAAAAGTATTTTCCGTACTTCCACTTCCAAAATTTGAATGCTGTGGTGAATGTGGAATGAATTGCAGAGAAATGGTCTCTGGAATTTTAGCCGGGCGTAATACTCGTGAAGATTGTAAAACAGATCGCAATCTTGATATTAAAATAAAAATTGCTGGCAAGGATATCAATATTGTACCATATGTTCAAAATACCCTGAAAGATATTATAAAAGCTTATGTTAAAAATTTAAAAGGTTACAGGAAAGGCGATAGTATTGATATTAAGATAAGAGAGTGATCATGAAAGCGGAAATAATTATCAATAAAGAAAAAAATCAAGTTACTAAAATATGCAATTCCCCAAAGATGTTTAAAAAAGAACTGTATATTTATAAAAAAAAATTACGATACACACCAAGACTTATTGATAACGATGGCAAAAATACACTTATATTAGAATTTATTAACGGAATTCCAAGTATGGATCTTGCGCAGCCAAATTTTGTAAAGATCACTGAGTTAATGATAAATTTTCATTCACTTGAGTCCAAAGGCGATAAATGTATTTGCCATTATGATAATAATCCCAAAAATTATCTTTTTGCAAATGGTAAGTACTATATGTTGGATTTTAGTGAATGGACTTATGATTTTCCAGAAACTGATTTAATTCATTTTCTTTTATTCTGGGCTTCTGCTTATAGCTCTGATAGATTTAAATTTGTGTTTGAGCAAGTAATAAGTACTTACAAATCTAAAAGAATGATAAACCCTTTGGAATGGGAATTAATGATACCTGAGATTATTTTGAGGTTTGATTCCCGTAGAAGGAAATTCGGTAAAAAAGAAACACATCCTGACATTTCAAAAAACAGAGAAATGTTAAAAAATATTATTTAAAATATATTTCTTATCCTGTAAAAATGTAAGTTGTTGTTTCGCCTGTATTCAATTCAATTAATTCCTCTTGATATTCAGTATCATAGATATCAGTTATTTTGATATGAATAAAATCAGGTGAAATTGAAAATACTTGTCCTAATGTCTCAGGGTATAGGATCTCTTCAATTACATTTTCACTCCACTCTTCATCACTTTCTTTCCTTAATTGAACTACACCAATAGGATAAATTGATACATTGTTTATTTGTAATCCAGCACGGTCAAATTCTACATGATATGATTTGTCCTTGTTAGGTTTCATTTCTATTGTAAATTTTTTAGGTTTTAAATAAATCTGACGTTCAATAATTATTGGAACATTTATAGTCTCACCGAAAAGTATAAATGAATTTAAATAAAATATTTCAACTGCAGGTGGATCATTAGAAAAAAGTTGATGAATAGTGTCATTAAAAATAACCGTAACCGAATGACCTGTATCATTATATATTGTTAGTTCAGATTCTTTTGCACAAGCCACTAAAAGAAAAAAAACAGTCAATAACGCAATTATCTTTCTCAATATTAATCTCCCAAATTAAATTTAAATCTAACAGAGTTGTGATGATAATTGTGTAAAGAGAAAAGTTATCTTGACATCGAATAATCTAAATTAATTTTTCTTAGTTATATTAAATTGTTTTTTAAAATCTGGAGAAGATATAATGAGAATTTATGTTGGAAAGTTACCAAAAAGTATAAAAAAAGAAAAATTGATAATCCTATTTTCTGAATACGGAGAAGTAAAAAAAGTTATTGTTTATTTTGAAAAAAATAATAATAATTGGGAAGCATTTGCATTTATTGATATGCCAAATGAAAAGGAAGCATACGCTGCTATAACCAAACTAGACAATAAAGTAATTTTTGATAATAAACTAAGTGTACATCAGGCACGTTATTTAGATTATGATGAAGTTAGAAAAAGTGAAAATAAAGGAATACGGTATTCTGATTTTACTGATACTAAAAAATAATTTAATATCAAAATATCTTTGAATAAAAAGGGCACATTGTGGTGCCTTTTTTTATTATTTCATTTTATGAGTTCTGCATAATAGAGTGTTTTTGTTATCCTGCCTACCAAGCCGAAGTTGGCAAAGGCTGGACAGTTTTGCACGTTATTCTTTTGAGGGATTTTTGCTTGTAATGAGATTCTTTGTTAGAAATTACTCAAAGATTTCCTCAGAAAGACAACATAGTTTCATTATGCAGAATTCTTATTTCATTTTTCAATTATTTATTTTGTTCAGTAAATTCTTTTCCAGCTTTTATAGCTTTCAGATTTGCATCTACAATTTTCTCACCCTTTCTTCCAAATATAATTTTAATACCTTCTTCCAGTTTTTCATAAGAGAGATCAAGGAATATTGATGCAGCACCCAATACAACCATGTTCATTGAACGTGGTGAACCGATACTTTTAGCAATTTCATCGGCATCTAAAGCAATATGATTTGGATATGATTTTATAGTTTTCATCAATTCATCATAATCAGGATAATTAGGAATATTAATAAATGCTTTTGTATTAGTTATTAACCAGCCATTTTCAGATAAATATGGTATATAACGCAAAGATTCCATTGGCTCAACACTTATTATCAAATCTGCTCCTCCGTTTGGTATCAGATCAGAATGAATTGGTTTATCCGAAATTCTAAGATGAGATTGCACATCTCCTCCTCTTTGGCTCATACCATGAACTTCGGCTTGTTTTAAATGTAACCCACTTTCAATAGCTGCAGTACCAATAATTGCAGCAATAGAAAGAATTCCCTGACCACCAACACCCGCAAGAATTATATCTTTTTTCATCTTTAGCTCCTATTATCTTTTCTTCTTTGCAAAAACATGAATACAAGGTCTTCGAGGAATCACAACAGAAACACCATTATAAGCTATTTCTTCCTTGATTACTTTTACATTTTCTTCATGATATCTAGAAAGCGGATTAATAATTCTTATATGTTCTTTTTCAACTCCAACACCTTCGCAGACCTGCTCTATTCTACCATTTATTTGAGAATCCTGCATACCTGTCATTGCTGTAATATCATTATCTAAAATAACAATTACAACATTAGATTTCTGAGTTACCGCATCCAGAAGACCAGTGATACCAGAGTGACCAAAAGTGGAATCTCCAATTGTAGCAATTGCTGGGAAAAATCCAGCATCAGAAGCACCAATAGCCATTGAAATTGAAGCACCCATATCAACACAAGTATCAATAGCATTATGAGGTGACAAATAACCTAATGTATAACATCCAATATCAGAAAACACATGTCCCTTGCCGTATTCTTTCATGGCTTCGGTTAATGCTTTATAAGAATCAGTGTGTGGGCAGCCAACACAAAGTGCAGGAGGTCTTCCAGAAACTAATTCGGGAATATCTTTACTATAAAGTTTTGGAAGCCCAAGGGCTTTTCTAACTTTCATAGGATTGAGCTCGCCATCTCTATCCAGTGTTCCATCCAAGCGTCCGTGAATTTTTGGATCTCCCAAAAATCCTTTCAGCATCTCCTCTACAAGCGGCATTCCTTCTTCCAGAATAAGAATTTCATCACATTCATTGAAGATATTTTGTATTTGTTTTCTGGGAAGGGGATACTGACCGATTTTAAGGATTGGATAATTACATTTGTCATAATTTTCCATTAAATAATTGTATGCCAAGCCGCATGCAATAATACCTAAACTTTTGTCAATGCCTTCAATATATTTATTAAATGGTGAATTTTCAGATTCCATTTCCAGATCTTTTTGTACAGCAATCAAATGCTTATATTTCTTTCTGGCAAATGCAGGCAGTAACATAAATTGATCTTTTATTTCTGGTAAATGCATTATATTTTCTTCTAAAACATTATTTATTACCACGCCTGCCCTGGAATGAGCAAGTCTGGTTGTTAGTCTCATCATAACAGGAAGATGATATTTTTCGGAAATTTCATAAGCAAGTTTAGGCATATCATATGCCTCTTGCTGATCTGATGGTTCAAAGGCTGGCATTAAAGCAAATTTTGCATAAAACCTTGAATCTTGCTCATTTTGGGATGAATGCATTGAAGGGTCGTCTGCAACAGCAACAATTACACCACCATTTGCACCCGTCAAAGCTGAGTTCATATATGCATCTGCTGCTACATTCAGACCGACATGTTTCATTGTAACAATTGTTCTTTTACCAACATATGACATTCCAAGTGCAGATTCCATTGCTGTTTTTTCATTGGTTGACCAGGTTCTATGAACGTCTCTTTCCTTAGCTTCCGGATTTCTCTGTATATACTCGATTATCTCCGTAGAAGGAGTTCCAGGATAACCGTAAGCACCAGATAATCCTGCATCCAGAGCACCTTGTCCAATAGCTTCATTACCTAAAAGTAGTAACTTCTTCATAATTAGCTCCTTATCTATTTATTAATTAAAATTCTTTGTCATAAAACTAAGAGCGCAAATTCTTACAAGCTTTTTATTTGACACATTGAATCCCTAATTAAAACTTGAAAAGTTAATGGTAAAAGTAAAAATTTATTCATTAAGGATGCGAAAATGAATTTGAATGGTTTTATCGAAGGATTTGAGAGATACTCTGAAAAACACAAGCTTTTTAAAAGTGGTGAGAAAATACTTGTAGGTTTTTCCGGGGGTGCTGATTCTACAGCACTTCTATTAGCTCTTTGGCATATGAAATCTAAGTATGGATATTCAATTCTTGCTGCACATGTAAATTATAACCTACGTGGAGACGATTCTCAACTTGATGAACAATTTGTGAGACAATTTTGTTTTGATCGTAATATTTCTCTTGTTGTTAAAAATATAGATATAAAATCAAATTCTAATTTAGAAAACCATGCGAGAGAAATCAGATTTGATTATTTTAATGATCTCCGCAAACTATATAAAATTCAAAAGATCGTTTTAGGTCATAATCGCGAAGATCAAGCAGAGACTCTTTTATTCCGTATGTTCCGGGGATCTGGCTATACAGGCATTAAGGGGATCTCACCTAATAATGATGATATTGTTCATCCGTTACTTAGTTTCTGCAGGGAAGATATTCTTTCCTATTTAGAATCTGAAGGTATTCATTGGCGTGAGGATCTTTCCAATAAAAATAATACGTATACCAGGAATAAGATCCGCAACCAGATGATACCATGGATAAAAGAGCATTTAAATACGAATGTAGTTAACAAATTATATGAAACTGCTGAGATATTTTCTGAAACTGATGATATTTTAGAATCACTTGCCACCAGAAGATTTTTAAAAGCTCAAATAAAACACTCAAAAGATGAATGTAGATTATCATCAAGGATCATTAGAAAAACAAAACCAGTATTACGTTATTATGTTTATAAAAAAGCCTACTCAAGAATTAATGGAGACTCGAAAGATTTTTATCATAACAATTTTATTGAGATCGAGAACTTACTGACCTTAGAAGGTTCTAAACAAATTTTTCTTCCAAATAATGTTTTTGTTTTTAAAGAATATGATGAACTTATCTTTACAAGCATAGATTTTTCGAAATCGGAAAACCTGCAAAATGAAAAAGAAATAAAATCACTTCGAAGCAGATTTACTTTTGAAGATCATAGAATTATCATGAAAAAACTAAAAAAAATGCCTAACAAACGTAACTTATTTGAAGATAAAAATGTTGCATATCTAGATTTTGATAAGACAAATTTTCCTATAATTATTAGACATAGAAAACAAGGTGATAGATTCTATCCTCTTGGTATGAAACACAGTAAAAAATTAAAGGATTTTTTGATTGACGAAAAAGTCCCTAAATTCGACAGGGATAAGGTGTTAATTTTCTGTGATCAAGAGAAAATAATATGGCTTGCAGGACATAGAATAGATAACAGAGTTGTTACAACTGATACAACGAGGGATATCCTGAAGATCAAGATAGAAAGAATGGCTACAAAGAAAATGAGAGCAGCCGAAAGAATAGGAAAAAGATAGGGGGAGTAAGAAATTTAATTACTAACTTAAATATGAGAAATGATATTGAAAAAATATTAAAAACTGAAACAGAAATACAAGAGATAATCAAGCAACTCGGTAAGCAAATATCAAAGGATTATGAAGGGAAAAACCCAATTATGATTTGTATATTAAAAGGGGGGATTGTCTTTCTTTCTGATCTTATGAGATCTATTTCTATTAAAGTTGAACTTGATTTTATGTCACTTTCAAGTTATGGGAACAGCACAAAATCATCAGGAGTTGTAAGAATTAAGAAAGATATTGATGCAGATATTTTAGATCGTGATGTGATTATTGTTGAGGATATTGTAGATAGTGGTTTAACCTTAAAATATCTTGATGAATATTTTATGCAACACAATCCTGCTTCCGTAAAAATCTGCACATTGCTAGATAAACCAAAGGCTCATAAAATAGATATCAATATCGACTATGTAGGTTTTGAAGTTGGAAATGAATTCGTCGTAGGCTATGGACTTGATTATGCACAAAAATACAGAAACCTACCATATATTGGGATTCTCAAAAAGGAGATTTATTCATAATGCAACAAAAACAAAATAATAATAAGAAAAAAAGTAAAAATCAATTTCCAAAAATGAAAAAATCACAAACTATAACTTTTTGGATCGTATTAGTACTTTTAGTAGTGGTTATGTTCCAAATGAGCAGGATGAACAACAATAAGGTTATGGAAATCACATATACCGATTTCATGGAGATGGTTAAACGTGGTGAAATACAAAAAGTTGGTTTTGATGAAAAAGATGTAACGATAACCAGCATGTCTGGAGAGAAATTATCTACCTATTTACCTTTCAAAGATCCTGATCTGGTGAAACAACTTAGCAATGCAGGAATTCAAGTATATTCACATAAACCAAACAAATTGATAGGAATGCTACTTTCATGGTTCCCCTTCCTTATTTTTATTGGAATCTGGATTTTCCTTATGCGCGGAATGAAAGGAGGAGCAAGTCAGGCTTTCAGTTTTGGGAAAAGTAAAGCTAAACTCAATGTTGATGGAAAAACTAAAGTAACATTTGAAGATGTAGCTGGAGTTGATGAAGCTAAAGAGGAATTGGAAGAGATTGTTGAATTTCTGAAAGATCCAAAGAGATTTCAAAAACTTGGTGGCCGAATCCCACGAGGCGTTTTACTTCTTGGAAGACCTGGAACGGGTAAAACTTTACTTGCAAAAGCAGTGGCAGGAGAAGCTAAAGTTCCATTCTATAGTATAAGTGGTTCTGATTTTGTAGAAATGTTTGTCGGTGTTGGAGCATCACGTGTTCGTGATATGTTTGCGACTGCTAAAAAAACTGCACCATGTATTGCTTTTATTGATGAAATAGATGCTGTTGGAAGACACCGTGGTTCTGGTCTTGGTGGTGGACATGATGAAAGAGAACAGACCTTAAATCAATTGTTAGTTGAAATGGATGGATTTGATCCTAATGATTCTGTCATTATCATTGCTGCAACAAATAGACCTGATGTTCTCGATCCGGCTTTACTTCGTCCCGGACGTTTTGACAGACAAATAGTTGTAGATTTACCAGATATTAAAGGGAGAGAAGCAATATTGGCCGTTCATACAAGAAAGTTACCAATATCTAGAGGTGTTTTATTAAATATAATTGCTCGGGTAACTCCTGGTTTTAGTGGTGCAGATCTTGCAAACCTGGTTAACGAAGCTGCTTTAATGGCAGCGAGAAATGGTAAGAAACAGATTGAAATGGATGATTTTGAAGAAGCAAAAGATAAGGTTACATTAGGTAAAGCAAGAAAGAGCAAAGTGATTACTGAAGAAGATAAAAAAATAACTGCAATTCACGAAATAGGTCATGTGCTTTGTTCAATGTTCTTAAACAAAGTTGAACCAATACATAAAGTTACGATCATTCCCAGAGGATTTACAGGAGGGGCTACTCATTTCTTGCAAACAGATAAATCTTATTATTCTAAAAGTTACATGGAGCAATCATTAATAGGATTACTAGGAGGACGTTCTGCTGAGGAGATTATCTTCAATGATGTGTCAACAGGTGCCTCTAATGATATTGAAAGAGTAACCGATATTGCAAAGCAAATGGTTTGTAACTGGGGAATGAGTGATAAGGTTGGTCCTATTACTTTAGTAAAAAAGCAAACTCAAATATTTCTTGGTAGAGATATTTCACAACATGATCAAATTAGTGAAGAAACAGCAAAACTCATAGATAGCGAAGTTAAAAATCTTATAACGGTTGCTCATAAGAAAAGTATAGAAATTCTAACAGATAAACGTGAACTATTAGAGAAATTAGCCGATGAATTATTGCTTAAGGAAACACTCGATGCAGGGGAAATATTTGAATTAAGTATACCATTTATTAGTGGATCAGAAAAAGAAATGGTAGAAAAACAGTTCCTGAAGATCAAAGCTATAAATGACGAAATAAAAAAAGCTGAGAAAAAGGCTAAAAAGGAAGAGGCAAAAGAAAAAGCCGAAAAGAAGAAAAAACTTCAAGAAGAAAAAGCAAAAAAAGAAGCTGCAGAAAAAGCTGATGCTTCTAAAAAAGAAGAAAAAGATGTTCCTGAAAAGGAGACTAAAAAACCAAATAAATAACATGAGGATCTATCTATGAATGATATGCATGGCACGACAATACTTGGTGTTAAGCTAAAAAATAAAGTTGCAGTTGGGGGTGATGGACAAGTAACTTTGGGTAATACAGTTGTAAAGGCTACAGCTCAAAAGATCAGAAGATTGTATGATGGAAAAGTAATTGCAGGATTTGCCGGAGCAACTGCAGATGCATTTACGCTATTCGAGAAATTTGAAAGCAAATTGAAAGAATATAAAGGTAACTTGAAAAAAGCTGCCGTTGAACTAGCAAAAGATTGGCGCTCTGATAAAATACTGCGTAGATTAGAAGCAATGATCATAGTGGCAGATAAGAATACACTTCTTTTAATTTCCGGAACCGGTGATGTGTTAGAACCGGATGAAGGAATTATTGCAATTGGTTCAGGTGGAAATTACGCACTTTCTGCTGCAAAAGCATTTGTGGAAAATAAGAACCTATCTGTTTTTCAGATAGTTGAACGTTCTTTGAAGATCGCATCTGAAATCTGTATTTATACAAATAACAATATTATGATTGAGGAACTCTAATGAAAAGATTCACCCCAATAAGAATAGTAGAAGAACTTGATAAATACATAATTGGACAAGACAAAGCAAAACGTGCTGTGGCAATTGCTCTACGTAACCGCTGGCGAAGGCAGCAAGTGGAAGGTGATCTGCAAGAAGAGATTATGCCAAACAACATTATACTAATCGGTCCTACAGGAGTAGGGAAAACAGAAATTGCACGCAGGCTTTCCCATTTAGCAAATGCACCATTCATTAAAGTTGAAGCATCTAAATTTACAGAAGTTGGTTATGTAGGTCGAGATGTTGAATCCATGGTTCGAGAACTTATGAACATTGCCTTAAATGATGTTAGAACAGAGATGACAAACCGTGTACAAGATCAAGCAAAAATTAATGCTCGCAAACGAATCATTGATATTCTTTATCCTAAAAGTCCAGCTAACCCACAAGATACAGAAGAGGAGATTAAGAATAAAGAAAAGAGATATCAACGTACTCGTAAAAAAATGGAGACACTCTTTGATATTGGAGAACTTAGTAATAGAGAAGTGGAAATATCTTCTGAGAGAAGAATTCCACAAATCGATTTATTCTCTCATTCAGGTATTGAAGGTTTTGACTTTCCAATTGGTGAGATCATGGCTGGTATTATTCCAATAAAAAAAGGCGAGAAAAAAAAGAAAGTCAGAGTTGACGAAGCATATAAATTGCTGATAGAAAAAGAAGCAGGAAAACTTATAAAACCAGATGCAGTAAAAATGGAAGCTAAAAAACGTGTAGAAAATAATGGTATAATATTCATTGATGAGATCGACAAAATTGCTGGAAATGAGAATAGGACAGGAGCTGATGTTTCCCGTTCCGGTGTTCAGCGTGACCTTCTTCCTATAGTGGAAGGATCGAATGTTCCAACAAAGCACGGACTTGTTGATACTTCTCACATTTTGTTCATTGCTGCGGGTGCTTTTACAACATCCAAACCTTCGGATCTTATTCCTGAACTGCAGGGACGTTTTCCAATTCGCGAAGAATTACACAGCCTTTCTAAAGAGGATCTTCATAAAATATTACTCTATCCTAAAAACTCATTAACCAAACAATATATTGCACTTTTCAAAGCAGAGAATGTAAAATTAAAATTCAGCGAAGAAGCTGTTGAAGAGATCGCAAATTTTGCTGCATTAGCTAATGTAAAAATGGAAGATATTGGAGCACGAAGACTTCATACGATAATGAATTCACTCTTGGATGATTACCTCTTCAATATGCCCGATCCAAAAATTAAAACTGTTAATATAACTAAAACTAAAGTTAATAATAAACTTGATAAGATCATTAAAAACGAAGATCTGAGTAAATATATTTTGTAATGAAGATCAAAGATAAATTTCAACCACAAATAATCCTAGGTGATTGTAGAGATAAATTGTATGAATTAGAAGATAATTCTGTAGATTTAATAATTACTTCTCCACCCTATGCTGATAGTCGAAAAAAAACTTATGGTGGTATTCACCCTGATAAATATGTTGAATGGTTTTTACCAATATCTGCGGAATTATTAAGAGTTTTAAAACCAGATGGAACCTTTATTTTAAATATTAAAGAGAGAGTCAATTGTGGAGAAAGACATACATATGTATTAGAATTAATACTTGAAATGAAGAAACAAGGATGGTTATGGACAGAACAGTTTATTTGGCATAAAAAAAATTCTTACCCAGGCAAATGGCCAAATAGATTTAGAGACTCGTGGGAAAGATTGCTGCAATTTAACAAATTAAAAAAATTTAAAATGTACCAAGAAGAAGTAATGGTTCCAGTTGGTAAATGGGCTAAATCTAGATTAAAAAATCTAAGTGAAGTTGATAGAATAAGAGATAATTCAAAGGTTGGTAGTGGTTTCGGAAAAAATATTTCGAATTGGGTAAACAGAGATAAAGTTTATCCGACAAACGTTTTACATCTTGCAACTGAATGTAACAATAAAAATCACAGTGCTGTTTTCCCTGAATCATTGCCAGAATGGTTTATCAAACTGTTTACAAAAGAAAATGATATTGTACTTGATCCGTTTTTAGGATCAGGTACTTCTGTACTTGTTGCACAAAGGTTAAATAGAAATTCTATAGGAATTGAGATATTACCGGAGTATTGTGAAATAGTAATTTCAAAACTAGAGAAGAATCAGAAAACACAATTGGAGTTAAGTTATGAAGCAGATTAGTATTGATGATATCAAGGAATACATTGAACAAAACATAGACACGTTTCACGTAAAAAGGATTGAAAAATTAAAATCCTTAAAATTGAAAACCGTTTTAAAAAGAAAGAATCCATATTTGTTCAAAGCAAAAAATATTCTGGATGCCCATGATATTGTAAAAAAAATTTTAGATGCTTATTTATCATCACAAGAAGAAACAATTTTTGGTGATTTCTTAGAAGGATTAGCAATATTTATAAATACTAAGGTCTTTAGTGGTTATAAATCTGGAATAACAGGTATAGATCTTGAATTCATCAAAACTGATATTAGATATTTGGTTTCAATAAAATCAGGACCCAACTGGGGCAATAGTAGCCAAATCACAAAAATGAAACAGAACTTTCTACAGGCAAAAAAAGTAATTAGAGTAAATAATCCAGACATAGTTGTCGAATGTGTAAATGGTTGCTGCTATGGTCGCGATTCAAATCCTGATAAAGGAAATTACTACAAATTATGCGGACAGAAATTTTGGGAATTTATATCGGGAAATTCAAATTTATATACAGAAATAATAGAACCTTTAGGTCATAAAGCTAAACAAAGAAATAGCAAATTCAATCG
Source organism: Candidatus Tenebribacter burtonii (assembly GCA_030765625.1). Classification (GTDB taxonomy): domain Bacteria; phylum Cloacimonadota; class Cloacimonadia; order Cloacimonadales; family TCS61; genus Tenebribacter; species Tenebribacter burtonii. Next base: position 52,797 of record JAVCCF010000151.1, read on the forward strand.
ATCATATTCTAAAGTAATTAATCAATTCACTTATGAATTCACTGAGGAATTTTGTGATGACGGTGAAATCAATTGGAACAAGATTATCAAATTAAATTCATCTATCAATCCAAAAGAGTACAAATCATAGGAGCAATCATGAAAAAAATAAAATTCTTATTACTTTTAACCTTATTCTTGTTCTCTTGCCTTTCAGCAGAGATTATTTCAGTAGATCTTCCTAAAAAAGAAGCTGTAGAGTTAACACCCTACGCTTCATTTGATTTTGCTGACATAAATGAATCATCAGCTATCGTGAAAAGTCGTGTTTGGGATGATGTATATTGGACATTAAACGATTCAGGGTGTAACAACCGCATTTTCCCATTTAACAGCAAAGGTGAATTGTACAGGGCAGAATGGTACAAAGAAAAAGATGGTGGCATATTTATCGGCAATGTTATAAATATCGATTGGGAAGAGATGGCAATTGATAATGATGGCAATCTTTATATTTGTGATACCGGCAATAATTTTAACACCAGAAAAGATCTGGCAATTCATGTTATAAAAGATCCCTTTCCTTATGCAACTGGAAATACAACATCTTTCCAAACAATAAACTTCTATTATCCTGAACAAAAAGAATTTCCAGCTGTTCCAAATAACTATGATTGCGAAGCTGTTTTCTGGGCAAATGATAATTTGTATCTACTAACTAAACACCGTGCAAATGAACAAACACATCTATATCGTTTTGACAGTTTAGATCAACTAAAGATCAATCCTGTTACCAGAATTGGAACATTTGAAATTGGCGGGATGGTAACTGCTGCTGATGCATCAATTGACGGAACAAAACTGGCTGTTTTAACTTACGATAATATTTGGGTTTTCGAAGCTGATGATGGAGATTATTTTAATGGTAAGATAAGCTGGCTTCCAATTACTGCAAATCAATGCGAAGCTGTATGTTTTGATGGAGACGATCTTATTATCACGAATGAACAGATGCAACTTTTCAGGCTTCCAGTAACTGAGTTTATTCCGGTTAATTAATGAAAAAAGTTCTTCTTCTACTTTTTCTATTCTTATCTGTTCTACTTTTTTGTAAAACAACTAATAATTATAAAATTGCAATTGGAGAAGATGTTTATTATTCAACATTCAGCACAGATACAACAGATTCACCGATTTTATATATTTACAGACACGAAGTGGAAGAGCAGATAAATTATTACAATTTAGATGGAGTAACACAGAAATATACTCATAAAGACAGTACAAGAAATATCGATCTTACAGCAATTAAATATGGGAAAAATATAATCTTAAAAGGGAGCTTTGAACAAAAAGTTATCGATACAATTGTAAAACTTGATGATGCTCCATGGAAACAATCGATGTCATATTCGTTATCAGAATTTGCTCTTGGTGATGAAGAAAAGATAGAATACTGGATCGTTCGTCTTGATAAATTCAAAGGTCAGAAAATGCAGGCAGAAAAAACAGGCATCGAAGAAATTACAATTGCAGGAAAACAATATAACGCTCTAAAAGTTAAAATTAGCGCCACAGGACTTCGTTCTAAGTTCTGGTCTGGTCATTACTGGTTTCGCTCTTCCGATGGCTTATTTTTAAGATATGAGGGATTGAATGGACTTCCTGGCTCTATAAAAACAATTATAGAATTTAATGAGAAGGAGTAGCAAATGGAGATTTCTAAAATCAAACATTTTTCTGTGATCTTAAACCCAATAGCCGGGAAAGGAAATGCTATAAAAAAGCTTCCGATCATAAAACAATTTTTCAAAGATAATAATTTAAATTATGAGATCCATATAACTGAAAGTATCGGTCATGCAATAGTTTTAGCAGAAGAATTATGTAAGAATTCACAAACTGCAGTTATTGCTGCTGGTGGAGACGGTACAACAAATGAGGTCATCAATGGATTAATGCATGCTAAAAACAAAAATCCCGAATTTACTCCGGTTTTTGGAGTACTGGCAATTGGGCGTGGAAATGATTTTGCTTTTGGTGCCGGTGTTCCTGATACAATTGAAGGTTGTTTGAAAGCACTCATTGAAGGAGATATCAAAGCAATGGATGTTGGTTTAATAAAAGGTGGAGATTATCCTGCTGGAAGATATTTCGGAAACGGTATCGGTGTTGGTTTTGATACGATCGTTGGATTAGAAGCAGCCAAAATGAAGCATATTCACGGTGCTGCCGGTTATATGATAGGGGCGTTAAAAACAATAATAACCTATCCAGCTGTTCCTGAAATAGAAATGGAGATCAATGGTGAAATAGACGTTTATACTCCAGCACTAGTTTCTATAATGAATGGTCGCAGAATGGGAGGTGCTTTTTTTATGGCTCCTGATGGGAAGAACAATGACGGTCTTTTAAATCTGTGTATTACCCAGCAGGGAACACGTCTAAAACTGTTACAAACAATGTTTCATTATACAAAAGGAACTCAAGAGCAGCTTGATAACACAAAAACTGCTCTCATCTCATCTATTACACTTAAAGCAATAAAAGGTGGAATGGCTATTCATGCGGACGGAGAAACAATTTGTGAGAATGGCAAATTATTAGAGATAAGCTGTATTCCTGATGCGTTAAATATTATAAAGGAAAATTAATTTGAAGCTTTCCGGCAAAATTTCGGCAAGTATAATTCACATATTTTTACGTACAATTTGCAAAGTAGATTCTCATGAATTAAGAAAGATACCATTAAAAGGTCCCTATATTGTGGCAATTAATCATACAAATTTTTTAGAAGTACCAATGATATTTACTCATCTACAACCGAGAAAAACTGTCGGGATTGCTAAAAAGGAGACATGGAAGGGAGGATTACGGAAATGCTTAGCCACAAAATGGGAAGCTATTCCAATTGATCGTGAAGGTCTCACTATTGAAACATTCCGTCGTTCGAGAAAAGCACTTAATGATGGATATTTCCTGATTATTGCCCCGGAAGGAACACGTAATATTGATGGGAAACTTCTCCAGGGAAAACCAGGAGTTATCAGCATAGCATTGCGTTCCAATGTTCCTATTATCCCTGTAGCACATTTTGGTGGTGAAGATATAATTAATAATTTAAAATCATTAAAACGAACAAAATTTACATTTAAAGTTGGAACTCCCATCATTCTTCATCCCGAAAGTAAGGCAGATCAAGACAAACGTAAATATTTTACAGATCAATTGATGTACAGGATTGCAGAGCTCCTTCCCCAAGAATATCGAGGAGTTTACAGTAATTTAAAAAATATTAGAAACGATGAGATAATAGAAGTTTTGTTGAAAGGATAAAAACACTATAACTATGCTTCGCATCACTCTGTATGACACGAGCGAAGCTAAAGGATAAGTGCGAAAGTACAAGAGTGCCTGAGTAGTAACAACCGATGTACTCTTTACATAAATCAAAAATACTTATGACTTCGTTTGTTCGTTGCTCACAAGCCAAAGTATATGTGTTTGCTAAGAAAAGATGAAAGATTAGCAGAACAAATCTCGTCGTTGAATCGTTTTATAGAATAGCAAGAAGAGAAGCATTGTTTCACGATAAATCATGAAGCCAATGCAATAAAAGCCGATTCTTAAAGCATGAAATTTATTGACAATTAACAAAGAGAAAATATTTATCAAAGTGTAAAAATTACTTGAGAGAAAACAATTAGAAAAAACAGGAGAATGACAGATATTGAGAGAGGATAGTTTTCAGCGTTGAAACAAAGTGCAAAAAAGAAAATATATTAGAGTTATTGCGAACAATGAAGTTGGAGTTATGACGAATCTTTTTAGTGTAACTATAGGTTAGTTATGTGTACATTTTATAAAGGCGCAACGTGCATATGTTAAGTAAAACTCCGCTTCGCTCTCGTTTAACTTAATGAATCCGGCGAAGATTCACCTGTCCGCTTGCTCAGCTTCACTTAACATGCGTATCTGTGTATCGCAATTGAGCAAGCTCAAAACTCAACATTGCATACGCCGGATCCATTATATCGCATTAGAAAATTTATAAAGATTGATGTTAAAATTTATAATTTAAAGATTGTATTCTAAAATTAAGATAAAATTATAATTGGAGATTATTATGAAATTAAGAATCTTGAAATTTACTTTTTGCTTTTTATTTTTCAATTTACTTTGGGCACAGGATACATGGATAAGAACATATAATCCGTTTACTATAGCAGATTACTATAAAGTGGAAGATGTTGCTATATGCCAAGATAGCGGTTACGCCGTAAATGGCTACTATGATTACGATGATTTGATGGGATATGAAGAACGCTGGGGGTTTTTAATAAAAACAGATAACGACAGTAATTTACTTTGGGCAAAAAAGGATACTGTAAGTTTTATGTCCGAAAGTGAGTCTGATGCATTTATAGAAATTGATGATGGAGGTTTTATCTCAACCGTTTCTAATATATGGGGAGGAACTGCTCTCATAAAGAGAGATTGTAATGGGAATAGAGAATGGGTTATTGATGGAGCAGATTTGTATGTGGATTCAATGGAAAAAACAAACGATGGATATATTATTCTCGGTGGTAGATATAACACTTTTCCAACTTTAAGAAAGATTACTCAACAAGGTGAAATAATGTGGACACAAGATTATTACTTAAGTGGAAGCGGTAGTGGTAAAGTAAAATCTGTTGTCCAAACCACAGATGGAGGATTTGCTGCTACTGGATATACCAGCGGTAATGGTGGTGATATATTTGTATTAAAAACAGATAGTAACGGTGACTCTTTATGGAGTGAAACTTATGATGGAATTGGAGATTATGACGAAGGTAATTGTATTGTCGAGGATAATAACTCCAATTTAATGATAACAGGCAAACTCCATATTCCCAATATAGTTGGATTTCTTTGGTATATAGATTCTGAAGGAAATACAATTTGGACGCAAGAAGTTGATGGTTATAACCCATTTTCCGTTATATCTCTTCCTGATAACTCTTTTGTTCATTATTGTTATACTGGTAGTAATCATACAAATATCTATAAGTTTGATACAGAACATAACATAGAATGGGAAAGTGTGTTTAATAGTAATGTTGCAATTGGTGATAGATGCATAATACTTTTAGATGATGGTGGCTTTATTTGTGGATTAAGAAATGTTATTAGCTCACCTAACATTGGTTTGGCAAAATTAGATAGCATTGGTCAGGTAACATCAACTGATGAATTTATAATACACAACATTGATTATAGATTATCAAATTATCCAAATCCCTTTAATCCTTTTACATTGATTCAGTTTACTTTACCAGATGATGTTGAAAATCCTGTAGTTGAAATTTTTAATATTAAAGGACAAAAAATTAAAACATTGGCTAATAATGAATTAACAAAAGGGAAACATTCAACTATCTGGAATGGTGATGATGAATTTGGAAAACCTGTAAGTTCTGGAGTTTATTTCTATAAATTGAATGTTAATGGTAAAACTGAATCAGTGAAAAAATGTTTGCTTTTGAAATGAAATTGATGCTGCTAACAAGCGCACCCAAATTAAACGAGAAGAAAAGCTGAAAGAACTTGGTGTGGCACGCCGCCGTTAGTGGCATTAAAATTCAATAGATTAAGGAGAAATATGAAACATTTTACAGTATTGTTAATTTTATTACTCTTGCTTTCATGTACTAGTAATATAAATATAATCACAGTATCAAAGAATAATCCGGGAAACAAGTGGTCAAAAGGAACTAAGGCTTTTCAAGAAGCAACCGAAGAATGGAATCTGGAGGGAATAACGGGCATCACTTTTGTTGTGACGGATATAGATAGCGATGATTTACCAGATTTACTTATACGAAATTACGGAGCACCCCACAAAGGAAAGCAAGGAAATTGGATTCTCCGAAATACAGGAAACGGTACATTTGAAGATTTTACGGAACAATCAGGATTAGCAGTCGTATTCCCAG
>JAVCCF010000044.1 GCA_030765625.1 Candidatus Tenebribacter burtonii
AAGTATACTGATAACATACTCATTGGTGCTTCTAAGTGTAAAATATTTGGTAAGAGAGACGGAAATCTTAATTGTATCAGTCTTACTATCGATGGACAGTTACTTGAGATTATTGGACGAATATTTTTATGTTTGTCTAAATACTCGCGAATAATACTACTCATTTTCACAGTTACCATAGATTCTTCTGCTACTTCATCAAATCCAATTTTAAGAAGAGTTTTTTTAGCAGTTTTGTATCCAATATTTGCAGGGAATTGTCCGGCAAATGAAGTTGATATAATGGCAAGTTTATACTTGAACTTATCAATTGAAGAAATGTGATCTGCATATGTTTGTATTGCTTCAAAGGGACAAGCAACTACGCACTTGCCGCAATCAATGCAACGTGTTGCATCCAGTTGAACTTTCCCATTTCTAACTCGCAAAGCTTCTGTTGGACACACCCTTACACATTTTGTGCAACCAGTACATTTTTCTTCGATCAACTTTATTGCATGAAAATACTTTTTTCTTTTTGAATTCATAATTTATCCAAAATATATTATTACTTCTAAAAAAGTTTTAACACCTTCTTCAGAAATTATATGTAATATATCACAATTTTTTATTATATTCGGCAATCCCATTCCAGCACCGAATCCCATTTCACGCACCAGTTCATCTGCAGTAGAATATCCTGGTGAAATTGACTTTTCAATATCTCCCATTCCCGGGCCATCATCATCAAAAACAATATGTACACGATCAGGAAAGTATTTACTGGTGATCCTCCCCCCCTTGGAATGAGCTGTTATATTTATCTCTGCTTCGTAAGAAGCAATCGCAACTCGACGTAGATAAATGGGATTTACTCCTAACTGCTTCAAGTCTAATTTTATTTGAGCTGAAGCCTTTCCAGCATTGATGAAATCTTTTTCACCAAGTTTAAAGTTCTGTACAAAGTTAGGAATAGGCTTTGAATCAATTTGCTCTAATCTTCTGTTTTCATACGCTGGTTGTGCATACCAGAATTCTGACATATTATATTTTACAACTTCTTAATCCGGAATTAAATAGAATTCCACTTGATCTATAAAGTGTAAACTTTGTTGATATTAATGGAAGATTTCTTTCTTTTGCCATGTCAATAATTTCTTGTGGAGGAACCTTACCCCGAACAAACACAATGCCAAACAAATCTATCATATCTGATAGTCTGATGATCTGTGGATTGGTTAATCCAGTAAGTAATAATGTAGATTCCTTCGTACACATAAGAATGTCGCTAATTAAATCTGAACCAAATGCACAGGTTATTTCTTTCTCTTTATCAACATCTTCAAACAAAAGATCTGCTTCCAATAATTCTACAATTTCATTCAACTTCATAATCTCACCTTAACAATAATATTTTTTATTTTTATTAATTAACAAGTGAGCAAAATCCAAATTATAATAGTTATGGTCAAGCAAAAAATGAGAATACATTCTCATTTATTTGAAATTGGATTTTCACTTATAATTTCATTATTTAAATAATTATAATAAGTATTCAGATTCCTAATTGTAAATGTATTGTCAAACAGATTTTGTATAACATTATTATTGATTATCATTCTCAAAATATGATTATCACAACTCTTTTTTTTTCAATATTTTATAATTTTAATAGTAATAATATTTACTAAAAAATTCATTTTTAATAATTGGATTCACTCTAAAAAGAATTCAACCACTGATCCACACAAATGAACGCAGATAATGAAGCCTAAATATAAATTCTAAAGTACTATTTTAAAATGAAAGTGGAAATGAGTTAATAATTTTCATCAAACTTTAGTGCAATTAGGGTTTTTATAGCTAACTCACCATCAATAACAATAAAACTTAATACTAACTAATACTAAAAAAATACCATTCCACTAATTAAGCATTTAGAAGGAAGAAATGATTTGAGTTATCTAAAATAGAAAGAGCTTGGTGTTTACCACATCAATCAGAAAAGCGGTGAGAGAAACAATAAGCATATATAATGAGAATAATAGAAAAAAATTGTCAACCATATTTAGGACTGGACTCAAACAAGCCTTCTCCATTTGGGAGAAGATTGTGATAAGGTGGAAAAACATTCTATTATGCAGAACCCTTAATTTTAAGAAAAGGGAGGATGCATGATTAAATAAAAAAGTTTGACAACTATTAAGAGAGCAACTAATTCAACATAAGAGTTAAAAGAAAAATTGATCTTTTATGCACTAATAATATTATTTATATTTTTGAAGGAGTGTTTATGAACAGGAGACTTATCGATGTATGTAAATTTAAAGATCATCTTATTACCATTAAACCTAATGCTACTATTGATGACGCTGTTTACCATTTGAATAAGCACAAAATTGGGTGTCTTATCGTAATTAAAGACACAAATATTGTAGGAATAATTTCGGAACGTGATATCCTTAATAAACTTGGGAATACGGATCTAAAAAATAATATCCATCACGTAAAAGTCAGCGAAATTATGACACCGAAAGAGAAACTTATAGTTGGTCATCCGGAAGATACAGTAGAATATTTGATGAATATTATGCATGATGAAGGAATTCGCCACATCCCACTGGTTAATGATGAAGGAAAATTAGTTTGTCTTACTTCGATCAGAGATTTAATTCGTATATTATTAAAAGATTCTAAATCACGAGTTAAACATCTATCGAATTATGTTCAGGGAAAATATCCAGCATAGTTAAAATGAAAAAACTAATTTTTATCATAATTTTGTCAGCAATACTATTTCAGCTTTATGCTGATATTGGTGATACTTTGATCGTGCAAACTTTCACATTTAACGATATCGAAAAACGCAGAGGTTTTTTTGAATTTCCCGATGATATAAGAACCTGGGAAAAAATTTATATGTATAAAACTCTAAAATGTGATGAACAAACCAAAAAGGACAGTTTTCCCTGCGGAGAATGGGATTATAGCACCTTCACGCTTTTATACATCCCTATTGGTGATACAATAGAAATATATGAATTGGAAAATTATGTCACACCATACGGAATGGGAATTGATCTAAACGGTAATTGCGGTTGGACTTATATTTATGATGTTACTGATTATGCTACGCTGCTGAGAGGTTCAGTAGAGATTTCATCTGGGAACCAGCAAGAGCTTCTGAACATGAAGTTTCTTTTTGTTGAAGGGGTGCCGTCTCGTGATGTGATTTCTGTAGAAAATCTATATCCCTGGGATTCATATAAATATGAATATATCGCTGTGGATAGTGTAATGCAACCGTTTGAACTGATTCTTGATCCTAAAGCGAACGGTTTCATGCTGCGTGCTCGAATTTCAGGGCATGGACACCACGGACCACGTAATTGTTGTGAATGGACAAGTAAGACACATACATATTATGCAAATGAAGATGTTCTTTTTCGCTGGAATATTTGGAAAAATTGCGGTGATAATCCTATTTACCCGCAAGGTGGAACGTGGCAATTTGATCGAGCAGGTTGGTGCCCTGGAACTCCTGTTGACACTTACGATTTTGAACTTACAAATAAAGTTGACCCTGATGATACAATAATGTTTGATTACGGAATTGAAATGTATAAAGATAATGGTGAAAAGGACGGAATGTTCCGACAATGTCATCAGCTATTTTCTTATGGAAAACCGAATTTTAATAACAATGCTGAAATCTATGACATTATTGCTCCATCTGATAAAGACGCTTATAGCAGGTTAAATCCTATCTGTTCAAATCCTGAAATTGTTATCAGAAATTCTGGTAAATATCCATTGAAAACCTTAACTATAAAATACGGCTTGAAATCAGAAGATAAATACATTTATAAATGGTATGGAAATCTCGAATTCCTGAGAAAAGAGAATATAATCTTACCAAATATTGATTGGCAAAGTAATGACAGTATTTTTGTTGTTGAAATTTCAAATCCAAACGGACAACCTGATGAATATTCTAATAATAATATTATAACTTCAACTGTAGTTAAACTTCCAGTTCTACCCTCACGTTTTTTTCTGCATATTGAAGCACAAGGTTTAGGGAGAGCAACAGAGAATGCATATACTTTGTCTGATGATACAGGACACATTTTATACTTGAAAGATCATTTCGAAGATAATGAAATTTTTGAAAAACTTATCGAGCTATCTGCAGGGTATTATGAATTGAAAATTACTGATCGTAAAGAAAATGGAATGATCCGTCAGTGGTGGTATCAAAATTCAAAACCAGAATTAGTTGGAAAGAATGGAAAAATTGAAATTTTAGATGAAAATAAAAATTTACTGAAAAAATTGAAATACGATTTTGCTGAATCGGAGATATTCAGGTTTCGAGTAGAGTAATATATATATTCTCACGGATTCTAACAGAAAAATACAGAGAAAAATTTTGCTAAAGGTGAGGAACGAAACCTTCGCAATGGTTAGGAACTTTTTGCTTGTTGCTCGTTATAATATTTAAAACCCAGGTATTAGCACTGATGGTGATAGCAAAACTACAACTTATACAATACCAAATCAATTTCAGGAAAAGAGCTATTATATAGAAATTATTGAAGGATAAAAGAAATAGTACTAAAAGCCATTGTCCTTGAATTTTTATCATTTCAAGCAAATTAAACTTGTAATTTAATAAAACTATATTAGATTTTAGAAAATAATTTGTAGGAGGAAAAATGCTAGAAATTGGAATGAAAGCACCAGATTTTAATCTGAAGGATCAAAACAATAATTATATCAATTTAACCGACTACCAAGATAAATGGTTGGTTCTATATTTTTACCCTAAAGATAACACTTCCGGCTGCACTAAAGAAGCTTGCGATTTTACCGATCTGCGAAAGGATTATTCCCAACTCGATGCAGAAATAATTGG
>JAVCCF010000096.1 GCA_030765625.1 Candidatus Tenebribacter burtonii
CTTGATAATAACACCGATAGAATGTGTGGTGTAATTATGAACACTCATCATACTGCACTTAATGGTGCACAATGGCGTATTAGAACAATGGCTGCGCAGAGGGGTTGTACCGCAGGTTCTAATGGGGTTCCACTATCTGAGTATTTCACTTTTTACGGATTTCGTTTCAATTAAATCGCCTAACAAACGTGTCAGCGGTAGGTTGGGTGGTTTGTCTTGGCTGAATCGTACCGATTCAGGTTTGGTCGGTTTGTATGGGCTGAATCGTTCCGATCCCGCCGCACACGCCAAACATTACAGGAAAGTTATAATAAAATAAATGGCAATTATATTTAAGGGAGAAAAGAAATGATGTATAAAATTAGAATTATATTTATATTATTTATAATATCTATTCTATTAATAAGTTGCTCTAATCCAACCCAAAGCACAAATGAATTCATTGATATTGAGGAAGGTTTTTATAATATTATTTCAGAAAATGGAGAAATGATTGCCAGCCTTTTTTGGGATGAAAATACATTTACTAGTGACACAAAAATAATAGTTTATGCAGGAGATTCTTTCATAACACCAACAAATATTTATGGCGAAAATGTTGCACTTAACTATCCCATAAAGTTTACTTTAATTGATGAAGATGTCATAAATTTCACATACTCAAGTTTAAAATTAAGAATTTATGCAAACATAGATATCTTTGCATTAAATGATATTTCGCCAAATATTGAACTTTTCCAGGTAAATCATGATTCATTATTTGAGGCTGTCTCTGGTACAATAAATTATGAAGAAAACTATATAGAAAGATATCTACCAAATGTTGAAAATAATACATCCTATACTTTTTTAACTTCAAATATTATTACTGAAACTTATGAATTTCAAAATCTTTCTACCATTATTAATGAAGATATATTAATCCCATCTGGACATAATGTTGTTTTTCCTGCTGGATTTAATCTTAGTTCTGATAATGGTAGTCAGCTATATGTAAATGGGACTTTACAATGTCAGGGAGTTCCTGCAAACTTTGTTACTATTGATTTGGATGTTGTAGTAAGAGGTGATATGGATGAAGATTTTAATAATAATTTGGATGCCATTAATTTGAATTATTCTAATATTAAAAGCATTGTAGTGAATAATGCCAATGGGAATATTCAAAACTCAAGTGGATTTCATGTAGGTTTTGGTAACTATTCATTAGGGAATGTATTAAATTGTTCTCTAGATCGCGTTTTTTCTTCGAAATCAAAAGTATTGGTTGATTCCTCATCATTAAATTCAAATGGATATCCATTTAGTGTCAATGATGGATATTTAGAAATAAAAAACAGTATTATTCCTTTAATCACTTCAGAGATAAATAATGCAAACAGTGTATTAATTCTAAGTAATAACATCATTTATAGTGACACATTTTTAGCATTTCTAATGTCTATAAATTGTTTTCTGGAAATTAGTTATAATAAAATTTATTTTGCAGGTGATGACAATCATAATAGGGATGGTCTTAATGTATATTCTGACAATATCGCTATAATTCATAATAATTTAATCGAAGGGTTTAGAACAGGTATTAGCATTGATTATCATAATAAGGCAATCATCTATAATAACACATTGGTTAATAATGATGATGGAATTTCTACTACTGGTCAGAATGATTTTTTTGCTATTTACAATAATATTTTCGTTAGTGAACATTATGCTATTAATTTAGATGGAAGTTCTGGTAATGTAGATATTGCATATATAAATAATAATTGTTGGTCAAACTATGGGACTTATGGTGGTTATATCTCAAATGAATATACAACCATAGTTGGAAATACTTTTACAATTCATTCTGATCCACTTTTTATTGATGAAGTATCCTATCACTTGTCACCTGAATCTCCAGCAATAGATACGGGTACAACAGAATTAGTATCAGAGGGTGGTTCTTTTGAGATTTTTGGAGAAGTTTATCAGTTTGAACCATATCTTGAGTTAATTGATTATTCAGGAACTGCGCCAGATATGGGAGCTTTTGAATATGATGGTAATTAGTAACTTAGTAACTTCCTGTAACAAGCGTGTCGGCAGTAGGGCTGGTCAGTGCTCTTTGTTTGAATCTTCCGATTCAAACCGCTGGTCAGTTTGTTTTGGGCGTGATCCTTCTGATTCCGCCGCACACGCGGAACATTAATCAACATTCCGCTTCGCTCCATGTTGATTAACGCCGGCCGTGACACTGTTAAAAGACTCGCAACAATATCGAAGCGGAACATCGTTTAAAATTGCGTCCACGGAGTCTCGTAAAGAGACAACCCTTGACTTTATCTTTACTCGTCTTTTATCATCTTGTTAATCGCATCAGGATTTGAAAAACAAATCCAATGCTCATGGCAAGATGACGTGGCACGCCCGGCGTTAGCCACAACTGAGAATGGAAATTGGAAGTAAAGAGATGAAGAAAATTTATTTTTGTTTATTAGCTAATTTGTTTTCAATCACATTGCTTTTAGCTGACTATGCCATAACTCGTGGTCCCGCTATCGGTGAAATATATTACATTGGTCCCACGGTGACCGGACAAGGTATATATCATTCCACAGATTTTGGACAAACAGCAACCTGTATGGATAGTACTTTGAACACGAACCTTCTCTTCATGAGTATCACTGCAGATTTAACACAGGGAGTGCTGTATGGCTTCGCCATGCCGGAAAATTTGTATATTTCTTATAATTACGGGCAACAAGGAAGCTGGATATTTAGAAGTAGTGGTATGTATATTGGAGGTAGCAGTGGAAGAAATGATGGTGAATTTTATAATTTAATAATTGAACATAGTAATGATTATGGGATTAATTTCACTACACATGCAATTAATGGTTTTTTCGGTAATTTAAAAGGATCAGAAATTGATAATCAAAATGATGTCGGATATGCTACTTTATATGTTAGTAACATTCCAGATTCATTATACTTTTTAATTACTTACGATAATTTTGAAAATCTCGAGATTCAATATACTTTTCAATTCGGTGCTCCTTTAGCAATGTTATCAAGGGGACATGAAGAAGGTGAAATATATTTATATACATATTACTGGGGGGTTGGTGATGGAAGAAAACTAAGATATAGTAATGATTATGGACAAACATGGGAATTAAAGAATACTTTTAACTGCCCTAATTTGCCAATTACGTGTATTGTCGGCGGCAGACAACCTGGAGAATTATATATGAATGTTGAATATATTCAGCTAATGCATACTATTCAACATACATACATCTATCACAGTCTGGATTATGGCCAGACATTTGAAGTTTTCCACACGTTTTCTTATGGGGATGAACCTTTTTATGCCAACTTTACATCAACACCAGATTCGGGTAATGCTCCTCTTACAGTTCAGTTCACAGATATTTCGAGTGGCGTAAACAACCAACTATGGCAATGGGATTTTAATGGTGATGGTGAAATTGATTCTAACGAACAAAATCCTGTCTTCACCTATCAATTTCCGGGTACATATAATGCCAGTTTAACCATTTTCGTATCAGGTCAGTCTGAAATGACCGCAACACGAGAAATAATTGTTACGGACAGCGTTTCGACAAATAATTCTGAAATACCAATTACGAATTATAAATTGAGTAATCATCCAAATCCGTTTAATCCAACAACTACTATAAGTTACAATTTACCTGTAAATGTTGTAAATCCAATTCTTCAAATCTTCAACATCAAGGGAGAAAGAATCAACCAATATTCTTTATCTAATTTTCAATCTTCAATTATCTGGGATGTTTCAGATTCAAATCAAAATCAAGTTTCATCCGGAGTTTATATATATCGAATAAAGACTAATAAAGGTGTCTTATTATCAAAGAAAATGTTGTTATTGAAATGAAGTTGTGGCTAACAGCCGCACCCACATTGAGCAAGAAGAAAAATTGAGAGAACGCGGCGTGCGCAAAACATTAAGTAAAACTCCGCTTCGCTCTCGTTTTACTTAATGGATCCGTCGAAGATTCGCCTGTCCGCTCGCTCCGCTTCACTTAACATGCGTATCTGTGTATCGTAATTGAGCAAGCTCAAAACTCAACACTGCATACGCCGGATCCGTTAAGCCCGCCTTCGTCGGGCTTAATGAAGCACCGTGAGAGGTATGTTTTCGCTCCTCAGGAGGAGCTTAACATACGTGTTCACGATTTGTCCCACTGAACTAAGACTTAGAATCATTTTTGTCTTTTGAATTCAATTTAGGTTCCCATTTATCATAATTCTTGCAAACCGATATACACCAAAATGTTCTTTTTAATGGTTCATTTAAATACGTTTTACATTTTTCATTTTCTTCTGGTTTCATTTACTCTCCTTTTCGTCTTAGATTGGTGTGCCAACGTGACACACGGTGCGTCATTAAACAACATTCCGCTTCGCTCCATGTTGTTTAACGGCGGCGCGCCCCTGTAAAAGACTCGCAACCGTATCAAAGCGAAACAATGGTTAACAATACGTCCACGGGAACTCGCAAATAGACAACCCTTGACTTTTTATTTGCTCGTCTTTTATCATCTCGCTAATCGCATCAGGATTTGAAAAAACAAATCCAATGCTCTTGGCAAGATGACGTGGCACGCCGCCGTTAGTCGCATCGGAATATGAATATGACATAAATAAAAAAATATTGTTTGATGTCGTCACAATTTATTGATTTTGTTGATGTTTTTAAAGAGAATGTAATAATTGTCCAAGGAGGATTAATTAGATGAAACTGATTATTAAAAGTAATTTACTTCTTATATTTGTATTATTTGTAAACTCAACATTACTGGCAGATAATGCAACCTTTCTTGTAAGAGGACCAGCACAAGGAGAGTTATATCTTGGGACTCCATGCTATAGTACATGGGATGGAGGATTGGAACAACACACATACTACGGCATTTTTCATTCTTTTAATAATGGAGAACATATAGATATTAAATATGTCAGTGAAGATTTGCTCACGGATTCTCTTCACATAAATTGTCCCTGGCTGGTTTCTGATGCAACACCTGGAGTGATATATTGTCGTAGTCAAAATTATAAATTATGGATTAGCTACACCTATGGAGAGGATTGGAATTTTATTGAGACAACATCAGGTTATTATACCAGTGGTTGCATTGAAGGGGAAATATATAAAGTAATAACCAATGAACCTGCTTTGAGAGTTGAACTTCACAGAAGTACTGAATATGGTGAGAATTTTACTGTAGTTAATGATAGCATAGGTGGATTTGTTGAAATAGGTACTGAATCAGGAGAATTGTACAGAATAGAAAAATTAAATCCAAGTAGTTGGGGTCCTTATGCTATTTATCATTGTGAAGATTATGGAGCTGATTTTGTACAGCAATGCCTACTTGATTCCACAATTGCAGCCTGGGGTCCATATCCCAAACTTTCCCGTGGTACTGCACCTGGTGAATTATATATGGTAACCTATCATGCTAATGGAAATTATTTTATCTATCGCAGCATAGATTATGGACAGACCTTCGAATTAATGTATCAATTCCCATCTATTCCTGTTGAAGAATGGTCAACACATTATACAGCAGGAACACAACCGGGTTCGTTTTATTTTATAAAATACCGCTGGATATGGGCATACTCCTACTCCAAAGACGATGTTATTGCTTATGTAGAGATGTATATCTACTATAGTGATGATTATGCCGGAACATTTTCAGAAGTATATTATCACTCACTTCATCCCGATAGTCTTTCTATTGAAGAAAATGAAGTTATCGGGGTAAATGATATAAACCTAATAAACTATCCCAATCCGTTCAATCCTACAACAACAATTGAGTTTTCAATACAAAATGATAATAATGTAGAATTATCCATTTTTAATATCAAAGGACAAAAAGGTAAACATACTGCAATTTGGTCTAGTTTTGATGATAATAATAAACCTGTAAGCTCAGGTATTTATCTTTATAAAATCAAAGTAGGTAAACAAGAGTTAGTCAAACGTATGCTATTGTTGA
>JAVCCF010000167.1 GCA_030765625.1 Candidatus Tenebribacter burtonii
CTTCTATCTTCTTGAATTTATCTCTAATGATCAAACAAAAAAAGCACCTCACTTGCATGAGGTTTGGCAAATTTGAAATCATGCCCTTTTATGTCAAATTCTTTGTTACTTATTTTTATATTTTTTTATTTATTGATTGTTTAATAAAATCGTGAATCCACTTTGTTATTGATCTGATGCTGATTTACATAACCAGACCATGCCTCTAAAGTTTCTAAAGACATTCTTATTTTTGCTTTTTTTGTGTAAGCACCAACATGAGGTGAGAGAATAACATTTAAGTTATTTGCAAACTTCTTTACTTTCCATGGTTCTTCCGAAAACACATCAGATGCAAAACCAATTATATCTTCATTTAAAATTCCCTTTTCAACAACTGATTCATTAACTACTTTTCCCCTGGATGTATTTACTAACCAGATTGAATTTTTTAAAGTATTCAGCACTTTCTCATCAAAATAATTCTCTGTTTTATCTGTTAAAGGACAGTGAAAAGTAAGCAGATTAGACCACTTGATCCCTTCCTTATATATAATGGACTCAATATTTTTTTGTTTCCAATCTGAAATTGAGAGATATGGATCGACTCCTTTAACTTGAGCACCAAGATATTGCAAGGCATGAGCCACTCGCGTACCAACCCTTCCTACACCAACAATTAGGACTTTAAGATCAGATATTTCCCAGTTGGGCATAAACTTCTTTTCCCAATTACCTTTTATTACCCGATCTTTACAAATCTGATGTTGTTTTATTAGTGCAAAAATAAATGATAGTGTTTGTTCATATGCTGAAAAAGTATTCGCTTCAGGAGTGTTACAAACAATCACATTCCTTTTATTAGCTTCAATAATATCAATATTATCAAATCCGGAGCCTGCACGAATGATCATTTTAAGATTGGGGAATTCGACGAATCTATTTTTATTAAAATCTGTTTTAGTACGTATTATTATTATTTTAATTTTATCATTTAAAGTTACACTTTCAGTAAAGTAAGAATTCCAACCTTTCTTCCGGATCTCTTCCCAGAAAAGATCCGGCATTGGCTCCATTACAAGAGTCTTCATTTACTTATCCATCTCAAGATAATCATTTTTGTAAGAAATATAATTCCGTGCGGATTTATAAATGTTTTCAATTTCATCTTTACTGAGTTGACGTACAACTTTTGCCGGAGTACCCATTATCATACTTCGGGGCGGAAACTTCTTATTTTGGGTTACAACTGACCCCGCTGCCACCACTGATTCTTCCCCGATCTTACACCCATCCAGAAGAGTTGCACTCATTCCTATTAAGCAGGCATTCCCAATTTGACATCCATGAAGAGTGACGTTGTGCCCAACCGTTACATCATCTCCGATTATTGTTGGATAACCCTCGTCTTTGTTTTCAGTTTTAGAGTGAGTTACGTGAATAATACTTCCGTCTTGAATATTACTTCTATCTCCGATTTTTATATAATTCACATCCCCACGAATCGTTACGCCAAACCAAACACCACAGTCATTTCCAATCATGCATTCACCAATGATATAAGTATTTTCTGCAATCCAGGTTTTCTCACCGATCTTTGGTGAATATTTAAGATAATCTTTTAACATATTTTCCTTTTTTTAAATTTTTTCTATTGTTTTAAAATGTATTTTTGCCACTTCATTCAGTCTATCTTTGGAAAATTTTTCTGCAAATTCTTTGCCAATTTCTATCACTTTCGCAGATGCTCCTTTGGGAAATTTTAATTGAAATTTTTTGGAAATCGTTGTTATGCTATTAAGAAAATGATAACGTGCAATAATAGAAGCTGCTGCAACTGCAATATCTTCCTCCGCTTTAATCTTATGGACAAGCTTAATATTTTTCATATCCTTAAGTGAACCGGTAAGAACCCTGTCGCTGGCAAATTTATCTACTACTGCTCCCTCGAATTTATACTTTTTATTTAAATTTAGAATAACTCTTGCATGCATCCAGGCTAACATTTCGTTCAATTTCTTATTTCCCTGACGGAACTTTGTATATAATTCATTGTACTTGGCGGGCTGCAGAATAAGAACTTCAATATTATCCTTATAATTCCTATACAATTTCTCTGCAATTTTTATTGTTTTAGGATCACTTAACAATTTACAATCTTTTACACCAAGTTCCTTAAGTTCAACAACATCCTTTTCGTGCACGATAAAACCACAAACAGCTAGTGCTCCGAAGAAATCTCCTTTCCCCGATTCATCGGTTCCAGCCCAAATTTTCCAATTATGATCCTTTTGAGTTGTATCCGGTTTTTGCTGTAGAATTTGTTGCATTATGGTGCGCAATGGATTCTTTGGTGATCCTCCAATAACTGCTGAGATACCTTTCTTTTTGGAGGAATAAACATTTAAAGCAATGTTATTATCACCTTTTTCAAATTTAAGCTGCACACCATAATTTATCTCTTTTTCATCCGATAATATAAGCCTAAACTTACTCGCTTTCTCAATAATTTCAGCAACAAATTTCATTAGATCTGTAATCATTCTTGTCCTTTTTCTACAACAATTACATTCCCAAAAACAACATCAATATTAAGCATCAAGTAATTCTCACCTTCTACAAAGGAAGGAGTTTTGTAATTGGAATCACCAAAAAAATTAATGTTGCGATGCGGTAATTTACAATCTGCAAAAACTGTGCTTATATTTAACTTCATTGGTTTAGTTGGATCAATAAGCAGGTTTCCACTCCCAAAGACAACATTGACTTCAACTTTTTTACTTTTTTCGGAAATATCGATATCTGAAAGATCAATATTGCTCTGCCCAAATATCACATTATACTCACCACCACTTTCACTCATTGTAACATCCGAACTTCTAAACATAGAGAAATTTCCATCACCTTTAAAAGCCTGACGTCCAACAAGTAATTTAACTCCAAAATAGATTATTACTAACGCAAAAATGATTCGAAATACTGGAATATCAAGATTGAATACAGCTCTCAAGATCATTGATGCTCCAAATAAGACCAACATTACACCCCAAAATAAACCGCTGAATAAAAATGGCATTTTCACCTTTCCTCCTTGATTTTCTCAAAGATAATTTTTACTTTCTCATTAATTTCTGCAAATGTATTTTTATAATATTCAATATCTTTCCCAATTGGATCTGCAATATCAATATTAAAACCAGCATATTCGGAAATTGTATATACTTTGGAAGCTGAA
>JAVCCF010000101.1 GCA_030765625.1 Candidatus Tenebribacter burtonii
CAATCAATTTGCCGGGGTATTTTTTTGATAGTTTATAAAAATCTTTCGCTATTTTAATTTCCGCTGAGGCAATTCCCTTAATCTCAATATTATATTTTACGCTGAGATAAGCATTGTAAATAACCCCGCCCAGTATCAAGTAATCCACGTTTTCCAAAAGTGAATTAAGAGGGCCAATTTTAGTATCAAATTTTGAACCGGCTATTATTGCCAGCATAGGATGATTCGGATTATATAGTTGATCGAGATTTTTTATTTCATGTTGCATTAGATAACCTGCATAAGAAGGAAGATGCTCAGTTAATCGTATTGTTGAAGTATGAGGCTGCCAGGAACCAAAAGCATCATTCACAAAAATATCAGCCAGACCTGCTAATTGTTCCCCCAATTTTTCAGCTTCTAAACCTTGAGCTTCTTCTCCTTTGAACCAGCGAATATTTGGCAGATAGATCCCATCAATTTTTCCTTTTCGCAATTTCTTTATAAGAAGATTAACTCCTGTATCAATTCCAATATAGCCACCATTTTCTTTGTCTTCTCTAAAATCGGGAACAATGAATTTAGTGAAGAGTTTGCTATAGAGGTAGTCTACAATCGGTTTTACGTCAAACTTGGAATCCATATTTATCTTTCCAGTTTTCTTATCTTTTGGTCTGCCCACATGAGACATCAGAATCAATTTACCACCCTTTGACAGGATATTGAACAGTGTGCCAAAAGTTTTATCAATCCGAAATGGATCTTTGATCATATGCTCCTTAGCTACATTATGATCAACACGAACTAAAACTATCTTTCCTTTAAGGTCTGCATCTTGAATTCTAGGAATATCAAACATTCATCCTCCAATGAATTTTATTAACAATTCTATTTTGCGTTTTCTATCAGAGCTTTAACCTGAGCCATGCCTTTTGGAGAACCTTTTTCAATTGCCTTCAGCACAGCACCGCCACCTGTGAATATATAATATTTTGGATGGTCAAGTGCAACAATGTACAATCCTGGTAATAATCGCTTTAATTCTTGCATTGTATCACCACCACCATACAGTTTGGTTGCATCTCTGTTGGTGTCTATCAACTCATCCAAAGCTATTGTTCCTTCATTGAAATGAGGAGTAAGTCCCATTACTGCGTTCACTAAGATAGTTTGCGATATCTGAAATATTTTCTTAACATCCTGAATTTCAAATGAGCTCTTATCTATATCCAGCACATAGTTCAAGTTTGCTCCGGCTTTAAGTTCATGAACATTATGTGAACGATATTTACCCTTAATTTTCCCTTCTAAAACATCTGATTCAATAATTACGGGAAGTTCCACAAGCTTTCCGGAAAAACCTTTTGCATATTCCACAAATTCTTTTGCCAGAGCCAAATCTGTTTTAGAAATCCCCTTAATCTTAAAACCGTATTTGGCACAAAGGTAAGCATTATAAACTACTCCACCCAACACCAGGTAATCTGCAACCTCTAAAAGTTTATACAAGGGTTCTATCTTTGTATTGAATTTAGATCCGGCAACAACAGCCAAAAATGGTTTCTGGGGTTTATAGATGCGTTGCAGATTCTCAATTTCTTTTTGCATCAGGAAGCCAGCATAGGATGGTAAATATTTAGTAACTCCCACAGTGGAAGCATGCGGTTGCCAGGAACCAAAAGCATCATTGATGAAAATATCTGCAAGTCCTGCCAGTTGATGCGCAAACTGGTCAGCCAGCTCCCCACCAGATTCTTCACCTTTAAACCAACGAGTATTGGGAAGATAGATTCCTTCGATCTTATCTTCTTTAAGTTCACGGATCATATGATTCACAGAAGTTTCCACGCCCAGATAACCTTGAGGTGGATATTCAATAAAATGAGGAATTTTGAGTTTTATATGTAATTTGCTTTCCAAATATTCTACAATAGGTTTTACAGATGTATTCTCAGAGATCTCAATTTCTCCTGTCTTCTTGTTTCTGGGTCTACCAATGTGAGTCATCAAGATCAATTTTCCACCTTTTGCACTGATATAATATAGAGTTCCCAGAGTTGCATCTATTCTATATGGATCATGGATCAATCCTTTCTTAACAACATTGTGATCAACACGGACAAGAACAACTTTTCCCTTCAGATCAGCATTTTGTATGCAAGGAAACTTAACCATAAAATACCTCCGATAATCTGTTAATGAATACGAGGTGGATTATTCAATTAACTGATTTTTTTTTGCAACCTATTTCTTAAAATAATCATAAAAAAAAGCAGCCTTTGCAATAAAGGCTGCCAAAAATTAATGATTACTTTCTTTTATTTCAGTAAGATGATTTTCTTTACATTGGTATAATCACATTCTTCATCACTTGCATAAAGTGAAGAGAAATAAATACCACTGGAAACGTTTCTATTATTTGAATCTTTACCATTCCATGTTATGTTATGTATTCCGGCTTCTTGAGAAGCTTTAACAAGGGTACAAACCAATTGTCCTTTTACATTATAAATGGTCACAGTTACTTCCGAATCATTTTCCAAATTATATTGTATAGTTGTTTCAGGATTGAAAGGATTAGGATAATTTCCAATCAATTTAGTATTACTAATAACCTCATTACCTGCATCTGTTGAAGTAATTGTTAGAATAACAGGAATAATGGTTTCCTCTCGATTATCAATTATGGTAATTTCAGTATCGTAAATTCCCCAAATCATATCTGTTGTATCAAAACTAAGCTCAATGTTTTGGGAAACACCAGCGGGTAAAGTTCCACTTGTCGGATCAAGTGACAACCAATCAGCTGTTTCAGATATATTATAATCCAGCACTTCACCACCAATATTAGACAATTCCATGATCTCAATTGATATCTCGTTTGCTGGCATTTCAATAGAGAACAAGGTTGGATCTACAACCAGTTCAGCAGGATTGGGATTACCTGAAACGGTAAAAGTATGTGGATCAGCAGGACCTATGAATGGATGATTAAAACTGTCTCCAGAACCGTCAATAACATTAATATAGTAACCAACTTCACTTCCATCCGGTAAAACAGGAATATAGGCATAATAATTATTTTGACCTCCAAGATACATCTCAACTGCTATATAGTTCCCACTATTAACTTTATAATAAACAGTTGCCGATACAATCTCTTCATTACTATAAGAAGTTAGTTGTGTTCCAATTTCGTAATTTATTCCAGAGGGCACATTCTCATCCATCGGATCATGTTGGATATAAAGCATATTCCTGTCAGCAATTCCACGTGTTCTGCAATGCAGTGCGTCTGTATCAATCCAACCACTTGAATATACTCCAATTATTTCATATCCCGGCATTGCTTCTTCATAAGTGGCTAAAGCTTCATCATCCCACTGACTTCCGGTTTGTGGTACGAAAACTTTATTATTCAAGATAAGCGAATTTGTATAAGGTGTTGCTTGAGAATATCCTCCCGGCGTATAAATTCGATAAACCTCATAGTTATTTCCCCAAGCAGATGTTTGATCAGCAAAATAATCTGCTACAAATTCAAAATCTTCATAACGGTAATCACTTTGTGGAACCTGACCGATAAGTACTTTGTCTACATCCAAGAATTTTCCCCAACAATCAATGTGTTTTATGTAATCACCCAATGGATCTAAAGTAACATGATAATTTTCAATTCCCAGATAATCGAGAACAAGTTGATCTATTTGAGTTGTAGTTAATCCTAAATTTTCTTCATAAATAAGATTAGTAGAAGCACCTATAAAATTTCCATCACACATATAATTCCCACCAGTAGATTCCAAATCCATTCCATACAGGTCTAATCCAAAATAATTAGCAACTTCAATTGGAATGTCGTCATCATACGGTCTGGGTCGGTTGTAAGGAAAATTTACGATCGCTATTTCATTATCAACTGAAACAAACCAGGGTCCATAATCACGTACCCAATATGTATTTGTTGGTGCATTTATAAATTCACAGTTATCCATATTTACTCCATTATTTTGATAACTTGTCTCACATTGGCTTTGTTGGTAACTTTCAACAATAGTATATATTGTGATATCTTGTGACATCTCAGCAATCAGGTTATAAGGAACTCCAAGCGGATAAACAACCAGCACACCTTCCATATGCTCAAATTCTGATGTTTGTCGAATTTCTCCGGTTGGAGGTTCAGTTGGAGTAAAATCTCTTTCATAATCTTCATTTAGCAAAATTTCTTCTAAATTTAAGAAGTGTGCAAGAATTGGATTATCTTTAATTCTTTGGGTAATTTTATCTACAGAATTTAATGATGTTGTAATTGTGATGATAAATATGAATAATATACTTATTGTTCTTTTCATGTTATTTCCATTATATCCTTATTATTAACTTTATAATTACGCAATTTTAATTCCAAGAATTTGAATAATTTATTTAGGTCAATCAATAAGTATTTGGCATACTAAATATTTCATTGATATTCAAATTAGTAGTAGGAACTGAAAGATAATCACCTAATAAAATGATAACCAAAGAATTCAGGGAATCAAGGCTACAAAAAAAGCCCCGATTTTCCGGGGCTTTATTTGTAACTACTAATTGCTATTTCATAAGGATCATTTTCTTTGTAGCGGTATAATTACTGGATCTCATCTTGTAGAAATATACACCACTTGAAATCGTCTTATTACTGTTATCTTTACCGTTCCATGCAATATTATAATAAGCTGCATCGAGTTGCTCATTTACAAGTGTTTTCACCAGCTGTCCTTTCATATTGTAAATGTCAATTGAAACAAAATCGGCTTCTTTAGTTGAGAAACTTATTGTTGTTGTCGGATTGAATGGATTCGGATAGTTGCCTGTTAGTTCAGTTACCATAGGAATAGTTATACCATCAGCATTGGTCTGAATATGCTCAATAACAGCATCTGTTGATAAGGAGGATTGATAGCCACCACTATAAATAGCCCTTATATTGTAGGTATAAGTACCGTTCGGTACATCAGGATCAATATATGAGTTTTCCATTATATCATCTGCTATCATAACCAGATTACGATATATTTTATAATGAGATAATGATCGATTGGTTGGTGCATCCCAGCTAATAAAAATATCAGTTACTTGAGTTACAGCCTGCGGATTTTCAGGTGCAGGTAGTGTGATTGTAACCAATTCAATATTGGAAGGCATAGATTCACCTTCATCATAAATTGCTGTAATGTAATAATCATAATCCCCACCCGAAAGAGCAAGATCATTGTAAGTAACAATTGCAGGATCGTTGATATCAGCGATTTCTACATTATCACGATACACTTTGTAACCAGTAATATCGCGAGTATAATCAGTTACCTTATCTTCATTTTGTTTAGTATTTAGTGAGTTGCGGGAAACAGATATTGCTTTGTTTATTGTAGAATTACTTCTTGTATCAGCTGGCATGTTCCAAGTAAGTTCCACATCATTATAATCAATCACCAAGCAACTGAGCTCTTCTGGTATAATTAAAGTTTCCATAGCAAAATCTACTGTTGTTGTTTGAGTAGCTATTACCAATACATCTTCAACTGTGAGTTCATAATATCCATCAACAATACAAGTAAGATCATATATTCCTGCCAGTATTTCAAAACTGTAAGAACCATCAGGACCACTTGTAGCCAAACCCTCAATACTGGCATTTGCAATTGGTAAACCTGTAGAAATATCCGTTACAACACCAGATACTATCCCAATCGGTTCGATGCCAATCGGTGGGAAGACAATGTAATCTATCCAACCACAATCTGAACCACTACTTGCTGAATAATCTTTACTATATTCCCATTTGAAGGTATGTTCTCCTGCACTGATTTGATATGTTTCTTGACTCCAAGCAATGTTACCAGCCCAGGAATCCATTTCAGTATTATCTACAAAGAAACGCAAATAATCATAATTATTTTCTGAAGAAACTGATTTGTAGAAGCTCAATTCACCATCAGCGAGAACATTAACTTCCAAATATAATGAAGAAGTTTGGTTATCACTAATAGTGCCTGACTTAGCACAGTATGTTCCCTCATAAGCTCCGGTTGTAGTAGTCCAGTTTGCATTACCTCCAAACTGCCATTCAAAAGTTTCAAAGTTATTGGTTTCGAAATCTTCAACGATAAGTCCAACAACTGCACCGAAAGTATTTTGAACTGAATATTCACCTGCAATAGCTTCATAAACAAAACTTAATGGAGTTCCTATCGGAATTCCAGCATCCGCAGTTACAGTATAGATGGCGTCTATGCTGCCACCCGCTACGATCTCACCTAGTGTATATGTTTCATCTTCAATTGTAATGAGTGGTTCGACACAAGTGAGAGTACCAATTGCAGATGGTGAATCTGAACTACCTTCATTCAGAGTTGGAATATATACAGTTACGGTTTCACCTGGGTCAATTCTTCCGTTATTATTACCTGTTACATCATCAATAATAAATTCTTCAGCGGTAAGAATTGGTGCAAGCACTTCAATTGAGAAATAGCTTTCCCAAATATCACCACCATCAGCTTCTACAACAAATGCTATTACATGTCCATCAGGTACATCATCTGTAACTTCTATTTCAAAAGCATCATTAACTGTTGCTGTTACACCAGCTGCAATATTACCAAAATTTGCAATTGCATCAATAATTGTTATGTAAGGATCTGTTGATAAAATTGTTACAATTACATTATTTGCCTGATCACTTCCAACATTAGATACTGTGAAATCAAGTGTCACGGTTTCACTATAATCTAACATTCCATTACCATTACCAGAAACGTCATTTATCACATGTGAATCATAAACTACATACGGACCACCAGAAGGTACAACTGGAACTACAGCTTCATATCTGTAATAGTTTTGCTTTGTAATGACTATATCAACATCTATCGGTGGAAGTTGTGGTTCTATAGTTACAGATACTGGAGTTCCAGTCCCTTCAGCAACGCCAATTAATGCACCTTCAACTGATAACGCAATAAGTGCACCTGCATCAGCTGTTACTGTAAAAGATGTAAGCCCACTTAAAAGTACAGCATCGTGAATTACGGTTAGATCTTGTGGAATTTCCGAATATACTGTACTGAAAGCATCTCCGTGGTGATGGAAAAGATTGTATGTAACCTCTTTATTATTTGTATTATAAGGCCAGGAAGATTGCTCCAGGAAATATTTTCCGGCTGAATTAGCAAAAGCCGGCAGTACATCACGTGATTCCGGAGTTGTACCATATGTAGGAAGGAAATCAGTCCACATATTATCAAACACTCCCCAGACATATGTATCATTCACAAATGAATAGGAAACTTCTGAGGCTGCAAGGATTCCAAGAGCACCTGAGTTCTCTCCATTGTATGTATATCTATGGAATGTCTCTGCAAAACATTCACCAGCCAAGTTATATTTACCGGTAAGGCAGTTAATTGAAAAGATATAAGACAGGTCTGTGTTAGTCAAACTGCTTATATGATTGGATTGGAATCCGGGCTCTCCCCAACCTGTATTGCCGCCGTGATCACGATGCTGTAGCATAAAAGCACCGTTGTTAATACCATTAATAACATCAGTTGCATTACCATTCCACGTGCAGTTAACTTCACCAGGAGTAGCAGGAATGTAACCCAACCCATTAGGACCGAACACATTCAATACAGTTGATGTATTGGTAGCTGTTGACCAAGGTCCTGTTGCTGGACTTCCACTATAAATTGCATTGATCCTATTAACTGTTTTGCCTTGGATAACTTCCCAGAAACCTGCTACTGATTCAGAGCAGATCTGGAACCAACGCGCTGTTTGATAACCAAGGGCTGTGATCGGATTATTATAAAAATCGGGATTTGTGGGTGGATTTCTCTCATAATCAAGGAATTTTGTGATCATAGTTTCCAAATGTGTAGCATTC
The DNA here is from genome assembly GCA_030765625.1 of Candidatus Tenebribacter burtonii. GTDB lineage: Bacteria > Cloacimonadota > Cloacimonadia > Cloacimonadales > TCS61 > Tenebribacter > Tenebribacter burtonii. Next base: position 7,913 of record JAVCCF010000101.1, read on the forward strand.
TGCGCTGTCATTCTGGCTAATGTAACATCCGGCATACTATTACCGGAGACATCAGCATAAATGTTATCTGAAACACAGTAGTTATTCCAAATTGGAGAGACAACTGTATTACCGGTAGTTCCATAATCACCTAAAAGCAAAATAGCTGCCGGAGCCGGATCCCAACCAGTAGATGGGTTCATTATATCATTAATATAAGTCTCAATTACTGATGCATTATTTCCACCAACTTCAGCAATTGTCTTTATTATTGTAGAGATTCCTTGTTGTGTACGGAATACTTTAATTGAATCCGCCCAGGCTAAAAAGGTTGCATCATCAGGACAAATAATCAGATAATCAGCACCTTCACGAGTACGATTTCTAGTAGTATAATCGATAACTGGAAGTGATTCATGGTTAAGGATATTATCATTCAGGATCGGATCCCACCATCTACTGCGAAGATTATCAGCACCAAAATATCCATTACCACCAACAAATTCTACTTCAACTTGCAGATCACGATAAACAATAAGTTCTTTTGTAACTGGATTGTATTGGAAGGGTGTTATTCCCAACATTACAACATCAACGCCACGCATCTGAGTC
>JAVCCF010000019.1 GCA_030765625.1 Candidatus Tenebribacter burtonii
GACTCAGATGCGTGGCGTTGATGTTGTAATGTTGGGAATAACACCCTTCCAATACAATCCAGTTACAAAAGAACTTATTGTTTATCGTGATCTGCAAGTTGAAGTAGAATTTGTTGGTGGTAATGGACATTTTGGTGCTGATAATCTTCGCAGTAGATGGTGGGATCCTATTCTCAGTGATAATACACTTAACTATGGATCTCTTCCTGTAATTAATTATTCATCATCAAATCTTAGAACTCGTGATGGTGCTGATTATCTGATTATTTGTCCTGATGATGCAACCTTCTTAGCCTGGGCGGATTCAATTAAAGTATTCCGTACACAACAAGGTATTTCTACAGTGATCAAAACAACAGCAGAAGTAGGTGGAAACACAATTTCAGCAATAGAAGGCTATATCGATGATATTATGGATCCATCTACAGGTTGGGATCCGGCTCCGGCAGCTATTTTGCTTTTAGGTGATTATGGAACTACCGGTAATTCGGTTGTCTCTCCAATTTGGAATAACTACTGTGTATCAGATAACATTTATGCTGATGTTTCCGGTAATAGTATGCCGGATGTAGTTCTGGCACGTATGACAGCACAAAATGCTGACCAACTTGAAACAATGGTAACTAAGTTCCTCAATTATGAGAGAAATCCACCTACAAGTCCGGATTTTTATGATCATCCGATCACAGCACTTGGTTGGCAAACTGAACGCTGGTTCCAGATCTGTTCAGAAGCTGTTGGAGGTTATTTCCTAAATGCACAAGGAAAAGATCCTGTAAGAATTAATGCTGTCTATCAGGGAAATCCTTCTACTACCTGGTCAACAGCAACAAATACGGCTACCGTTGTAAACAAATTTGGACCTAACGATTTAGGTTATATACCTGCAACTCCAGCAGAACTTGGCGGTTGGACAGGTGGAAATGCTACTCTAGTTAATAATGCAATCAATGATGGTGCATTCCTGCTTCAGCACCGTGATCATGGTTCTACAACGGGTTGGGGTGAACCAGCTTATTATTCTTCAAGTATTAACGGTCTCACAAATACAGATCTTACATTTGTTTTCTCTATTAACTGTTTGACAGGTAAATATAATTTGGCCGGTGAATGTTTTGCAGAAAAATTCCATAGATATACTTATAATGGGGAGAATTCCGGTTGTTTTGGAATTATTGCAGCTTCCGAAATTTCCTATTCATTTGTAAATGATACATATGTTTGGGGGATGTTTGATAATATGTGGCCGGATTTTTTACCGACTTATAATTCTACTCCAGTAGAGAGAGGAGTATTACCGGCATTTGGAAATGCGGCGGGTAAATATTTCCTTCAAGCATCTAGTTGGCCTTATAACACAAATAACAAAGCAGTTACCTATGCATTGTTCCATCATCATGGTGATGCCTTTACAACTATTTATTCGGAAGTACCACAAGATCTAACCGTAATTCACGATGCTGTACTTTTAAGTGGGCTTACATCTTTTACAGTAACAGCTGATGCAGATGCACTTATTGCATTATCAGTTGAAGGTGAAATCATTGGACTTGCCGAAGGGACTGGTTCTCCGGTTGATATAACAATTGAACCGCAAGTTCCACCAATAAATGTTGATCTTGTTATTACAAAACAGAATTATTATCGTTATTCATCAGAAGTTGATGTAATAGATCCACTCCCACCAGACTCACCAGCAAATGTAACAATATCAATTACCGGTTCTAATTTGACCATAAGCTGGGATGCAGTAGCTGGAGCAAATTCTTATAAAGTATATTCTTCTGATGATCCATACACCGGTTTTACAGAAGACACATTCGGATCATTTATCGGAGAAAGCTGGACAACTCCAATTATTAATGAGAAGAAATTCTACCGTGTAGTTGCTGAGAATTAAATAATTGATCGTGAAATTTATATAAATCCCGCCAATAGGTGGGATTTTTTTTGTTTTCTTTTAATATCACAACTACCATTTTCGCTTGACAATAACCTAACTTTTCATTAAATAAAAATCATAAATTCATAGGAGGGTGTATGAAAAAATGTTTTATTTTTACAATTTTATTGTTTTTATTTATCTCTATTTTATTTTCATTTGAAGACTTACTGCTTAATGAGGAAGAAATTATTCAAATTCCTGATGAATTTCAATCTAAAATTGATAGTGGATTTTTAATTAGGAATATCAGCAACAAAATACAGCAGTTGAATAATGGCGTTAGAAATGATGAAACAGAGTATGCAAAAGTTATTCTTTATTTTGCTGAATATCCATCAAATGAAATAATTAACACACTTGAGAATCAGGGGGTTGAATGTTATCTGGATTCATGGGTTCCGCCACTTGAAAATCATCCCAATGGGTTTATTATTGCATCAATTCCAACTGAATGTTTTTTAGATGTTCTCTCCGAGAGAGAAATAGTTAGAATTGCCAGTGGAGAAAAAAAGTCTTATCCTCAAAATAACAGAGGATATGCCGCAATTAATGCCGATGATGTTTGGACAGCCGGTTGGGATGGTACAGGTGTAAAGGTTGCTGTTCTAGATTCTGGTCTCGATTCATACTATGATGGAACAGATATGCCTTCTTCTTATGATAAAAAAGATTATTCTGAATATGATGGAACTCCCGGGTCTCTTGATGACGATGTTGAAAATACTCATTTGAGAACCGGTCATGGAACTCATGTGGCAGGAACTGTTTTAGGAAGAGGAAGTTTGTCAGCGTCGAATATTGGTAATGGAGGAGGATCTTATAAGGGTATGGCTCCCGATGCAGATCTTTGTTTCCTGAAGATAGAACACGACACTAATGGTGGGGCTACTGGTGCAGCAATAAGTGGTGCTTTAACAGCTGCCGTAAGTACTTACAACGCAGATGTTATTACAATGAGTTATGGTGGATGGAGTACTTACCATGATGGCTCGGACAGTAATTGTCAAATTGCTGATTGGTGTTACGCTCAGGGAGTTCCAGTTTTTATGTCATCTGGTAATGATGCTAATGATGACCGCCATTATTCCGGAACTGTCGCAGCAGGAGCAGGCAGCACAACAGAATACATTCAAGTAAATCATGCTGCAACAAGCGATTATGTTGGGTTCAATATGGTTTGGGATGATGGATCTGGAAGAAATGTCGATCTTGATATTTCATATTATGATTCTGGATACAGCTTTTTATCAAAAAGTCAATATTCTTATACTGAAAGCCCAAGAGGAACGGAAAGCAGACAAACAAGAACTATAAATTTAGAACCCGCAGGAACATATTATGTAAAAATTACGAACAATTCCGGTACTTCTCAATTTTTCCACCTTTATGAATTGTTTGGTGCATCAACATTTCAAAGTCCCGATCCTTTCTACACTTGCGGAAGTCCGGCAGAAGCAGATAATGTATTTGCAGTAGGAGCTTGGACAACAGATAGAGGTTGGACAGCATATGATGGCGGTGGATATTATTACTCAAGTGAGACAAATAATGATATTTTCACTTTTTCAAACCGTGGTCCAAGAATAGATGGAGTTCAAAAACCTCAAATTGCTGCTCCAGGGGCTTCGGTAATTTCAATTCGTGATACAGATGTTTACACTTCTGCAAATCCATCTTGGGTAGATAACAATGGAGATACTACCGCTCCACATAATTACTATGTAATGCTTGGAACAAGTATGTCTTGTCCAATGGCTGCCGGAGCGGCAGCACTAATATTGGATAGGTGGCCAGGTGTAACTCCTCAGCAGGTGTACGATGCAATTCAGAATAATGCAAATACAGATGGGTACACAGGTGCAGTTCCCAATGACACATGGGGATATGGAAAATTAGATGTGTTCGCGGCAATAAATGATGATACAATATTACCTGTAACTCTTTCATCTTTCACTACTGCATATTCAAATAATCAACCAACTATAAATTGGGTTACACAATCAGAATCCAATAATGCCGGTTGGAATATATATCGTGCAAATTTTTCTAATCTTGGTCAGGCTTCTATCCTTAATCTTAATACTATGCCTGGCAACGGAACAACTTCAGGACCTTCATACTATTCCTTTATCGATGAATATGATGTTTATGAGAATTTTACTTACTGGTACTGGTTAGAAAGTATATGTGGCTCTGGTGAAACTGAAATGTTTGGTCCAGTTTCTTTAACTATTCCTGCTGGAGGAAATGAAATACCAGAAATTCCAATGGAAACTGAGCTGAATCAGAATTTCCCAAATCCGTTTAATCCCAGCACATCCATTTCATTTGATATAAAAGAAAATGAAACAGGAGTACTTTCAATTTATAATGTTAAAGGACAACTTATTGTAAAAGAGGAATTTGCAGCAGGCAAGCATTATTATGTCTGGGATGCCCGAGATTATAGTTCGGGAATATATTTCTATAAATTACAGGCTAAACGTTACTCAATGATTATGAAAATGCTGCTGGTGAAATGATCGTTCTTTCATCGTTCTAATTGACATTAACTGGAATATTTAAAAAATAGCACAGAATTAATTCTGTGTTATTTTTTTGTTTATAAAGAGGGAATCATGAAAATAGCAATTGCTATGAGCGGCGGAGTAGATAGTTCGGTTGCTGCTGCTCTGTTAAAAAAAGAAGGTTATGAAGTTTTTGGACTTACCATGCGTCAGTACGATGCAAAAAAATCCGGCTATGGTGAGAATGAAGGGATTGAAGCAGATATAAAAGACGCCAAAGCTGTTTGTAATGCTTTGGGAATTGAACATTTTGTGGTAGATCTGCAAGAAGATTTCAAAAAAATAGTTGAAAAGAATTTTATCGAAGAATACTCTTCCGGTCGCACTCCAAACCCCTGTGTTATTTGTAATCCAACTATCAAATTTGGAAAATTCATGGAAGCAGCTTTTAATTTAGGTGCCGATAAAATAGCTACCGGCCATTATATTCAGATCAAAGAAGAAAATAGTCAGTTTAAAATTCTAACTTCTGCAGATGCTTCTAAAGACCAAACTTATATGATCTGGAAATTGAACCAGCTCCAACTTTCCAAAACTCTTTTTCCTATTTCAAAATATAAAAAACCGGAAATTCGCAAAATTGCTGAAGAACTTGAACTACCAATACATTCCAAAACAGATAGTCAGGAGATCTGTTTTATCAAAGATCATTATGAAGATTATCTGAAAGATCACATAATTTTCACTCCTGGAGATATCATCCTGCCTGATGACAAAGTTATTGGCAAACACCGCGGATTGGCACTCTATACAATCGGGCAGAGAAAAGGACTTAACACTCCCTGGAAATGTCCGTTATTTGTTTTGAAACTAGATGTAGTAAACAACACACTTGTGGTCACCGAAGATCCTGATGATCTGTTGGAAGATATTTTTGAGCTTGAAGATGTGAACTGGATAGCAGGTAAGAAACCGGAAGAATTTTCAGGAATATCAATCCAGATCCGTTATAATAGTTCTCCCGTTCCAGTGAAAAATATTCAGGAAAAAGGAAATTCACTTCTAATTGAATTAGAAAAAAGCACACGTGCCATCACGCCCGGACAGTCTGGAGTATTTTACAAAGACAACCAGTTGCTTGGCGGTGGGATTATTAAATGAGGGATTAAAGAATAGGGATTAGGGATGAGGGATGAGGAATTAGAGATTAGCTGGACTTGACTTAAAGATTTCGGTAATCTCTCTTTATTTCTCAATCGAAGACTTGAGTTAAGAACAGATAATAAGATGAGGAATTAGGGATTAGGAATGAGGGATTAGGAATGAGGGATTGAATATATGAGTTTTAAGTTAAAAAAGGGAAGGAAGAAAATACACCTCATTGTAGGAGCCAGACCAAATTTTATGAAAATGGCGCCACTTTACAAAGAATTTGCAAAATACCCTAAAGAATTTGAGATCAAGTTAATCCACACCGGGCAGCACTACGATGAGCGCATGAGCAAGTTCTTCTTCGATGATCTGCAAATGCCAAAACCGGATGAATATCTGGAAGTTGGATCAGGAACACACGGTAAACAAACGGCAAAAATAATGGAACGCTATGAAGAGGTTCTTCTCAAGGATAAACCAGATCTGGTCATCGTTGCCGGTGATGTGAACAGCACTTCCGCCTGTGCAATTGATGCTGTTAAATTACATATTCCGGTTGCTCATCTCGAAGCTGGTTTACGCAGTTTTTCCCGATCTATGCCGGAGGAGATCAACCGCATTCTCACCGATGCAATTTCCGATTATCTGTTAACTCCCTCTACTGATGGTGATGATAATCTATTAAGTGAAGGTATTCCAAGAGAGAAGATATTTTTTGTAGGAAATATCATGATTGATTCACTTATACAATACCAGGATCGAACAAAAAAATCTGATATTCTAAATAAAATCGATATCAATTCCAAACAAGATTACGCACTTATCACCCTGCATCGTCCCTCTAATGTTGATAACAAAGAAGGACTTCTAATAATTCTAAATGCTTTTGAAGAAATTTCAAAATCGATCAATCTCATCTTCCCCATCCATCCCCGCACGACCAAGCAGATACAAGCTTTCGATTTAGAAGATAAGGTTAAAAAGATTAAAAATCTGCATCTCATCCCGCCGATTGGTTATTATGATTTTCTTAAACTGCAGATGGATGCCAAATTCATCCTCACCGATTCAGGTGGAATCCAGGAAGAATCGACCTATTTTGGAGTTCCCTGCCTAACCTTGCGACCAAATACAGAACGTCCGATTACTATTACTGAAGGCACAAACACTCTGGTGAAATTAAATACTGTTGACATCATTAATGAATCTCAAAAGATTTTGTCAGGAAACATCAAAAAGGGTAATATTCCCAAATATTGGGATGGAAAAACTGCTGAACGTATAGTAAAAATATTTCGAATAAAATAATAAAAGGAGTTCATATGAAGAAAATTCTATTACTCATACTTCTGCTGATAACGTCTATTTTATGTGCAGAATATGTTGAGAAAGAAGAAGCATTAAAAATGCTTCAACAGGCACAAGCAGAGGATTATCCGGAAAGCAATGAAATCTATATTTCTAATGAAATAGCTAATCTGGATGAGTACTGTCTTGGATATGAAATTTCCGAATCTTATAAGAAAATCCTAACCGAAGGTGCTAAAAAAAACAACTCTGTGTCATTTTGGTATGATACCAATTATGGAGCAATAGAAGTTCTTAATATTGAACTTATCAAGAAAAGCGGTGAAATAATTTCTTTTGATCCGAACGAGATTTTACAGGAAAAAGATAATAGCTTCATGGGAAGGAGTAATATTTATTCTGAAACATCTAAAATTCTAACTGCTGAAATTCCCAATATGGAAATTGGTGATATCGTTTATACTAAAGAAAAAAATATTATCAAAAAAGCAAGAATGGAAAACAACTATTTTACTTCTTTTAACATTGAAACTTATTCAAAATATCTCAATGATTATCTTGAGATCACCATTTCCAAAAGCAAGAAATTATACATCCACGAAATCAACAAAAAAGATTTCAAATATGATTTTTCTAAAGAAGAAAAAAATGGAAATGCCGTATATAGTTGGACAATAACTAACAATCCCAAAATAAATTATGAGCCCAGTATGGAAATGTTCAATCTGTTTGCTTTCCATATCAAGATAACAACTGTGGAAAGCTGGGAAGAAATTTCCCGCTGGTATTACAACATTGTGAAACCACACATGAAAGTGAATGATAGCATTAAAGAAAAGGTAGAAGAATTAACAAATGGTATTACTTCAAGGAAAGAAAAAGCAGCAAAATTGTTTTATTGGGCTGCCCATAATATTCGTTATCTTGGTGTAGATAAAGAGAAGAACAGACCCGGATTTGAACCGCATGATGTAACTTATACATTTGAGACCAGGGGTGGAGTCTGCCGCGATAAAGCTGCATTATTAACAGCGATGTTGAGAGAAGCTGGAATTGGATCAGATGTCATTTTAATTTCTTCCGGCTCCAGGTTGAATCCCCAGGCTCCAACGTTGTGGTTCAATCATGCCATTACGGTTTCTTATGATGAAGAGGGCAATCCTGAATTTATCTTTGATCCTACAGATGAAAATACAAAAGATTTTCTTCCAAAATATGAAGAAGATAACTCATATTTGATTGCTTCCGAAAAAGGGAGTACTTTGCTAACTACTCCCATTTCCAATCCCTTAGAAAATAACTCAACTGTAAATATCAATCTAAAAATTGATGAGAACTATAATGCGACCGGAACAATTGAGTATCTCTTTTCCGGATTTTCCGATACCGTGATCAGGGCAAGATTTTCAAGACTTAATAATTATGAATTCAAAAAAACAGTTGCAAAATTTGTAAGCAGCTTACATCCAAATACCAAATTGATCAGTTTCGATTATGTTGATCCCAAAAACAAAGAAGAGAACATGAAGATAACTGCTGCTATAGAAATTGAGAATTATATTTCACCGTTCGGGGGCAGGATATTTATTCCATTTGAACCTTCCCGCTTAAATCTTAACGCTTTCTATAACTATGTGATGCAGCCTTTTGGATTAAGCGAAAGAAAATATGCTTTTAAACTTATGGGTACTTTCAGCTTTGATATTGATTATGAGATCGAATTTACGAAAAATCTTGAATCACCATCTATTCCAAATTTGGATCTCCTCGATTTTGAAGGTTTCAAAACCACATTCAAATCCGATCATAAAGGAAATAATATGAAATTCAACTACCATTTTGAGAATAACAAAATTCATTTTAAGCAGGAACAATTTCAGGAAATAAAACAGAAGCTGGCTAATCTAACCAAATATGAAAACCTTTATATTATTGCCAATATTGGAGGAGAAAATGATTAAGAAAATATTCACTCTGTTGCTGATCGTTTCAGCATTTAATTTATTTGCTGATAGAATTGATGAGATCATAAAAGACGTACCGGGACTCAATGAATATCCCAATGCTTCTGCTTTGAATGTACTTACCGAAATCAATCTTAATATAGAAGAAGATTTCAGTTTCCAAAAACACATTTTCTATGTGAAGAAAATGCTGAATTATAAAGGTGTAAAACGCTATTCTGACGTCAAAATAAGTTATAATGCGGATTTTGAAGAAATAGAATTGGGACACTGCTTTGCAATTGATACGGAAGGGAAGAGAATTGAAATTCCTGAAAATCAAATATATGATATGAATGATACGGAATCGATTATATCACCGAATTATATTAATTTCAGGGAAAAGATCATCAATTTCCCACAAATCGAACCCGGATATTTTGTGATAGTAGATTATACTATTACCAACAAAAGATATGAGCCGGTGAATGGAGTTGAACATCTAAGAGAAACAAATCCATATCTGAATAAGACATTCACGATAAAATTTCCTGAAAAATTCAAATTAAATTATTCTTATGATGAAAATATTGTTAATTTTACAAAGAAAAAAGATGAGAAATTTAATGTATATTCATGGAATGTTACAGATATAAAAATATATAAAGAAGAAACTAATTCTCCATCTCTTTTAATTTCCGGCACTCCTATTGTATTCAGTTTTTATAAGGATTGGCATGAACTGACTGCAGAAAAATTATTAAAACTGAAAGATATTAAAATAGATGCATCCATTTCCGAACTGGCAAAAACGATAATAATAAACTGCAAAGATGATAGAGCCAAAGTTCTGGCAGTTTACAAATATATGGCAGAAAATTTCAATGAGAAGAAATCATATACTTCGGAAATAGATTTCACCCCGGAACCGCTAACTGAAGTTTTCGAGAAGAAATTCGGTTCGGAAAGAGAACTCACTGCTCTGTTTATTGCATTATTAAAATCTTCCGGAATTGAGGATGTTTACCCTGCTGTAATCCTCTCAAAAAATAATAGATCCTCTGATATCCAGAAAAATTTTGCTGTAAATAATTTCATGGATAAAATCTGTGTTTTTTGGAATAATGATCTTTATTGTCCGGGAGATAATTATATGCCTTTTGCCTTCACGGGAAACAATGAAGTTAATATTCTTCTGGGAAATGATAAGTATGAATTGATAAAATACAAAATTGAAAATATCGTCAGTGAAGAAAACACTTACAATTACTATGTGAAAAATAATATTGCAACAGTCGAAGTTGAATCCGAATATTCAGGTAATAAGAACTTTCGAAAAAGACAAAGCTTCTTGAATATGCCCGATGTTCAGAGAAAGATCTGGTTCAATCAATCTCTAGGAGAAAAATCGGCAAAGCTGCTCGATGGACCAAATTTCTTGAATTTTGATAAGATCGATGAAAATCTAAAAATGACCTATACACTTGAATATAGTGATTTTCTATTTAACCAGAAACCTTATAAATATTTTAAATTGCTTTTACAAAAACTACCTTTAGATGTTTCACTTGATGAAAGAGATAACGATTACCAGATTTCCAATAAAATATTAATTCAGGAAAATTTTATCATTAATATCAGTGACCTTTCTGGGAAAAGAGAGAAAATGGAACTCCTGAATTCTATAAATAATATTACAGAATTTGCGATCAATGGTAAAACTGCCTTTTCCAAAATGGAATCTAGAATTGAGAATGGGCAAATAATCATTCAAAGAGAGATCTATATTCCTGAATGTATTATACCAAATAGTAAGTATCCAGAATTCAAGCAGTTTGTTCTCTCAATTCAAAATCCAATCAATAGTATGGTTTTCTTAAAATGACAACTACAATTATTCTACTGGAACCCTTTAATGTAATCTGCGATATCATAATAAGATCCACGGAGGATTAATTATGAAAAAGCCTGCATTTATTCCTGTTGCATCAGATTTTCTGGGAGAAGATGAACTTGAAAAAGTCATAGCTGCCAACTTAGTAAGACTAAATAATTATTGCCAAAATCGTATTGGGGTATCTGAAATCATAGAAATTGATAAAGTCTATTATTTCATTGTTACAGGTGGTACCGAAGCTCAAGTACTTAATTTGCAAAAAATCAGAGATCAAAAATTCAAAAATGAAGAGATAGTTCTTTTAGCTTATGAAAGCAACAACTCGTTAGCCGCCAGTATGGAACTTCTGGCACGCTTTAACCAAATTGGTAAACTTGGCAGTATCATTTACCTTCCGGCAGCTAAGAATCCAAAAATTACACCTGCAATTATCCAAAACTTAAACGGGAAAGAACAACTTGCCGGCAACAGGATCGGTGAGATCGGCAAACCTTCTGACTGGCTGATTGCCAGCAGTCCATCTGCCGAAACCGTGAAAGAAAAATGGGGTGCTGATGTTATTCATATTGAGATGGAAGAACTTAAAACACTATATTCAGAAATTTCTGATGAAGATTGTATGCAAAATTTTAATGATCTCACTAAAAATTCTCAAGAGATAATTGAACCTACAAGCACAGATATTCTTAATAATATAAAAGTATATTTAGCAATGAAAAAACTAGTTGAGAAGTATGCTCTTGATGCAGTTACTTTGCGCTGTTTTGATCTGGTGCTCGATTTGGGGACAACTGGTTGTTTTGCTCTATCACGTCTTAATGATGAGGGAATTATTGCCGGTTGTGAAGGTGATATCGTAAGTACTATCGGCATGAGGCTGGTTTTTAAAAAAACAGGTAAATTACCCTGGATGGCAAATCCTTCACGATTGAATTTAGAAAATAATTCTATGATTATAGCCCATTGCACCGTACCGAGAACTATTGTAAAAAACTATACAATCCGCTCTCATTTTGAGTCAGGAATAGGTGTGGGAATACAAGGAACTTTCCCTATAGGAGATGTGACACTATTCCGTATTGGCGGGAACAACCTGAATAAGATCTGGCTGGCTTATGGTGAAATAGTTTCCACCTCCAAAGAAGAAGATCTATGTCGGACACAAATCGAAGTGAAATTAAATTCAGAATATAATGTAACTGATCTACTTACAAATCCACTTGGGAATCATTTGATTATAGTACCTGAAGTTTTTAAGGATTTACCAATTATTTAAAATTACCATAGGAGATTAAAATGTCAAAGAAGATTATTTGGCTCTTACTATTAGTATTTTTAACAAATTGTGTTTTATTAGCAAAAATTTCTGGTTCTATTGAACAATTTAATAATGATATTTCTGATCCATACTTTTTAAAATTCGATGACAAAGTAACGGATAAATTTACTACATTTGGATATATGAAAAATGGAATTCAAGTTTTTCTTACAGTTAATGAAAATCAAAAAATAATTCAAGAAATGATTATTGTTGATGATACTAAATATGGTTTATACCTTATGAATAATGGAAATCGAACTTCAGTAGATTATAGAGCAAAATACTCGATACTAGTTGCTGTAAGAGAAATTTTTGAAGATGCTGTTTATAGTTATGCCAATGAAGGAACCATTGATGGAATGAAATTAGATAGTGTTGCAGATATAGTATATGATACTGCATGTTATGGTGAGCAATATAATCGTACGATAAATGGAATTAGGATTACATCAAAAAAAATTGATAAAATGGTTATAATTGGGATAGAATTAATTTCAGCATATGACTAAATAATTTCTATTTGTATAGGAGCGTACATGAAATATGAAGAATTATTTAATAATAAAGACACAATTTTTCATTATACAAAACTTGAAACAGCACTTGAAAAAATTCTTAAAAATAAACAACTCCGTTTCACAAAATATGAAGATTCAAAAGACCCACATGAAAGTAATAAACGGAACTTTGCTCTACAAAGCTCTATTATTGACAATGAGAATGAATTTTGGAGACAAAGAGATTCTTCTGAAAAGGAGATTAATTTCATTATTCAACAAAAACTAAGAATGGCTTGTTTTTGTCGTAATAAGCCAAATTATCCAGGTTATAAACGTTCAAGAATGTGGAGCCAATATGCTGATAACCATAGAGGTATATGCTTTGCTTTTTCAAAAAAAGCATTACAGAAAGCTGTTAGAAAACAATTTAAATCTGATTTTAAGAAAAATGGCATAGTCAAATATTACCCTCATAAAGATAGCAGAATTGATAAAATGTACAAATACCAGGCAAGTACGATTAATTATTCTGATTTTGATTGTGATTATGATATTATTAAAAAACATTTAGAAATAAATTATAAATATCTCTTCTTTAAAAAACATCTTGATTACAGAGATGAAGCAGAATACAGATTTATAGTACTTGATATGGATAATAAGTTTGAAGATTTAGTTATATCAGATTGCTTGGTTGGCATTATTCTTGGACATAGTTTCCCATCAATATATCTTTCTATTGTTGAAAGTATTAAATCTGATTTTAAGAATATCATTATTCGAGATCAAGTGCGAATTTGTGATGATGGAAAGATAACTCTTAGTCGATAATCTTTATATTTAAGTGATCTTAGAATTCAATCACAAAAATGGTATAACCATCTTCGTGTGTATTAAGTGAGAAATTGAATCCGTGATTCAATAAAATTTCACGAATGAGTGTTAGCCCCAGACCTTGACCACCGGCTTTTGTGCTGAAGAATGGTGTGAATAATTTCTGTTGTGTCTTTTCTGAGATCTTCTCTCCATTATTCAAGATCATTAATCTTCTTTTGGGATGCTGCTGAGTTTGAACTATAATTTCACCTTTTTCTTCTATTGCTTCTACTGCATTTTTAAAAATGTTTACAAGCACTTGTTCAATTTGATAAATATCAAGATCAATGATCAACTCATCATTAAATAGTTCCCATTTCCAATTAATCTCTTTATTTTTAATTTGTGATGAGATCAATAACTGAACAGATTTTAGTAACTCATGAAGGTTAGATCTGGTTTTCTTGGGATTCGGTATACGAACGATATCTGCAAAATTGCGCATAAATTTATTAAGATGTTCATTACGTCGGATAGCAACTTCCATTGCTTCCACAAAATAGGTTCTATCTTTTTCAGAAATTTGATTGCTATAATTCAAGCTGGAACTTAAGATTGAGTTCACAGCTCCGATTGAATTATTGATCTCGTGCGACATCATTCGAATAACTTTTTCATATGCTTTACGTTCAGTCTTTAAAAGTTCCTCAGTCAACTCTTCGATAACAACAAAACGATTATTAAAACCTCTATCTACAAAACTGGCTTTCTGAAAACGGAAAGTTTTCATCCCGCTTATGAGAACTACTACGGGTTCATTTGTTTCTATTTTACTGATCTCTTCAGATAATTTACCGGGTAGTTCTGAAAATGTTTTTCCAATTAACTCATCTTTTTTACTATCCATAAATTCTTCTGCAGCAGGATTAACAGAAATTATCCTTTCATCAAAATCCAGTATCAAAATACCAGAAGGAATAGATTCAATCAAGTTTTCCAAAAAAAAATGTTGTTCTTGCTGTTTCACTCTCTCCACTCGTAATTGATCTATCATGGTATTGTATACATCAATTAATTTATCCATTTCATAATGACCGACCTTCACGAATTTCATACTGAAATCTTTATCTTCGATTGATTCTATACCAGAAGTGATCGTGTTGATAGGCTTTATTAGTTGTCGATATAAAATTATGGAGATGGTGATAGTGGTAAGGATCACAATCTCAGCAACAAGAAATAAGATGATCTTATCTTCGATCAAGTTCAAGGAGAGAATAATGAGAGTAATGTGAATTAATGAAACAAATATTATATATTTAGTTCGAAGTTTCATAAAGTAATTCCGAATTTCTCCATTCGCCTGTAAAGGGCAGCCCTGCTAAGGCCAAGTGATTTTGCTGCTTTAGAGATATTGTTATTATAATGATCAAGCGCTTTTACGACCATATTCTTCTCTACTTCATCTAAGGTCATGCTTCCTACTTCTGGGATAGAAGTCTTAGAAGTTTTCTGTGGACCAGATTTATACTCATCAGTAAAATCTTCTAACTTAATAATATCTTTGTTGGAAACAAGGATCACTCTTTCTACCAGGTTTTTTAGTTCGCGGATATTTCCTGGCCAGGAGAGTCTTTTCATCCATTCAATAGCTGGATTACTTATCTGTATTCTGGGACGTTTATAGGTTTTTCTCAGTTTTTCTACGAAATGATTTACAAGTAATGGGATGTCACCTGGTCGATCTCTCAAAGGTGGAATTTGAACTGAAATCAAATTTACTCTATAGAAGAGGTCTTCGCGGAATTCTCCTTCAGCCACCATATTATTCAGATTTCTATTAGTAGCTGAGATCACTCTGATATCCACTGATCTGGTTTTACTAGAACCTAATACTTCAAAACTGCGATCTTGCAGAACTCTTAAAAGTTTCACCTGACTACTCAGATCAAGTTCTCCCAGCTCATCTAAGAAGATACTACCCGTGTGTGCCATTTCAAAACGGCCGATGCGACTACTTTTAGCATCAGTGAATGCTCCCTTTATATGACCGAACATCTCACTTTCGAAAAGTGAGGTTGATATCCCACCCAAATTCACTTTTACAAACGGTTGATTTTTCCGAACACTATTATTATGGATAGCCTCAGCAAAAAGTTCTTTTCCAGTACCGCTCTCTCCAAATATCAATACAGAAGCTTCAGAAGAAGCTACTCTCCCAATTGTTTCCAATGTCTTTACAAAGGCAGGATCTCGCCCGACCAAATCACTAAAATCGAATATCTCATCCAGTTGTTTGCGGGAGAGCGTTCCCTTTTTTCCCATTTGCTCTGAGAGATGTAAAGTAGTGCGTACAGATTGCAAAAAGTGCTCGTTGTTCCAGGGTTTTGTTATGAAATCCAAAGCACCAAGTTTCATTCCCTGCACGGCTAGTTCGATGCTTCCCCAAGCTGTGATAAGAATTATCGGGATAGTGGGAAGTAGAGACTTAATCTCTTTTAAGAGTTTCAGCCCTTCCTCACCGGAGGTCTCCATTGTAAAATTCATATCAAGTATGATCAGATCAAAATTTGTTTCTCGCAGCATACTCATAGCAGCTACAGGGCCTTGAGCAGAAGCAGATTCGAATTCGTTCTGTTTGAAGAGCAGACCAAGAGATGCCTGTATGGCAAAATCATCATCGATTATTAAAACTTTAGCCAATTTAGCCTCCATAAAATTAATTTGGAAAAACCTAAAGGTTTGTCAAGTCTTCAAGCTTTCTGTTTTTAAATTTTATATTATTTTTTTGAAGATTATGATCTTCTTTTGCCCCATTTGATCAAACCCCAGAACAGATTCTTCTCATCGTATTCATATTCATAACCAATTTTTTTATAGTTACGTGTAAATAACCATAAACCCCAATTGGAGTTGCTGGCATCTACTTTTTTGGGGAAGTTATTAATCTCTTCAATCTTCTTTTCATACTTTTCTTGTTTTATTTCTTTCTTCGCCATCAGTTTAGCGATTTTCTGCTGCTGTTTGCGAATTTTGCGCAGTCTTTCTAATTCCCTCACATAAATTTTCTGATTTTCATCCAATTTGGGAAAGATACGTTTTCCAAAAAAACGGAAACTCCAATCAGGGAAATTAATCTCATCATTTCTGATAGAGATATTTTTATTTCCTTCCAAAAAATCTTCTGTTAAAATCTTGGGACTTTTCAATTCGGCTGAGTATGTGTTTGAATGGTAACTGCAAGAAGAAAGAAACATAATTAAAATTAATGCTAATACTAATATTATTTTACTTGAATTCATAATTACTCCTTTATTTTATTCATCTCTCAAGGTATCCGCTGGCTCAACTAATGCTGCAATACGGCTGGGATACCATGCACATAAACTCGTTATCAGATATATAACTAGAACTGATATTATGTAACCAAGTGTATAGATAGTACTGTCAAATATTGGTATCAAACCCAATATTGGAAACTGCAGTGCAAAGAAGCTTCCAACGATCATGGCAAAGGTAGATAACACTAAGGCCTCTCCGATTATTTGCACTTGGATTTTATTAGCTGAGGAACCCAAAGCTCTTCGTAACCCAATCTCTCCTCTTCTACGATTTGTATTATACCAGATAACCCCAAATAATCCCAAACCAACATTGATGATCAGGAATCCGCAGACGACAATTAAGATCACAGGAAAGATCAGCGTTTGGAGATTTGCACTCTTTTTTAGTATTTCTAAAGTGTTAACCTTTATTTGCCATTCTTTTGCTATATTTGAAAGACTTTTAGTAATGGTTTCTTCAAATTTAACAGGTGTCCCCGATTTCACTTTAAGCAGGATCCTGCTTCCCATTGATTCACTACCAAAACGAGCTTGTTCATGTTCCAGATTCAGCGAAATCCTTCTAAAGGATATGGGCATAGAGCCTGAAAACTTCCCTGCATTTCGGAATTCATCAATTACTCCAATTATTATATACTCGTTTTCACCTTTATGGATAACCTTACCAAGTGCAGTATCATTTCCAAAAATATCTTCTTTGGCATATTTATTTATAATCAGAGGATTTTTATTGGAAGCATTATCAGATTCATCGAACCAGCGTCCTTCCAGCATTTCCATTCCCATCACATCAATAAAATCATCGCTGGCATACCTGATGTTGCATCTTATCTCTCTTTCATTGTATTCATAATTTGTCATATTCATTACGGCAGGTGTAAATATAAAGGATTCGGAATATGCAAAATCCTCAATCTCCGGAAAACTTTTAAAGTCGTTTTCAAACTGTAACAGTGTCTCCTTTATCTCTTCTTGAGAGCTGTCTTTCCAATTCATAGTTATATACCAAACATCTTTATATGAAAAACCCAACGGTTTTAAGTAGTTATTTGCAGTATAAACCAGAAAAGATGTAACTAGAAAAAGTACAATGAATGATATAAATATTCCTAAGGATGTCATAAAATTTTCTTTCTTTCTGAACCAGATAACTCTAAAAAAATGCCGTATCATTTGCTGCCTCCTTGAATAATTTCAGCTGGTTGTAATCGTGACATTTTATAGGCTGGATATACCCCGGAAATAAACCCGAAGAATATGGCGATAAGCATGCTGGTCAAAAAGATCCTGAAATTGAGGGTAAATGTCATGTCAGGTAAAAGCTGGCTTTGATTCACAATTCCTAAGATCACAGCCGCCAAAACTAAACTGAGTAATCCACCGATGAGGGTGACAATAATATTTTCAACTATGAATTGTCCAACAAGCGTTATTGAAGATGCTCCAAAGGATTTGCGAATTCCAATTTCAGAAGATCTTTCTATGATCCTGCTCATGTTGATATTCACTAAGTTCACAGCTGGTAGTACCATAAAAATTGTCATCAAAGTGAAGAGTATAAGCATGAAAGGTCCGATATTTCCATCTTCTTTACGGAACATCTGCCGAGCAATTGCTTCTCCATATGTTGATGCATTTGTTAAAAGTGAATTATACCGCCCTTCAGGAAATTCGATGTTATCTAGATGTTTCTGCAGCTCTGCCTGTATTTTGGGAAAATCTTTTTTTTCATAAGCCAGCAGCATGGCAAACCAGCCTGGGAAATTACTGGTTAGAGTTGCTTTGTTAAGATCTTCATTTGTATGACCCGTCGGCACCCAGATATCTGCATAAGGCATTATGCGGAGAATGGAAACATTCTTCACTACCCCGATCACGCGGTAATTTTCACCGTCAGCCTCAATATACTCACCCACGCAGGAAAATCCATCAAAATATTCATTCCGAAGGCGCTCGTTGATCACTGCTACATGCTCAATGTTCTCCTCCTGTTGTTTATTAAACGGTTTTCCTTCCAGAAATTCAAAATCCATGATTTCCCAAAATTCACTGTCAGTATATTTTAACCCCATATTGATCTTCCTTTCACCTTTATATACCTGTATTGGATTGTGATATGAGGATATCGAAATCACTTTTGGTGTTTTCAATGTTTTAACGTATTTATTAAAAAACCAGGGGCTGAACAAAGGACCAGAACCACTTGCACCTGAATCGCTTGTTATCAAACCCATAGTTATGGAAAGTGTTTGATCCAGTTTTTTCTCCGGGTAATATGGTCCAAAAGTGTGATCTATAATAGAAGTAATGAGTACTAGTATTAGTAAAGTAAAACTAATTCCAAACAAACTGATAAATGTGAACAGTTTATGACGTGTCATTACTTTTAAAGCTATTTTTAGATAATTTAAAAACATGTTATCTCCTTAATTCCTGTTATCCAACCTGACTACCGTCAAACAATCTGATTATTCTTTGAGTTTGCTTAGCCAGATGCTCATCGTGTGTAACCATTACTATTGTAGTATTTTCTTCTTTATTCAATCTCATCAGAATATTCATTATTTCAGCACCCATCACACTATCCAGGTTTCCAGTCGGCTCATCTGCAAGTATTAATTCTGGCTCTCCAACAATGGCTCTGGCAATTGCCACTCGTTGTCTTTGACCACCTGATAACTGGTTTGGGAAATGTTTAATTCTTGCTTTTAAACCAACTTTTTCCAAGGCTGCCATTGCTCTTCTTTTGCGTTCGCTTCCGCTCATCCTTCTGTATAAAAGTGGGATTTCCACATTATCCAGAACTGAAAGATCGTTGATCAGATGGAAACTCTGAAAGACAAAACCTATCTTCTGATTTCTTAGTTTTGCCAGTTTAATATCTCCGAATTTCTGTACTGATTGTGAATCGATCAGAATTTCTCCATTCGTAGCAGAATCAAGTAATCCGATAATATTCAGCAATGTACTTTTTCCACAACCGGAAGGTCCCATCACACTCAAAAATTCACCCTTTTCAACATGCAGGTTGATCGACTTCAAAGCAGTGGTTTCGATTGTATTTGTTGTGTAAACTTTGTCGATTTTGTTTAATTGGATCATAATTTTCTCCTATTTAAGTTTTTTAATTGATTTTTTACATTCGGAATTATCAGGATTGATCTTAAGACCAGATTCATACGCTGAAATTGCCTGATCGGTATTTCCCTGCAATTCATATAACATACCGAGTCGCCAATATACTGAATCTAATGCAGGACTGTCCTGGCCTGGTTTATGTTTTGAATATTGAGTCAGAAATTCAATCCCTTTTTCCAGATTCGTTCCACTAAAAACAGCAGTTCTGCCGATCTGATACATCGAATTCCATGCTTCAGGATCTTTTTGCACATGTGTCTCAAAAGTTTCGAATGCTTTGTTATATTTTTTCTGTTCCTGGTACATCATTCCCAAGGAATAATACACATCGCTGTCTTCAGGATATTTAACAATATAAGCTTGGCAGATATTTTCAACTTGATCATATTCCTTTTCATAAAGCAGGAATTCAATTTCTATTTCCATACCTTTTTGGGGTGAAAGCTGCTTGATCTCTGCCAGATAAGTTCTTGCTTTCTTTTTATTTCCTCCGGCAATCTTGGGTGGAAAGAAATAAGAAAATGCTAGATTTTCTCGCGATTCAATATCGTTCTGATCTACCTTTGCTACTTTTTCGAAATACTTCTTAGCTTTTTTGATGAAACCAACTGCCTTCATCATACCAGTTTCTGGATTTTGTGAAAGCTTCAGATAAGATTGTGCGATTAATCTGTTGTAAGAAAGATTGTTCTTATCTTTTTTGATTAAAGGAAGCAAAGCATCGATCGCCTCTTCATAATTCTCTTGCTCATAGAGCTTGTTTGCTTCATCGAAATTGGTACTAAATAGTAGCTGGGATGTGAGTACAATTACCATAAAAATCACGATTTTTTTCATATTGACTCCTTATTTATTTAAAATTGGATTTCTCATTTTATTTTAACCTTAGTCTGATGAATGTGATCTTCCATATTTGTAATAATAACCTCTTCACCTTGTTCTAGACCTTGTTCGATCTCTACCCAATCAAAATTAGTATCACCCACTACAACCGTTCTGCGATAGGCATTATCACCATCAACTACAAATATATCTTGTCTACCCGATCCATTGATGTAAGGTCCATTTTCTACTCTGATAATATTAGTCTTGGAAGATGTTATTACAAAAACATCCACTCTTAGGTTGGAACGCAAATGCTCATTGGTCTTATCATCTAATTCTACAATAAAATTGATAACACCGTTCTCGATGGTAGGTTTAATATTAGAGATCGTGCCTTTAAGATCAATCTCGTTAATGCGAACGTTCACAGGATTTCCCACTATTAATTTGGGAGCATGAATATCAGAGATTTTAGATTCAACTTTAAATTTATCCAGATCAGCAATACGTGCAATGATCTCACCTTGATTAACATTTTCACCAATATCATCCTTTACCCAGGTGATAACACCATTCCGAACAGATTTAGCTTCTGCCAATTCAAGTTTTTTTTCTAGCTCTAAAAGATTATTCTCGTGGATTTTAATATTCAGATCAAGTTCTTTCAGATCAGCAACAAGGGACTTCTCTTGATTTTTGATCTTCTTACCCTTTTGAATCTGCTCGAGTCTAGCAATCCTAAGATTCAACATTGCCTGATCCAGATTGATCTTTGCCCCACCCCCAAATTCATAAATGTGTTCCTGAGCTTTAACCTGTGCTTCTAATGCTTCAATTCTTAAGTCCATGATCTCGTATTCAGCTCTAAGATCGATTAGCATCCTTTCCATATTCAATCCCAACTGGCTCTTACGGTTGATCTTTAATTCATATTCATCCTGCAGTTTTTTATAGTCAATGAGTGTAAATTCATTATTAAGTTTCAAGATAGGTTCACCTAATTTAATCTTGTCTCCTGCTTTATGATATACACTGTCAATGGTGGAGGTGAAAGGACTTGTAAGAACTTGTTCAAATTCGGGGACAACTATTCCAGATGCTGTTATTGAACCCTCTATTGCACCAATTTCTGTAACTGCAGTTTGAATTCTAGAACGTTGTTCACTAGGATTTATTATATTTTTAAAGATAACAAACAGCAATATAAATAGAATAAATATTACAATATATTTAGTTATCTGTTTTAGTTTTCTTTTTCTAATGTGCTCTTTTGATAATTCTTTATCCATTTCTCAACCTCTTTTTTTTGGATAAAGTTGCATTATCTATACCAAATGTCTATTTGTATATGTATAAAAGATTTAAGTGCTATAATTAATATATTTAATTGTTCGGTATTGAACAGTTTGTTCGAAAACAGATATAAAAAAACCTCTCCTTAAAGAAGAGGTTAAATACTATTTCTAAAGATCAGATTTTAAATAATTGAGTCAAATTTACTGGCTATTTTATTTTTACCAACAAGACCAATAATTTGAGATTCAACTTTTCCATCTTTAAAGAAGAGCAGTGTAGGAATAGACATGATCTGATATTTTGCTGCAATAGCAGGACTTTCATCAATATTCAATTTTACAGCTTTGATCTTACCTTCATATTCAGCAGCAACTGTTTCGAGTAATGGTGTGAGTGCTTTACAAGGTCCGCACCAAGGCGCCCAAAGATCGATAACAACAGGGATATCCGATTTAAGTACCTCTTGTTCAAATGTATCTACTGTAATTTCTAACATATTCTTTTCTCCTATTCTATTACTGCCAAGATATCAGATCTTGAAATTATTAATAATTTTTTATCTTCAATATCTACTTCAGTGCCACCATATTTTGCATACAATATTTTATCACCGATCTTCACCAATTCCTGTAGATCTTCATCAGTTCCAACTGCAATGATCT
Source organism: Candidatus Tenebribacter burtonii (assembly GCA_030765625.1). Classification (GTDB taxonomy): domain Bacteria; phylum Cloacimonadota; class Cloacimonadia; order Cloacimonadales; family TCS61; genus Tenebribacter; species Tenebribacter burtonii. The sequence goes on from JAVCCF010000019.1 coordinate 22,655, forward strand.
TACCGATTTGTGGTTTTTCCTTGGCAGTATCAGGAATGATAATGCCACCAACATTCTTCTCTTCTAGTTCTGTTACTTCGATAACTACACGGTCATCAAGTGGTTTTAATTTCATAATTTCCTCCAACTTTTTTTATACAAACTAATCTATTTTTTATTATTAGCAAACCCTTTTTGTGAGTGCCAGCTTTTTGAGTCAATAAAAATATTATTTATCTTTTATGCTCATGATAATATCGGAAATGTTAATGACTTTCTGTTCCCCGTTTCCCAGATCTTTTAGAATGATCTTATTCTTTATAAGTTCATTTTCACCCAAGATCAAAGCAAATTCAGTACCTGTTTTATTTGCAGCCTTCATCTGTGCATTCATCGATGTTTTATCGGGATCGAATTCCGTGGAAATGCCATTTTCTCTTAATTCCATAATTATTTTTATTCCTGCTATTCTGGCTTCATCACCCAAGGAAACCAGATAGACTTTTGGCTTTTGCTGCAAACCAAAGGGAAGTTTCTCTTCCTCCATCGAAAGCAGTAATCTTTCAAAACCACCGGCAAAACCAATACCCGGCATATTTTTCCCGCCCAGCTGTTCAGCCAGGGTATCGTATCTTCCACCACCGATAAGAGTATTCTGCGCTCCCAGGTTTGTATCTACAAATTCAAAAGCTGTCTGTGAATAGTAATCAAGTCCCCGCACTATCTTCGGATTTACAATATATGGAATTTCCATTGCGTTAAGATACTCTTGAACTTTTTCAAAATTTGCCCGGCAGTCATCATCAAGATAATCAAGCATGGAAGGAGCATCTCTGGCAATTTCCTTACAACTTTTCACCTTGCAGTCTAGTACCCTTTTAGGATTTTTCTCCAATCTTTTACGGCAATCGGAACAGAGAGCATCCAAATTTGGTTTAAAGTATTCCTTAAGTGCATTATCATAATCTTTAGCACAGTTCTTGCAACCAATATTATTGATCTGAAGTACAAAATTCTTTAGTCCAAGTTTGGAGAGAAACATATAGGCAAAAGCTATCACTTCTGCATCCGCATAGGGATTCATTGTGCCAATATTTTCAATTCCATATTGATAGAACTGACGGTACCTTCCCTTTTGGGGACGGTCATAGCGGAACATGGGACCAAGATAATAGAGTTTGGAAGAATTGGGTTTTAGCATCAATCCATTTTCAATAAATGAACGCACCACCGGAGCTGTTCCTTCCGGACGCAGGGCAAAAATTCTTCCCTTCTTATCTTCAAATTTGTACATTTCTTTTTCCACAATATCACTGGTTTCACCGACACTGCGTTCAAAGATGCCGCTCTTCTCAAAGATGGGAGTTATGATCTCTCTATAGTTGAATCCACGTGCAACTTCCCTGAAGGCATTGATTACAAATTGCCATTTATAACTCTGATCTGGGAGAATGTCAAAGGTTCCGCGTGGTACTTTGTATCTCGACATAAATATCTCCTTTACAATTAGGAATGAGGAATGAGAGATAAGAGATTATCTTTTTTCAAGATTCTCTCTTGCTGTTTTAGTAATTGAACTTAATATTCGAATCAATGAATTTGACATTTCAATTAATTCAACTAACTCTTTACTATGATCTAAATGACCATTTACAATGATTCTCAACCAATAATTAGTTTCTCGTGATTCTTTGAAAGCTATATACATCTTAGATAGAAAATCTTTTTTTGATTGAGCAGCATTCGCTTCTTCTATGTTTGCACCAATTGAAGTTCCAGACTTTAATAACTGATTACTGATAACAAAATTATCTTTAGATAATCTGTTCAATTTTTTACAAAATAATACTATCTTCACTGCAAAATCGAAAGAGATGTCAAGCACTTCATTTTTCATTTGAATATCCTCATCAACAATTCTTAATCGGCAATCCCTAATTTTTCATTCCTAATTCCTAATTCCTAATTCCTAATTCCTAATTAATTAGAGTGTGCACCTGCAATCGATACCTATTCTAGAGCAGAAATTAACAGCCAACTCAAATCAAGTAGACCAGCGGCACATCGTGATAACTATTTAGTGCTGCTCCCTTCCGGATCTGACACAGTTCATAGCTCACAATTGCGCTGGGCTTGACTCTCAACACCACTTATTAATACTACAAAAGAAATCACTATTCTCAAACAGGAATTCAGCCCCACTATAGCGGATTGTGGGTTACAGGACGCCGCTACCTTCCCGCCTAGCACACTAAAAGTTAATTTTTGTTATTCGGTTTTTATGTCAAGTTTTGCTATTGGAAACTGATGTGTTTTCACCCCGGATTTGACTTAACAGCGAAGCGTTGAGTTAAGAACGAGATTGAGATTGAGGTCAGATTGAGAACGAGATTGAGATTGAGGTTGAGGTTAAGATTGAGGTTGAGGTTAAGATTGAGATTGAGTTAAGAATAAAAATAGCCTCTCAGTTTACACCGAAAGGCTATTCAAATTGTTCGTTCTTAACTCCACTGTCATTTTATTTCCGTGAAGTCAAGTCCGAGAACTTTACTTAACTAATAACATTTTTTTATTATATTCATTTGTATCTGTGATAAGTTTATAGAAATAAACACCTGAGGCTACATCTTTACCACTTGCATCTTTTCCATCCCAAACAACACTATTAACTTGATCAGTATAGATATGATCATTAAATATAGATTTGATCTTTTCACCTTTTACATTGTAGATGATCAACTCTACATCACTATCTTCTTCCAGTGCAAAACTTATTAATGTACTTGGGTTGAATGGATTGGGATAGTTTTGATATAATCCATAAATATCTGATGTATTAGGTGTTCCCGAATTACTTCCATCAAGAGGTATAGTTAGAGAAATCGGACCAAAAGACTCAGTCTCACCGCTATAACTTACACTCTCTATCCAGTAATAATATGTGAAGTTCTCTTCTACACCATACATATCTACATAAGTATAATCAGTAGGTTCTGTGGTTGTATCTGATCCCTCAATTAACTCATCTACATTAAGCAGTATAGCCTGACCCAGATTTTGAGAAATGGAACGGTATACATTCCAGCCAAGATTATTGCTTTCTGTTTGGGTTATCCAATACAGGGTTGGTTTATTTTCTATGTATTGGGCGGTGAAGGATGAGAGTATTACTGGCAGAGTTGGATCCGGATTGTAAAGTAAACAAGGATAATTTGTACCAACAATTTTCCACGTATTTGTAAAATCCCAATTAGTAAATGTGGATTGAGTTTTCATCTCAGATGTTGTGTGACCCGTACCACCTCCACTTGTAGATTGTCCTGAAGTTTCAGTATCCCAGAAAGAATTATTGACAGTACCAACATCAATATTACCTAAACCAACATAACCAACCAACCCACCAACTCTGTCAACGTTAACAGAACCTGTCGTTGTAACAGAACCTGCTGAATATGAATTAGTTATTCTTCCTCTTAAAAAAGTACAACCTGCTAACCCACCAATTCTCTCAGGTACAATTGAATCCACTTGAGGATCATTATCTACAGTTACACTTCCAAGCGCATAACTAAATTGAGTAATACCTTTTTGATTACAACCAACTAATCCACCAAATTTATCTGCACCACTTCCGGGTTCTCTAGACCAAGATACATCAATATGAGCATAGCATTTGGAAATTACTGGCTTAAAACCTTCAGCATTAGCAGCATTTTCTTGATAACTATTATTTGATCCTACCAAACCACCGGTTGCTCCGTCACCAACAACAGTACCGTTTCTAGCAAAACAAAACTCTATTCTTGTATCATTATTTCCTTTCACTCTTCCTACTAAACTACCAGTTCCCCTGCCACCTGCTACTTCTACATCTAGTAATCCCAAATTTTTAATCTCCACTTCTGTACCATCCCAACCAAGGCAACCAAATAAACCAACCTCTACTTCTGAAGGTCGATTAATGAATAGATTTGAAATTGTATAATCATCTCCATTATACGATCCAAGGAATCTTTGTCCATCCTCGTTATTACCAATCGGGTCCCAACCTTTTGAGCTGTCCCAAAGTTGTTTCCAATCCGAGTGTGGAGGTTCTTCAGATGTTCCCATTATATTTATACAAATATAAGTATAATTTGGGCTTGTTCCATGCTTTACATAATTTCCAAACGAATATGTTCCAGTTTCCCAATCGCTAACATTAGCTTGGTTGGTTGGGGCTAAATCGATATTAGCAGTTTGAGTATAATCTCCATTCAGTCCATCTCTTACGTTGTATAAATCGAGTAGAGAAGCAACATTAATTGCATATAATCCACTAAATATTATCATACTAATTAAAACTAAAACAATTTTTTTCATAATTTCTCCTCATTTATTTTTCTATGTATAAATTTATAATGTAATCTCTTGATGAAATAATTTTTATTATAACTTATTTTGTCAATTAAAATTATTTGTTTTTGCAGAAACTGTTAAGTTAAGATTCCCATTAATTTATAAAAGTGTTTTCCAGAAAATCGAGCCAGTTAGTTTGAGAGAACTGCAAGGATTGATACTCTTCTTTACGGATTTCAAAAAATCCTTGAGTCTCTTCATCTGGAAACCAGATAATTGCAGTTCCAACATCGTCTGAAGTATAACCGGTTGGATAGTCATCTGTTTTCTGGAAAATATAGCACGATTCGATTGCTGTTAATAATTCATCTGTAATTGCTTCAAGTTGTTCATCTTCAGTATTGTCGCTGACGATTGTGAAAAACTCTTTAATATCAACATCTAAGGGTGGATTTGTGGACCATGCTTCATTAAACTCAATACAATCCTGACGGCTCTCTATAAAGATATTTTCATTTGCATGTGCTGTCCATTCTGCAGTAAATTCTTCAAGTTTATTTAGAAGATGAGGAAATTCTGAAGTTTTAAGTACTGAGCATGAAATCGGGAAAATTTCTTCCATAAAGTAATAATAGTGATATTGAAAACCTATATCCAAACAAATATTTTCGGTTGTTGTTTGCTCTTCCCACATAGAAAATATTTCAGTATAAGGGAAACCTTTCCAATCTACTCCACCTTCAGAACCGATGATATAATCTGTATAATCGGCTACTTCGGCTGCAACCTCCACAGTTTGCATATTACAGGCATCAAAGATTAGAATTTCCAAATGCTCATTAATATTTTTTATTCCTGTACGAAGTTCTCCACCAGGAATACTAATGTAATTTTCCGATTCTACATCGGGGCAAAAAGAAGGAGGTAGAATCCTTGAATTTGGATACCAACCATTTCCATGAGACCAGAGAACCAGCGCTTGTTTTTCGGATGGATATTTGTTAAATCCCCAATTTGCAAAAGAAGTTATTTCGTTCTCATCACCACTGTCAATCTCACCTATATAGGAAATTTGCTCTTGCAATCCGGGATAAATATGATATCTATATGTTGCTTCTGGTGGAGGATTAGATTCGCTGTAATCCACTTGCACAATAACATTTATATTATCTGAAAATTCTGCCTGCATTAGATCTTCAATGTCAGCTAAAGCTTCATCATCCAAACCATTATCGGCAGCCATGTAGATAAGGATCGTCCAATCACTCTCTTCTATTTTGCTGCAACCCAAGAGAGTGAAGATAACAAATAATAACAGAATAATTTTTTTTATCATAATTCAATTGAGGTATTATTTATATTCCTTTGCAGCTTCGATACCTTTTAGAACCCGGACACCACCCTGGGTAAGAGCTTCCATCTCTTTTTCACCAGGAATCACGAAAGTTTTTGCAATAAAGGAAGTTCTCTTCTCTAATACATCCACAACATAGTCATTATAAACCAGTCCACCTGTTAAAAAAATACCATCAACCTTACCCTTTAACACAGTTGCGCAAGCACCGATCTCTTTGGAAATCTGATAGAGCATGGCATCGAAAACAAGTTTTGCTTTCTTATCTCCTTTCTTTATCATTTTAATTACATCACCACCATGATCAGTGCCTAGATAGGCAATAAGACCACCGGTTTTGGTAAACATATTAACCAGCTCTTTGTGAGTGTATTTGCCACTGAAAGCCAGTTCAAGCAGATCACCGATCGGTAGAGCTCCAGCCCGCTGAGGTGAGAAAGGTCCCATACCCAGTACTGCATTGTTTACATCGATCATTTTCCCTTTTCTAATGGCCGCCACGCTGATACCACCGCCCATATGGACCCCAATCAGATTTACATCGGAAAATTCTTTATTCATCTTAGCTGCAATGTTTATCCCACAATACCGGAGATTAAGAGCATGCAACAAGGATTGCCTCTCGATTTCAGGACAGCCGGAAATGCGGGCAATATCATCAAATTCATCAACAGTAACAGGATCAACAATAAAGGCAGGAACACCTGTACCTCCTGCAATAGCTTTTGCTATAAAAGCACCTAGATTAGAAGCGTGGATACGTCCCCACAAACCCGGATCTTTAAGATCTTTCAACATATTATCATTGATCAGATAAGTTCCGCTGGAAATTGATTTAACCAATCCTCCCCTACCTACAACAGCTTTAATTGAAGAAAGTTCGATCTTGTGATTTTTTAGAGCTGTTAACACAAGTTCTTTCCTGAATTCATACTGCTCGATTATTCCCTCAAATTCTGCAATTTTACCAGCGTCATGACGCAGTGTCTCTATAAATACAGGCTCTGCATCATCAAAGAGAGCAATCTTGGTCGAAGTTGATCCAGGATTAACAGCTAAAACACGGTACTCCATAACTATACTCCAGTTCATTATTTTTTTTGACACTTTGTAAAATTGAATTATCCAGTCAAATATTTTCTAACTAAACTATCTTGTACTTTCTAAAAAAACTAGACGAGAATAATCAATATTTTTGCAAATATTCAATCTGGCAATTTTTTATCTGAGTTTCAAGAGATTAAAGCAACAACTGAATATTTATTTTTGTACTAACCTATGCTTCACAAATTATTTGACACAATAAGTCAGCGAAAAATTAATGACAAATGGATTTGAAGAATGAATATTATCAATAATAAAACAGGATGGATCGAAGTGATCTGCGGAAGTATGTTCAGTGGCAAAACAGAAGAACTTATCCGCCGTGTTCACCGGGCTGAGTATGCCAGACGCAAAATCCAGGTTTTTAAACCTGAGATCGATAACCGCTATGAAAAGGATCACCTTGTCTCACATAGTAAAATGAAAACTCCTTCCCAGATCGTTAAAAATGCACAGGAAATTCATGACCTTGTTAAATACGATACTGAGATAATTGCTATTGATGAAGCACAGTTCTTTGATGATAATATTGTCACTATCTGTGATAAACTGGCTAATAGCGGCAAACGTGTAATAGTTGCTGGACTCGATCAGGATTATACGGGAAAACCATTTGGGCCTATGCCTTTTCTTTTAGCAATTGCCGAATATGTTTCTAAACTAAATGCGATCTGCGTAAAGTGCGGGAATCCAGCCAGCAGAACCCAACGCCTTACCAAAAACAAGGAAACTGTAGTGGTAGGAGCTTCTGACATCTACGAAGCACGCTGCAGGAACTGTCACGAGGTTTTATAAAGATGGATCCACTTAGAATGTTGTTAGCGCAGGCAGTTAAAATTTATATGTACTTGGTAATTTTCAGAGCAGTACTATCCTGGATCAAAATCAATCCTACCGGACAATTCTTTAAGATCTATCTTTTTATCATTCAAATTACCGAACCTGTTATGAGACCCATCCGTGAATTTCTACATAAGATCTTCCCATCATCACCAATCGACTTCTCACCCATTATTGTTATTGTTGCTTTAGATTTGATAAGACAATTCTTAATTGGGATTTAACGAGAATAAATATGTTAGAAAATATAAAAAATGCAGCCGATTTTATTCAGGAACGGATCGGGTTTGTTCCCGAGATCGGGATAATTCTGGGGACAGGGCTCAACTCGATCGGTGATATGCTGGAAGATCCTGTTATAATTTCCTACCAAGACATACCTGAATGGAAGGCTTCTACTGCCCCTTCACATCAAGGCCGTCTGCTTGCTGGAAAACTTGACGGTAAAGGTATCGTGATCCTTCAGGGCAGACTTCATTATTATGAAGGATATTCAATGCAGGATGTTACCTTTCCGATCAGAGTATTAAAGACACTCGGCATAGAAAAACTGATCGTAACAAATGCTGCTGGAAGTCTCAATGAAAAAATGGTTCCCGGAAACCTGGTAATGATCAATGATCATATCAACTGGATGGGAACTAATCCGCTGATTGGTGAAAACTATGATGAACTTGGCATAAGATTTCCCAGTATGCACGAACCCTATAATAAAGAATTTATAAAAATAGCTCATGGAATTGCAAAAGAAAATGATTTTTCTTTACAGAATGGAACATATTTAGCACTTTCCGGTCCAAGTTTGGAAACACGAGCAGAATGTAAGATGCTGGCAAAAATGGGAGCTGATCTGGTTGGTATGTCAACAGTACCGGAAGTCATTGTAGCAATACATTCAGATATGAAAGTTATCGGGATATCTGTTGTAACTAATTTGAGCAATATCTTTCATTCTAAAGCTCATACACAGGAAGAGATCAGGAAAAATGCTTTGAAGGCTAAGCATGATCTTGAAATATTAATATTAGAATTATTTAAGGAAATATAGAAAAGGAAGTAATCATGACAGCAATGCCATTACCAGAAAAAAGACTTGAAAAATACAAAGAGATTCTTCTAAAAGAAAAAGAAGAGATTCAAAAAGTCATTAACAATATAAATGATATTCAAAAACGCGGAGCGAAAGATGGCAATGGCGACCTCTCTGCATATTCACAGCACCAAGCAGACCTTGGTTCCGATACTGATGAATCTGAACGTCGAGTTTATATTCTAGAAAAAGAACTAAATAACATTAAATTGATCAACTCTGCACTGAAGAGGATATACGATAAAACATACGGCATTTGCGAGATTTGCGGCAATATAATTCCCGCTAACCGATTAAAAATTATTCCATACGCTAAATATTGCATAAAATGTAAAGAAGAAGAAGAACTGCGTAAGAAAAGAAGAAAATAGTGAAAAGATTAGTGAAGCTATTGCCCTTTTATTGGGTATCTCTGATCATAATTATAATTGATCAAGTATCAAAGTATATGATCAGAACTTATTTAGAGCCAGGGCAGATAATTAAATTATCTCCAAAATTTATCTGGCTTACTTTTGTACGGAATACCGGAGCAGCTTTCAGTTTCTCTTTTGGAAATCCACTGCTGAATAGAATTCTGTTCATTATTATTTCAATAATTGCGATTTTTTTTATAATTTATTTAAGTATTAAAAGTAAGAATAGAATAGAGATATTTTCCTTTGCACTTATTCTTGGTGGTGCTATAGGAAATTTAGTTGATAGAATTTTAATGGGAAGCGTAACAGATTTTATCTGGTGTGATTTCCCTGATGTGATCATGACAAGATGGCCTGTATTCAATATTGCAGATAGTTCCATTGTAATTGCCATTGTTCTAATGATAGCATCTACATTATTTCAAAAAGAAAAAATTGAGGAGAAAGAATGAAGAACACATTTATTATTTTATTTTTCTTAGCTACAACTTTAGTATTTGCCCAAGATATTACACCAATTGCAAATATACAAGATAGCGTAAGCGTTTATAATGGACAAGATGTTACAGTAGAAGGTGTAATCACAATAGGAGCAGGTATTTCAAATAACAATCTACTGAACGCTTTTATTCAGGACAATTCAGGAAAGGGTATCCTGCTTTTTGATTATGATATTACCTCGGCATACGAGACTGATATAATTCGCGGAAACATTTTACGTGTAACTGGCGAAGTTTCTGAATATAATTCTGTAACAGAGTTGAAGGATTTCACATATATCGTTATCAGTTCAGGAAATCCTGATCCTGTAGCTACTGTTCTTGATCTGGGAACTAATAATGATATTTATGAAGGAACTTTAGTACAGGTTACAGGCACAATCGTTGAGAAGTATTATGCTGGTGGTGGAACTAATCTCAATATAAAAGATGAAGACAATAATCAAGTAACCGTACGTGTTTGGGACTCAACTGGTATTGAGTTAGATGATTATGCAGAAGGATATATATTGGAAGCTCGTGGTGCTGGAGGAATGTATAATGGTTTTCAGATTTTAGCCGGTTATCAGGATCATCTAGGGGAAGGAGAATTCGTTATCTACCCATACGGTGATATCAGCGAAAGAATCCCGGGAGAACCCGTAAATATTACATTCACATATCCTCTGGAATTCGCTAATGTTATCA
>JAVCCF010000065.1 GCA_030765625.1 Candidatus Tenebribacter burtonii
AATTTGCAGTATCAGGTGCAGTCCAGCCATTCTCTTCCCATTTACAAACCATAATTACATTCACTCCACCTTCATCTGCTCTGCGAGTAAAATATAGTTCTTTCCCGTCTGGAGTAAAAGTGACAGATAATTCAAAATGCCCCTGAGTAGAAATGATCCCTGGAGCGAATAATTTTGCTTTCAAACCCGGAGGCTCCTCTCCAAAATAGGTCTTATTTATTCCTGTAGATTCACCACATTTATAGTTAAAGTCAGATTTAGTTTCATTTTTATGATCTAAAATAAATCCATTAATTTCGCTTATATTTTTAATGGCGTTCTCGTTTGCCGGATTCAGTTCCAGTGATTTTTTGAAATTCACTCTTGCTTTTTCGGTATCGTTTGTCCAGGTATAGATCTCTCCCATACTATCGTAAACATTCCATGAATCTGGGAAAGCCTTAATATTCATTTTCAATACGGCTATTGATTCTGCTGATTTTCTCTGTGAAATCAATCTATAGCCCAAATTGTTAAATTCATTTTCGTTGACGATATATTGATCTCTGTCAGCTAAGATTTCTTCAAACTTTTTCTGAGCCGCTTCTATACCTTTCTCAGTAATGATTGTTTCGATAAGCGTGGAAGCATTCTTTTTCTCGTTCTAAGCTGTGATAGAAAGTGTTGAAAGAATAAGGGCCAGCGTTATGAGTAATAAACTTTTAATTAATTGCATAATGTATTCTCCTTTATTCTAATTTTTTTGGTTTTAATTCTTCAATAAATGAAGTATTTACCCAGTTAATACCTTCTGACATATAGAATAAATACTTCCCATCAGGAGAAACGGATGGAAAACGCACCCAACCCAAATTTAGATTAATCCGTTTTGACCACGAACCCTCCTTCATTTTGTAGTAAATAAAGAGATCACTACTTCTGTTATCTTTCGCTGATTCAAGTATTAAATAACTCTCATCGCGAGCAACATATATTGCAAACTCCTCTGTATCATCAGAATTAATATTTTCATTAAGTTTTTCGGGCTCAGCATATTTTCCATTTATTTTTCTGGATACATAAATCACACTTTTTTTTCCAAAAGCACTTTCATTTGGATTCCATCTCATAAAATATAATGAGCTGTTATCTGTGACACTCATAATCCTTTCACTTTCAGTATTTTTAGGATTAATTAAAGGTGAAATTTTAACTGGCTCAGTCCAGTAATCACCCTTTCTCTCTACATAAAAAATGTCAGCATTAATACAAAAAAATAGCATATTTCCATCAGGCGATAATACAGGATAGCCAAAGCTTTTATTACTGCTGGAAAAGGCAACATGGGATTCTCCCCATTTTCCATCTATCATTTTCATGGAATATATTCTGAAGTAACGCGCTCCATTAGGTTTGCCTGCCCAATAGACTTCACTTAAATCAGGAGAAAAAACAGCTGCACTGTGTTCAAAATAGTCATCACGAGATATTACTCCTGGTGCGAAAACTTCAGAAGTTTTTCCCGGTGGTTTCTGACCAAGATAAGGACCTTTTAATTCTGGAAAATTAGCTTTATTTTTTTCATGCTGTGCATTACATCCCACGAAAGAAATAATAAGCACAATAATTACAATAATTGATTTTGTTTTCATAATTTATTTTATTCCTTTTGGTTTTGAACTAAAAGCTACCTTACAAAAGTTAAATACTGTTTTTTCGCCTTCGAATTCTTCTTTTAATTAACTTGAATATCCCGCCAATTAATAATCCAACAATCAGCAAAACAATGATGTAAGGATTAATTTTTCGTTTCCAACTATTTAATGGTTCCATCGTATTAATCGCTGCAATTAACTGCTGTTCAGATAATAACTCCAATTGAGGTAAGGTAGGGCGTTTCTGATTGAAACCAGCAATTGTGTTTTGGTTGGCATTCATCCAATCCACTAATTGAGTGACTATTTTTTTGCCTCCGTAAGCATGTTTACTACTCCCTTCAATACCACTATAATAGATAGGGTTAAAAGCCAGCGTAAAAAGGGGATCATTGGATTGCAGAATTTCTGAAAGTTTAGCCCGATATTCATAATTTCTACAGAAAGGTTCAAAAACTAAACGATGCTTGCCATCAATACGATGTCGTCCTTCATGCCCTATTATATTGGATTGAAACGTCTTGGACTTAAATTCTGAAATAAAAGCCATTCTCAAATCATCTCCCGTTAAACCCTGTTTTTCTAATGAGTTTTTCAGCTTGAGAACAGCATGATATCTCATGCTATTTTTAAGTCCGGGTAAGTAAGCATAGGGATTCTTTTTGGCAATTTCTTCATCGGTTATCTTGAGCTCTGAAATTCTTTTTTTCCAGGACATTTTTTGTTCCTGATCAGAAATTCTTTCCCAATAGAGAATAGGTCTGTCAGAATAAGCCCGTCTCATCTGAACAATGAGCGATCCCTCATTCCAGCCACCTACTCCGCCAGTTTTAGTTTCGAAGAACCAGCTAGTTAGCGAATTTGCGAACAGAAAATCGAGTTCTACAAAATGTACATCGGCTTTATAACCAAATTGCTCAACCACTATATTTTTATCACTGATGGTATGTGCCATAAAAAAAAGACCAACCTTACCATGAAAGTTATAATAGGGCTTCACATCTTTAAAAATAGTACCGAAACGTTGGTAAAGTTCATCATCAAAATTAGAATTACTCAGCTTCGTTGCTCCGTTTGGCCATGAAAGATTTGTCAATAATTTCTGTTTTATCTCGTCTAATTGATTATAGAAAGCCTCTCTTTTTTCATCGCTTAAACCATTCATGATTACATCACGATGATAATTGGTTGATAAGGCATCAATGGCAAGACAAAATTCATAGTAAAATTTAATGTCTGTTATCTCTGCGTTTTCGCTTGCGTCATTCAATGGCACATCATTGCTCATTAGGTCAGCATATCGATAAAATCGGGAATTTGCCAAGCCCACTATTAAATCATTTCTATCACTGTCACCCGCTTGATCATCATTCAAATATTTGAAACCATGAGCCAATTTATTTTCGGCTATTTGTAGGATACCTTCTGCTTTTTCTCCTTTAGAAATTATGAAATAATTTTTCCAGGCTTTGTAAGCCGATTCACCATCTTTCACAAGTAATGCCAATCCAAGTTGAATTTCCGCATAATCCAGATCACCTATATTACTCATGCTGATAGCTTCAGCTATTTTTAATGACTTAGCAAGTTTTTCTCGATCTAGTGGTATTTTATTATTGACTTGGTAAATGGCTTCTTGTAAATCAATATTTGCTTTTGCCATCCGTATTTTTTGAGTTGCTTTTTCACTTGGATTTGATTGCAAGGCTCTTTCGATTAAATTTCCGGCTTCCTCAAAATTATTGGCTGCTAATTCGTATTTGGCCTGAAATATCATAGTATTTACTATCGAAGGATCAATAGCAAAGGCTAATTCTGTGAATCGTCTTGATTCATCAATATTTTCATTGATTTTCCAAGCGAAATAAGCCAGTTTTTGATAAGAAGTAATCTTGTCTTCACTCGATGATTCAATATTGTTTATAACTGACTCGTATAAATCTTTTGCTTTATGGTAATCAGCATTACTAAATGCTTTGTAGGCACTGCTTATATCATCTTTTCCATAGACATTTGGTAAAATTAAAATGCATATTAGCAATCCTAATAATTGATGTTTAATTTTAGTTCTCATCTTAAATCCTTTCGTTTTAATTCATCGATAATATTTGCATCCATCCAATAAATTCCATTTACGCCATTTCTTTCAGTTCGTAAAAAAAGATATTTCCCATCAGGAGAAACTAAAGC
>JAVCCF010000153.1 GCA_030765625.1 Candidatus Tenebribacter burtonii
GCTCTTTAAAATCCGAACTTGAGAATTTGTTCATTACATGTTTAATCTTATCTTGAACTTCTGTCATTATCTCACTTACATCAGGTATCTCAATATTCTTCATTGTATCTCGTGCTTTTTCCATACCCTTTTTCACAGTTTCAGAATATTCACCGGGAATATTCTTTAATGATTTATCTATAATATCACCTACAAAACTCAAATCAAAAGTTGTCTTTGATTTAGCAGTGTCCACCAAACGAATTGTTCCATACTCGTTTTCAGCCATAATTTTCACAGTACCGGATCCTTTTACCATATTCAGATTCTTTTCATCCCCAATATTAAGTCCTTCATTAATGCCATCATAATCACCTTTTAACCCAACATAGAATTTCCCTAATTTATTTTTCGCAGCAATTTTGTAAGGAATATTTTCAGGAATAACAAGATGAATTCCACCCATCTGATTTTTAAAATTGAATTTACCTTTTTCTACATCTTTGAATTCATAATAAATGCTTCCATTTTGATTATTTATAGAAGCTGAATCAAAACCGGCAGCCAAAATCTTGATTGAACTGTTTTCTGAATTCAGGATCAACTCTCCCTTACAATTCCCAAACTTTATTGGACTGTTCTCTGTAATGATCTTAATTTTACCTGAACTATTCTTTATTGATAAAGGTCCATTTTCAAAAGTCAAAATGATATCTCCAATATTTTTTGTTATCTTAATAGGACCATTCTCAGATGTAATTTTCAAATCACCTAAATTGTCAGTAATAAAAATTGGTCCATTTTCATTTTGAATCTTATGTGAACCGATTAAGTCGCTAATCGAGATGTGAGCATTTTCCGTTTTTGCATTAACAATTGTTTTCTTGGGTATATGCACATTAATTCTTATATTTTTGACATCAAATTCCTCGTTGGTTTTTATTATAAGTAAATTTTGCTTTTTATCGTATTCACAATTTACAATTTTACTTAAATCATCATCTACCCAATCTTCCTGTTCCACTTTTGCTGATATTTCAATAGATGCCTTTTTGCCTTCACTTCCTGAAATATCCACACCATAATTTTCAGAAGCAAAATCTAAATTCAATTCTTCTTTTACTTCATATTCATAATTCAATTTTAATTGTTTCATTATTATCCTCTCTTCTTTAACCTGGAAAGTGCTTCTTCCACAGTTAGATTGCCTTTTTCTATTTCATTCAATATATCCTCAGATCTCACATTGCTCACTTTTAGCTCTTTTGAACACAATGTAGAAGTTATTTCCGCCAATTTATTTTTCACTGTTGGATAAGATATATTTAGTGTTTTTTCAACTTCCTTGATATTACCACTACAACACAAAAACGTTTTTGCAAATTCCTGTTGAGCTGATGTTAAAAGTGATAGATCTCCGATACCAAATTTCCCTCTGATACTCGTATCACAACTCGGGCAATGATATTCTACTATCTCCAGGTTGGAATTGCAAACCGGACATTGTTTTAATCTTTTATTCATTTTTTCCTCCTAACCTGTGGGATAATTTAATTTAAAACTTAATTATGTCAAATTATTTATCAATTATTTTAATTTCATCCTTAATATATTTAATTTTTTACTCAATTTTATCAACTTTTTTAATACTGTGAATCATATTATCAATTTAAATTATGTGATTTCACATTGCTATCAGTTTCAAGATAGATAGATGATCTATCACTACAGTTTACATGATCAATTTTTAGATTTCTCTTTGTAAAGGGAATACAAGAGATTTGCTCATTCCTTTTTCTCATTTTCATTTTTTGTAATTTTCTACAATTTAGTTTTTTATAGTCAGATTATTTTCCAATTGACAATTATTAATTAACTTTGTAGTTTTGATTGTGCAAACTAAAAAGAAGGAAAACTTGATGCAGATTGAAACAAGAGAATGTATAATTAGAGATAAAAAGCGTGTAGCTCTAATTTTCAAATATAATGATGAAATCATATCTCTTGTAAAAAAAATTGAAAGACGTAAATGGTCTGCTTCCAATAAATTCTGGTATCTTCCCTATCGCGATAATTATCTACAACTATTGAATAAACAATTCAAAGGAAAATTGGAATTTGTAGAGCAAAATACAGAAATTGATAAGAAGCAAATTAAATCAAAATTCCCTCCCGAATATTTGGAAACACTCAAATTAAAAAACTACAGCCAAGCAACTATCAAAACATATAGATTGCATTTCCAAAGATTCTTAAAATATTATGGTGAAATACAACTGAAAGATATAACGCATGAACAAATCAGAAAATATCTTCTCTATCTAGTGGAAGAAAAAAATTACTCTACGTCTGCCCAAAATCAGGCAATAAATTCCATCAAATTCTATTACGAAAAGGTATTAGGTAAACCTGTAGAAAAGTATTATGTTCCCAGACCCAGAAAGGAGAAAAGACTTCCTGAAGTATTAAGCGAGGAAGAAGTAACAAGGATTTTGAAGCAGATCAAAAACCTGAGACATAAATGCATTATCTATCTAATCTACTCAGCAGGATTAAGATTAACGGAAGTTGTCCATATGAAAGTTTCTGATATTCATTCCGATAGGAAACAGATTTTTATTCGATCTGCTAAAGGTAATAAGGATAGGTATGGAATTCTGTCTGAAACTATTATTAGAATTCTAAGAAGATATTACAAAGAATATAAACCAAGTATTTGGTTGTTTGAAGGAAAACCAGGAGTGCAATTTAGCAGGAGAGTTATCCAAAAAGTCTTTAAAGAAGCAGTAATGAAAAGCGGTGTAAAAAGCTATGCTACAATTCATACCTTACGACATAGTTTTGCAACTCACCTTATAGAACATGGAACAGATATTAGGTACGTTCAGCACCTTTTGGGACATAAAAATATAAAAACTACTCAAATATATACTCACGTCTCAAGAAATGCAATAGATAAAATTATTAGCCCGTTAGATGGTCTAGAATTAAAAGATGATTAAAATGAAAAGATATCGAATTAGGTCATATACACTCCCAAATTGGGAGTATCCACGACCTTTTTCTGAATCTAAAGTAGATATCCACGACCTTTTTGGTCGGGGATACACACATTA
>JAVCCF010000088.1 GCA_030765625.1 Candidatus Tenebribacter burtonii
TCAATATTATCTCCAATACTAGTGGAAAACTTGCATTATTAAATTCCCACCAAAACGAATTAGGCTATCGATTCGATGAAATAAGAGCAGAATTAGATAAATTCCAAATGGAAAGAATGTATTATTATAATAATACAAAAACTGCCTATGAACGTAAGAAAAGATTGAAAGAACTATATAATAAAAACTTGGAAATCATCCAAAATAAATTTGCGGAAGAGCCTACACTATTAGACGAAAATCCGGAACTGAAATTAGAAAAAGAAACACTTAAAAATGAGAAAGCAGAACTTGAATATAAAGTGGCTGAAATGAATTTATATAAAGAAATTATCCTTATTAATTGCTTTGTAGAGGAAGCAGAATGAAGAGAAAAAAGATAAAAATAATCACGATTGCATCGATTGTAGTGATGATAGTAACGGCAGTTTTATCCTATCATATTGAAGCGCGTTCGCAAAAATTACCGGCAGTTGTCCGCAGCGAGAAAGTTGTTATCAGTACTGAAGCATCAGGTACTGTAAAACAATATTTTGTTTCTTCCATGCAGGAAGTGCAGGCTGGTGATAAGATCGTCCAATTGGAAAATTCCCGGCTTCCGTTTAAACTGCAAACCTTGAAGAAGGAACGTGAAAAATATGAAGCATTGATCTTGTCTAATCAAAGTGGAGATCACCTGAAAATGGAACTTTTCGAATTAGAAAAAAAGATATTGAAAAACACTACCGATCTGCGAAAAGCTGAGCTGGGATTAAACTCCACATCTGAAAAACTGGTTGTAACTAAATCCAAATTTGATAGTTCCAAAAAACAATACACTGCTCAGAAGAAACTCTATAATAAAAACCTGATATCAGCTGAAGAATTCGAAAAAGAAACTAATGATTATTTAGAAACTCTAATAAGATTTAATGAAATAAAAAATGATTCACTTTTAGTTTTCAAAGAAATGGAAACTATTCAGAGCATACTCTCTTTGCAGAAAGAAGAAAAATATATTCTAAATAACAACGGTTCAATTCTAGCTTCCAAATATCTTATAGACCTAGATAAAGTTAATGCTGAAATCAGTGATCTTGAGCAGGAAATTGAAAACTTGACTATCACTTCACCTATCAACGGAATCGTTACTGATATTCGGAATCGATCTGGAGAGAAGGTGAAAAATGGAGATGCTATCGCTGAGATAAGCGACATGAGTAAAATTTGGGTAATAGCTTTCGGAAATTCTTATAGTAGCCAAAAAATAAAAGTTGGAAATAAAGCAATTATCTACTGTGCAAACGGGGGGAAAATCAAAGGTGAAGTTGCTACAGTTTCTCCTGTAATGGAAAAAGTGAAAGCTCTTAACTCTTCATTTGAGACAGTGAATACCTATGCTAAAATTGAGATTGTTTTCGATGATCAGCAGCTTGCTCTGAAAAATTTGACTCCCGGTGAAAGATTATTTGTTCGGGTAAGTTTAAAATAATTATTTAATAGTTTATCCTGTTTGCAAGCTAAGTTCTCCCGGCTTTTTCAAATGCTTTACCAAATTATAAAACAAAATTGCTGTGAGAGTAAACGATAATGCATCTGAAATAGGCATAGTCAGCCAGACTCCTTTTAATCCCGGTACGACAATATCTTTCAATGTACTATCGGGAACCCACGAAACAGAAATTTCGATTTTTAATATCAAAGGACAGAAAATTGAAACCCTGATCAAGGAAAAAATGACAGCAGATACTCATTCCGTAACTTGGAATGGCAAAGATGATAGTGGCAGAAATGTAGCAAGCAGCGTGTATTTATACCAGCTAAAAAAAATGATATTAATGAAATAATTAATTCTTAGAATTCAATATAAGCAATCAGCCCTGATCTAAGTCGGGGTTGAAATTTTAGATATTCAAACTAATGAATGCGCTCTGAAAGTTTTTAACCCATATGAGAAGCTACATATTCTGTAAGTTTGCCCAGGCTGTTCACATAGCTACCGTATTCATTATCGTACCAGCCCATGATTTTGGCATGTGTGACAGGAATATTAATATCTTGCGGATTTTGAATTCCAACAGCCGAAAGAGCATCGGAAGATACCTTCAGGAAACCAGTTCTGGCATGAGTTGCCTGTCCTTCAATGATAATTGCAGCTGGAAAGCCCAGCAAATCACTGGAGACATTCTGTCTGGTGGAAAAATGGAGTAATCCTTTCTGTGATCCTTTGGCTACTATTTTGTAAATATTATTGATATAATCACCGTTCAGGATCGGCATGGCATCTTCATCCAGCCGGGAATTAAAGGTAATATTAAGAGAGATCATCGACACTGTGCTGGTAGGGATCCTGATTGAATCTGCCATAAAGCCGAAGCTGATGATTTGAGGTAGCACTTTTTCCAGTGTCTTAGCTGCTCCAGTTGTTGAAAGAATTATATTGTTCAGTACTGACCGGTTTTTTCTCAGATCCCTTGCCCATGTACCAGGCACAGAATCCAGTACGCTTTGAGTATTGGTGGCAGCATGCACTGTGGTCATTGAGGCTGTAAGAATATCATTGGTCTCTTTATCTTCCAGCAAGGGATTTATCATATGGGCTAACCCAGTTGTTGTGCAACTGGCTGCCGAAATAACTTCATGCTCAATCGGGTTATAATCCAGATGATTGATCCCATAAATCAGGGTGGGATATTTACTAGTATCGGTGATCGCTTTATTTTTGATTTTAAAAGGAGCACTTGTGATCACTTTTTGTGCACCTGCCGCCAGATGCCCTAGCACACTTCCCTTGGTAGTGCTGTCCGATATTGTAGGATCCAGGAATTTGCCAGTACATTCGACCACTAATCTTACCCCCTCTTTTTTCCAGTTAATATCGCGGGGATTTCGATCTTTTTTCAGGAATTTTATAGGAAATCCATCAATCTCGATTACACTGTTTTCCCTATCCTGGA
>JAVCCF010000073.1 GCA_030765625.1 Candidatus Tenebribacter burtonii
CATTACAAGCAACTAAAAAAAGAGACAAAGAAGGAGGTAAAAGACATGAACGACCCTTAGTAAAATTGTTTCAAATTGTAAGACAATGTAACCCGTAATTTAAAGACTCAATATTGGAATTTCGATAATCAAACTAGTCAGTTTTTTGACTATAAATCTTCAATCCCTCTTATTTAGAAAAAATAACTTGTAATAATTTGTATTTTATCTAAATAAGAACAAAGTAAATTTACATTGGAGGTAAGATGAAAAAATTAGTATTTATCATTATGGCTTTATTCTTTACTCTAAACCTATTTTCAGAGAAAATGTCTGTAGGAATTGCACAAATCGTTGCTCAGAATTGGTACTCAATTATTTATGAAACGGAAAACACAACAATTTCTAATTACTCGATTGAAACATCAAATGGCATACAAACAGCATTCATATTTAACTTTAGTGAGGGTGGATTCGTGGTTACATCTGCTTCAAATGATGCAGAACCTATATTGGCGTATAATGATGTTGGAAGTATCAGTTCTGATCGCAGTCCTAGTTTGGAATGGTTAATCAGTTGTTATAGCGATCAGGTTTACGAAATTATTGAAGATAATTTGTATTACCAACTGCATAGAAATACATGGTTGCAGTTATTTGAAAGCACATATACCGAAGATCGTACTGAAGTTTTGTTACCCATGGATCCAACCTGGAATCAAGGAGCTCCTTACAATAATTTTGCTCCATTTATTGATGGTAACCGATGTGTAGCCGGATGTGGTCCAATTGCAATGGCTCAAATTATTAATTATAATAAATATCTTTCCGACTATTATTTTTCTAATGAATTTATTGAACCAAATTATGACTTTTTACACTTTAATCCACTCATTGTGGTTGAAATTGATGAAGATGCATTAACATATGATTTTCCAACTTTTGAAGCACTGGATCCTTACTTATCTGACATAAGAGAACTCTATAATTCAGGAAATTCTATTGATTATGATGATGGATTTGCTGCATTGTCTTTTGCATGTGGCATTGGATTAAAAGCAATGTATGCTAGTAGTACTGGGACATATGGTGGAAGTAACATTGTAAGAACTTATGCAAAAAATTTTGGATATAAATCAGAATACTTTAGTAGAGCGAGTTTTCAAGGTAATTGGGAAGCATTGTTGATCAATGAAATTAATAATGATAGAATAATTCACTATGGTGGAGAGGATCCTGATGCAGGTGGTCACGCTTTTATATTACAAGGTTATTCAATTGGTCCACCTGCAATACCATGTTTTTATGTAAATTGGGGGTGGGGTGATTCTGGAAATGATGGATGGTATACTTTAAATAATCTTAATCCAATATTAACAAATTATTCTTTTACAGAAAACCAACGAACAACAATTAATATTGAACCTGCACCTTTAACAATGGTAGGACAATTGTTTGCTGCATCACCTGAATTTGCAGGATCCACTTTGATTGGTCCTATAGGATTTGTTGATATTGAATTAACTTATTCTACTCCATCACATCCCTTTGGTGCAATTGTTGAAGGTGAATATTGCTCTGTAGTTAATGGATCTTATTATATTCAATTAAATGAACAACTTCCAATTGGTACGGAATTTCAAATTACTATCACATCTACTAATTACGAGACCAAAACATTTAATGGTGAAGTAACAACAGATTCAAATGTATTATTTATGGAAAAAATGGAATTATTTTGGAAATTTAAACCACTTTTTGATGGATGGAATTGGGAATCTTTTCCGGTACTTGATCGAACAGGCAATGACCCTGTTTCCGCAATCCCTGTATTAGAGGAGATGGAAGATTTTCCGGAAGAGATAGTAAATATTACAATTCTTAATGATGGTCCAATTGGTTATAATCAAGGCTATGGTGAATTGTATTATGATGCTTTTCAAATGCTTTGGTTTCCTCAAAGTGGTTATGAATTACAAAGTACAAGATGTCATAAAATTAAAGTTTTACCTGAGATAGGTCTTGGTAGTTTTAGAACTCTTGAGATTGAAGGAACCACCCTTGATCAAACTGCTCCAATTGATCTTATTACTGGGCAAGATAACTGGATAGGATATTGGGTAAAAGCAAGACAGGATATTGACGATGCTTTTGGAGAGGAAAATTTTGACAAAATATATTCTATCAAAGCTCAAGATTGGGAGTGGAAGGATACGAGACCGATAAGAGGGGAAGGTGATCCTATTCCTCTTTATTATCCAATCAGACCTTTAAATTATGGTAAAGGATATGTAGTTCGTGTAAAAGAAGACATCTTAGGTTTTCAATGGAATGTATCAGGTGAAATTGGATCTCAATACAAGCGAAAAACTACTGAATCCTTTACATATGAAGAAAAACCTGATTATGAATCTGTAATTATTGATTCAATAAGCGGAGGAGGATACATAACAGAAATTGGTGTATTTGAAAATGAAGTTTGTATTGGTGCCTCTGTGGTAGACTCACTTCCTTTACAAATACTTGCATATACTGATGCAGTTAATAGAGGAGGAAATTTAACTTTTCAAGTATCTTATGGGTATGATAGAGGTTATCAATCTGTAAGAAGTTATTCTGTTCTTAACCTAGATGAGGGTACATTTGAAAATAAACCACTAATATTAGGTGCACAGAAACATAATATTATCCAATTGTATTTAGAAGGAGATGAAGAGGATACTCCAATTTCAACCAATCTCACATTATACTCCAATTATCCTAATCCCTTCAATCCTTCAACAACAATCTCATTTTCTTTACTTGAAGATAGTGAAGTTAGTTTAAAAGTTTTCAATGTTAAGGGGCAAGTAGTTAAAACTTTGCTAAAAAAGCAAATTGAAGCAGGAGAACATATAATTACTTGGGAGGGAAAAGATAAAAACAACAAACAAGTCTCCTCTGGAATTTACTTCTATAAAATATCCACCGGTAAGGAGATAAAAGTTAACAAGATGCTGCTTTTAAAGTAACTTAAACACTCTTGTTTATAAAAAGCTTACCTTGCGAAGGTCTCGTTACTTTCTCTAATTTTGACCTTCGCAAGGTTATTGTACAATGAGTACGAGGTAATTATGAAAATGAAAACACTATTTTTATTATTTGTGTTTATCTGTGTTTATCAGTGGTTAAATTCCACAACCTGGCATATCAAACAAGACGGTACAGGAGATTTTTTTACTATTCAGGAAGGAATAAATGCTTCAGTAAATGGAGATACTGTTTTAGTCTATATAGGTACTTATTATGAGAATATAGATTTTATTGGAAAGAACATTACGGTTGCTAGTTTGTTCCTGACGACTAATGATGATACTTATATTTCACAAACGATCATTGATGGTGATGCTAATGGCAGTACGGTTTCTTTTGTGTCCGGTGAGGATGAAACAACATTATTATGCGGATTCAATATCCAAAATGGATCTGGCACTTTTTATTCAATTGGTTATTATGGAGGTGGTGTTTACTGCCTTGATTCTTCACCTATTATCAGGAAGTGCAATATCATAGATAATGTCGCGAATGCAGGTGGTGGAATTTATGTAAAATATTCACATCCTGTCCTGAAGGCAGTGACAATAAAATACAATCATGCTTTTGATGCTGGAGGAGGTATTTATATTACGCATAATTCGGCTATAGATTTTGATACACAGGAATTATGTAATATTTATTTAAACTATAGTGGTTCAGGTTGTGAAATTCGTAAAACTTGGGTACTAATGGAGCCTATTACAGTTATAGTAGATACATTTACAGTGCTTGAACCGGATTATTATTTCATTAGCTCAACAGATCAATACGGTGTTCAACAAAATGATGTAACTTTAATTGCACAGCATGCCAAACTTGAACCTATCAATGCTGATCTGTATGTTTCATCGGATGGCTCGAATAGTAACAGTGGTATGAATTCTGATGAACCTTTACAATCTATAAACTATGCTTATTCATCAATTGTGTCAGACAGTCTGAATCCACACACTATCTATTTAGCAGATGGAGTTTATTCAAAAAGTCTAAACGATCAGGCTTATCCCTTAAACCTGCGGGGTTTTGTGTCTTTAATTGGTGAATCGATGGAAAATACGATTTTGGATGCAGAAGGAATAACTTCATTCATTCGTTGTTGGGACAATGATAGCAACATGACTATAATAAATATGAAACTAATTAATAGCGAAGTTTTTTATCAAAATGGAGGAAGTGTCATATCAATTGCTAATCCAAATTTTTTTGAAAATCGTTATCTTAATTTCGAAAATCTGATTTTTGAGAATAATATTCATAAATCATATCTTTTAAGTGCTGCCGACATGAATATAAATCTAAAAAATGTTTACTTTCTGAATAATCAAGGTGGTTGGCAGATCAGGTTTTGGCTAACAAATGATTATGAAGCTGTTGATATAGAAAATATGGTGATCCAAAATTGTTCCCAATATACACATCCTGATATATTTTCAGCCACACCTATCTTTTTATTCGGTGCAACAGATGACGAACCTTACCAGGTTACAATGAAAAATACACTCATCGCTGATAACGTGGATAATACAACAGACTGGACGATGTCCTGTTCAGCTATCTCAGTAAGTTTCAGTATCAATCTGGATTTAATCAATTGCACGATAGGAAATAATTATACACCGGGATCGGGAGGGCAAGGGCAGGGAGCAGCCTTATTAGCTGGTGGTGTAGGCTCTACATTCAATATTGTGAATTCAATTTTCTACGGTAATGTTACTGATCAGATATATTTGGTTAACGATGGACCAGAAGAACCGCTTACAATTAATATTTACAATTCACTGATCGAAGGAGGAGAATCCAATATATTAAATCCATCAAATTGGAATACCCTTAACTGGCTGGAAGGCAATTTGGATGAAGCTCCGCTTTGGTTGGGTAGCGGTGATCATCCTTATATGTTGCAAAGCACTTCTTCCTGCATCGATGGCGGCACACTATATCTGCCACCAGGAATCGAACTACCAGAATTTGATCTCGCAGGTAATCCAAGAATTTATGGTGAAACAATAGATATGGGAGCTTATGAATTTCAGGGTGATCCACAATCAAATGATGAAAATGAAATAGTAATTCCTGAAGTTACACAAATTTCTAATTACCCCAATCCATTCAATCCAACAACAACCATCAAACTTGATCTGGCAGAATCAGGGAGAATTGAATTAGCAATTTACAATATTAAAGGGCAAAAAGTAAAAACCTTGATGGATGCCTATTCTACTAAAGGTCATTTTGAGATTGTCTGGCGAGGGATAGACGATAACAAAAATAAAGTAGCCAGCGGTCAATATTTTATAAAGTTAAAAATAAATGGAGAAGAAAAGACTGTGAGTAAATGTATTTTGTTGAAGTAATGTTTAAAGTTTTCCTTTCTTTCTTAAAGATAGTTGCTTGTAACAAAAGCCTCCACATTCAGATTGAGAGAAAAGCAAGTAGAACGTGGCAGGCTCTAAACATTA